>NZ_JAXCHT010000091.1:0-1004 GCF_035984655.1 Actimicrobium sp. GrIS 1.19 | reverse complement strand
TGGAATGTGGCCGGCCAGCTTGGCGCTGGTTCGCGCTAAATACCGTATTCGCTACGAAGTGAAATTGGTCAAGACGTCGCTCGTGAGGCGCTTACCTCCTTCGTGAGATCATCGACGATGTTCAGGCAGCGCAACCTGCGCCCGTCGACGAACCCATCCGAGACGAAATCCATCGACCAGCTGATGTTGGGTGCCATGGCAACCACCTTCGGCTGGCGTTCAATGCCGGCAATTCTCTTTCGCTTGCGCCGACGCACCGATAATCCGGCCGCGCAGTACACCCGGTACGTGCGCTTCCAGTTGATGACCCAGCCTTCACGACACAACAGCACATGCAGCCGACGATAGCCGTATCGACGCTTCTCGCCGGCCAGTGCCGTCAGACGCGACTTCAGTGCTTCGTCGTTTGGCCGCTTTGCCGCGTAGCGGTACGACGAGCGCGACATGCCGATCAGCCCACAGGCTCGGGTGACGCCCAACCCGTGGGTCACCATGATGTGCGTAATTGCCGCACGCCGTTCCTGTGGGCCTACCACTTTCGGCCAACAACATCTTTCAGCGCAGCGTTGTCCAGCATAGACTCTGCCAGCAACCGTTTCAGCTTCGCGTTCTCCGCTTCCAGCGCTTTCAAGCGCTGGGCGTCCGACACGGTCATGCCGCCGAACTTCGCCTTCCAGTTGTAGTAGGTGGCGTCACTGATGCCGTACTTGCGGCACAACTCGGCTATCTTGCCCCCAGCATCGGCTTCCTTCAGGACCCCGATGATTTGCTCCTCTGTAAAACGTTTCTTCATGCCTGCCTTCCATGGGCAGACTCTAGTTTAGCGCCGTACTAATTTCGGGGAGCAGGTCAAGGTCAGTTAAAAAAGCGAGCGGACAGAAAAACGGCTCCTTTTTAGGGGAGCCGTTCTGTTTGGAGCAATAACTTAGCCTGACGATGACCTACTTTCACACGTGTTGACGCACTATCATCGGCGCAAAGTCGTTTCACGGTCCTGTTCGGGA
>NZ_JAXCHT010000090.1:0-1012 GCF_035984655.1 Actimicrobium sp. GrIS 1.19 | reverse complement strand
ATGTCACGCATCACCTCGCTGGCCAGTTCACTGCTCTCGACGTCGTATGTCTGCCAGCCGACGATCTTTCGGCTAAAAATATCCATGAACAGGTACAGGTAAAAATAGATCCCCTTGACCTGTGTTGGTAGGTAGGTGATATCCCAACTGAACAACTCGGCCGGCGCCGTCGCCGACAGCGCACGCGGCTTGCTGCGCAGTTTCGCCGGTCTTTCCGCGCCACGGTGCTTGAGCTGATTCTCAGCCTTGAGCACGCGGTAGAACGTCGATTCGCTGGCGACGTACTGCCCGCGATCGACCAACCGCGGCACGATCTGGCTCGGTGGCAGATGGCCAAATTCAGCGGAGTTGGCAATAGCGAGCAAGCGCTGTCGTTCGAGCAAGCTCAATTGATTGCTGGGCGTTTGCACTCGCGCAGGCCGACCGTCACCGACCCCGGCGGCCTGATCGTTTTGCCATCGCTGCAAGGTCCGTTCGCTAAGCGAGATGACTTCGCACGCGTTTGCCTGGCGCGCACCCGCGACCATCGCATCAGCGACCATTTCCATTACCTGGTCGCGCTCTGAAAGGGTAGTCATTACGCCTCGTCCTCCCACAGCGCGCGGAACTTTTTTTGCAGGATCAGCAACGCGGCCGCCTCCGCCAAAGCCCTGTCTTTACGCACGACATCTCGCTTGAGTTTTGCGATCTCATCTTTCAATGTTCGCATCTCGCGCGGACCGGGTACGGCCTCTTTTCCGCCGGCGCAAAACGCGGCCTTCCAGCTTGCCAGGTGATGGGCGAATACGCCCCGTTCGCGGCACCATGCTTGCAAGGCTTCCCCGGTCAAGCCATGGGTTTCATGCAAGGCGACCAACTGCTCTTCAGCGGTCCAGTCTTGGGGGCGCTTCTCTTTTGTCGCCGATACACTGGGTTCGGCCAATGACTTCTTTTTCATCCAGTATCTTAGCGTATGGTGACTGATGTTCATGTCCAGCGCGACCGCCGTGACCGACCGCTGGTCGCGTGAAAA
>NZ_JAXCHT010000089.1:0-1015 GCF_035984655.1 Actimicrobium sp. GrIS 1.19 | reverse complement strand
TGACTGCACGATCGACGGGTACTCCATGCCCCATTTGGCATCGAATTCTGCCAGACGCATTTCAGCTTCCTCGACAGTCGCCGCCGTGTAGATCGTGCGCAGATCGGCTGCGACAGCCTTGCGCAGTTTCCAGCCAACGAAGTTCAGACTGTAGCGCACCATGTGCACGATGCACAGCTGGACAGCCGTCTTCGGGAACACTGCTTCAATCGCCTCAGGAAAGCCTTTGAGGCCGTCCACGCAGGCAATGAAGATGTCCTGCACGCCCCGGTTCTTGAGCTCGGTGACGACCTGCAGCCAGAACTTGGCTCCCTCGGTCTGGGCCACCCACAGGCCCAGCAACTCCTTGTCGCCATGGAGGTTCACGCCCAATGCCAGATAGACCGCCTTGACCCGCACCGCACCGCTGTCGCGCACCTTGGCATGGATGCAGTCGAGATAGACGATCGGGTAAAGCGCATCCAGGGGACGGGCCTGCCAGGCCTTGACCTCGTCCATGACCGCATCGGTGACTGAGGAAATGAGCGTCGGCGAGACCTCGGTGCCGTACATTTCTTCGAGGTGGCTCTGGATTTCCCGCACCGTCATGCCGCGCGCATACAGCGACAGGATCTTGTCGTCGAAGCCGCTCCATCGGGTCTGATGTTTGGCAATGAGCTGCGGCTCGAAGCTGCCATCGCGGTCCCGTGGAATATCGATGGGCAGTGCACCGAAATCGCCCTTGAGCGTCTTGGCGCTGCTGCCGTTACGGGTGTTGCCGCGCTCGTTGGCCACGGCTTCATGCTTGTCGTGACCCAGGTGGATCGCCAGTTCAGCTTGCAGAGCGCGCTCCACAATCGCTTTGGTGAGCTGCTTTAAAATCCCGTTCTCGCCAATCAGGTCTTCCGGTTTCTGATAGTCGGCGAGCAAAAGGTCGATCAGGTCGGGCTGTACAACTTTGCGTTTGGTCATTGTTTTCCTTGTGGCTGGCAGTCTCCTGCCAAATGACCGATTACACAAAATTATTTACACCCCC
>NZ_JAXCHT010000088.1:0-1137 GCF_035984655.1 Actimicrobium sp. GrIS 1.19 | reverse complement strand
CGATTGAGCGATCGCGGTCAAATCAGCTACGACTGGCAGCACTACATCGCGTTGGTGGAGCGCAAACCGGGCGCACTCAGAAACGGCGCTCCCTTTGCGGATTTGCCAGCGCCGCTCCAGCAGTTGCGGCTAGGTCTGATGCGCCATGCCGGTGGCGACAAGGTCATGGCCCAAGTGCTCACCGCAGTGCTCTGCGCAGGTCTGGATGCTGTCCTGGTTGCCGTCGAGCTGGTCATCGAGTCAGGGGTGCTCAGCGCCGAACACGTCCTCAATGTTCTGGCGCGGTTGCATGCCTGTCCGGCTCCGGCCAGCGTGGAGACGAGCTTGCGCTTGACCGAGGTGCCACTGGCCAATACCAGCCGATACGATAGTCTGCGCGGCATCGATGACCTGGCGACCGACACCACGGAGACCGATCATGCTTGATATCACGACCGAACTGAAAGATCTGCGCCTGCACGGAATGGCCAGCGCATGGATCGACCTCATCGCACAGGAAACGTCCGCGACGGCGACATCCAAATGGTTGATCGAGCACCTTCTGCAAGCGGAGAACAATGACCGTGGCATACGATCAATCCGGCACCAGATGAACGCGGCGAAATTCCCCGTGCATCGCGATCTGGCCGGGTTCGATTTCGGCGCATCCATGGTTGATCAGCAGCTGGTCAAGCAGTTGGCGACGCTGACATTTACCGACACGGCACAGAACGCCGTGCTGATCGGTGGGCCAGGCACTGGTAAGACCCATCTGGCCACCGCAATCGCCGTGGCCGGCATTGCCGCGCAGGGCAAGCGCGTGCGTTTCTACTCGACGGTGGATTTGGTCAATGTCTTGGAGAAGGAGAAGCGCGACGGCCGTGCCGGTCGGATGGCACAGGCACTGTTGCGCATGGATCTCGTCATTCTGGACGAGCTGGGGTATCTCCCGTTCAGCCAGGCAGGCGGCGCCTTGCTGTTCCACCTGATGTCCAAGCTGTATGAACACACCAGCGTAGTCATCACCACCAACCTGAGTTTCTCGGAATGGTCGAGCGTGTTTGGGGACGCGAAGATGACGACGGCGCTGCTGGACCGGCTCACCCATCACTGCCATATCGTCGAGACCGGCAATGAGTCGTATCGTTTCCAGCACAG
>NZ_JAXCHT010000087.1:0-1158 GCF_035984655.1 Actimicrobium sp. GrIS 1.19 | reverse complement strand
GAGGGTGTCCGCGATTTTGTGTAATCGGGAAATTGTTAATGCTGGGGCATACGCTCGTCGAACATGATGGTGAACCGGTTCAGGGCCGCTTTCCAGTTCTGAATCGGCATCGTCCATTTCTTGCTGATGTTGCGTAGTGCCAGATAATACAGCTTGATTAGCGCATCGTCGTTGGGAAACGAACCACGGCTTTTGGTGACCTTGCGCAGACTCATGTTGACGGACTCGATCGCATTGGTCGTGTAAATCACTTTGCGGATTTCTGCCGGGTAGTCGAAGAACGGAACGATGCGTGGCCAGTTGCGCTGCCATGACTGGACGATCGATGGGTAGTCGGCACCCCAGGTGGCATCGAACTCTGCCAAGCGGATTTCCGCCTCCTCGACGGTGGCTGCGGTGTAAATCGTGCGCAGGTCCGCGGCGACCGTCTTGCGCAATTTCCAGCCGACGAAGTTCAAGCTGTAGCGCACCATGTGCACGATACAAAGCTGCACTGCAGTCTTCGGAAATACTGCTTCAATCGCTTCAGGAAAGCCCTTGAGGCCGTCCACGCAGGCAATGAAAATGTCCTGCACGCCGCGGTTCTTCAGTTCGGTGACGACCTGCAGCCAGAACTTGGCACCTTCGGTCTGCGCCACCCAAAGTCCCAGCAATTCCTTGTCGCCCTGCAGGTTCACGCCCAGGGCCAGGTAGACGGCCTTGACCCGGACCGCGCCGGCGTCGCGCACCTTGGCGTGGATGCAGTCGAGATAGACGATCGGGTACAGCGCATCCAGTGGCCGCGCCTGCCACGCCTTGACTTCGTCCATGACCGCATCGGTGACTGATGAAATCAAGGTCGGCGACACGGCAGTGCCGTACATTTCTTCGAGATGGCTTTGGATTTCCCGCACCGTCATGCCGCGGGCATACAACGACAGGATCTTGTCATCGAAACCAGTCCAGCGGGTCTGATGCTTGGCCACTAACTGGGGTTCGAAACTGCCGTCACGGTCGCGCGGGATATCGATCGGCAAGGCGCCGAAATCGCCCTTGAGCGTCTTGACGCTGCTGCCGTTGCGGGTATTGCCGCTGTCATTGGCGACGGCCTCATGCTTGTCGTGGCCCAGGTGCAAGGCCAGTTCGGCTTGCAGGGCGCGTTCCACGATGGCCTTGGTG
>NZ_JAXCHT010000086.1:0-1177 GCF_035984655.1 Actimicrobium sp. GrIS 1.19 | reverse complement strand
TTCATCTTGGGGGAAGTGTTGATGGCTATCTTGCTATAACGGTTATGCTTCGAAATAAGTTGGCCGGTATTGACGAATAAATCCGCGTTTCCCTAGGGCGTGTTGGGCACCTTTTCTTGCGCCGGTTTTACTTCGAAGTTATTGGGTGAACGCGGGCTATGGCGAGGGTGCTTGTTTGGCGTTTTGGAGATTTCGAATGGCTTGGTGATTTTTTCCGGGGACCGCGAGGGAGTGGAAGTGAATGCCGGACAGCGACTCAAACGGGCCTGCCGCATTCGTTAAAGGCTGACGCTCAACGTGTGACTTAAACGGACAGTGGAGGACGGATCAGGTGACCAGCACGGGTTCGCTTGAAGGAGACGTCAGGCGACATGGCGGTTGAACACGTAGCCGGCTCTTTTGTGGGGCAGATATAGCGCGTGGTACCGAATGACTTCTTCAGAGAGACCAAGCGACAGGCCTTCTCCGGTCGTAGTGAACGTTTTGGCCTGAGCACTTAAAGCGGCTAGGTGCTCTTCCAAGGAACCGCCACTCACAACCAGCTCGTCTTGATCGGCCCATCCCCATTTAGCCATGCGCTTCACATACACGAATGCGTCCGGCAACAGTGATGTTGCCTCTAAGACCTGGAACATGCAAATGCCATCAAGTATGCATGGTCTGCTAGTACTGGCCGCCGCGATAATTGACTGTAGGTCGAGGTTGCGGAAGTAGCTTTCTTGGCCTACGGCTAGGAAGTTATCGAAGCTAACAAGCGAGGCGCCGAGGAGTTCCTGGATCGCAGCCGCAAGCGTCGACTTACCGGAGCCATGATTGCCGTCAATTGCTATCAAAGACGCGTGTGCCTCGGACAAAGCGCTGGCTAGTTCTTGTGGTGTCGTAGACTGCAGCAATATATGACGCCTAACGTTTGAAATGAGAGCCGATTGGAGGTCGAAGGCCGGAAAACGTCCTTTCGATGGGAGGCCCACGCATCCCCGGCATAGGTACTATGAGAAGCGCGCCAGCCAATGAAACAACGGCAATTCAAGTAAGAATTTCGCATTTGCTCGAGCGCGGAGTGCCCGCAGAAGACCTTCGCCGGGGGTGTAAATAATTTTGTGTAATCGGTCATTTGGCAGGAGACTGCCAGCCACAAGGAAAACAATGACCAAACGCAAAGTTGTACAGCCCGACC
>NZ_JAXCHT010000085.1:0-1202 GCF_035984655.1 Actimicrobium sp. GrIS 1.19 | reverse complement strand
GGAAACGCTGATTTAATCGCGCCCAGTTGGTAAAATTCGCACATGGAAAAACTTTCAAAGTTCGAGACGATCATGAAGCAAACCAGTTTTTCCAGCGCCGAATTTGCCGGCAAAAAGCGCACGACGCGACGCGAGAAATTCTTGGCCGAGATGGAGAAGGTGGTGCCGTGGACTGAGCTGGAAGCGGTGATCGCACCCGTCTATCCGACCGGTTCCCGCGGTCGTCCTCCTATTGGTCTGTCGCGCATGCTGCGCGTGTATTTCATCCAGCAGTGGTACGGCCTGTCGGATGAAGCGGTTGAAGATGCGATCTACGATATTCAATCGGTGCGCGCTTTTGTTGGGATCGATCTGGCACGCGAGAATGCACCGGACGCTACTACGCTGTTGAAGTTTCGCCGTCTGCTGGAAACCAACGATCTGACGCAGCGCATGTTTTTGGCTATCAATGCGACGCTGACAGAGAAAGGCCTGCTGATGCGGTCCGGGACGATCGTGGACGCGACCATCATCAACGCACCGCCCTCGACCAAAAACACGGACGGCAAGCGGGACGGCGACATGCATCAGACTAAAAAAGGCAATCAGTGGTACTTCGGCATGAAGGCCCACATTGGAGCCGATGCCGAGAGCGGATTGGTGCATACCGTCACCACGACTGCTGCTAACGCGGCCGACATTACCGAGACAGCGGCACTGCTGCACGGGCAGGAGAAAACGGTTTATGCCGACGCTGGTTACACAGGCGCGGACAAGCGTCCAGAACTGCAAGGTGTCACGGTGGACTGGCAGATTGCCGCGCGCCGCAGCACCGTGAAGAAGGTCGATGCCAAGCGTCCTTTGCGCGCGGTACTTGATGCGCTGGAGCATGCGAAGGCAAGCATCCGGGCGAAAGTTGAACATCCATTTCACGTCGTCAAAAACCTGTTTCGTCATCGCAAGGCACGCTACAAAGGGTTGCCTAAAAATACGGCACAGATCGTGATGCTGTTCGGATTGGCCAACCTTGTCCTGGCAAAAAACCAGCTCATGCGATTGCAGGCCCAAGATCCGTCTGCGGTTTGAGAACGGCGGCATAAGTGCACCAATTCGACGATTTTTAGCTGCCGGCCCCATCGATTCTGGACTGATTTCTTAAAACCGAACCGTCGCCAGGAAATCACCGAAGCTATTTCGCAGATTTCGCATTAATCAGCGGTTCC
>NZ_JAXCHT010000084.1:0-1443 GCF_035984655.1 Actimicrobium sp. GrIS 1.19 | reverse complement strand
CGGCCCCATCGATTCTGGACTGATTTCTTAAAACCGAACCGTCGCCAGGAAATCACCGAAGCTATTTCGCAGATTTCGCATTAATCAGCGGTTCCCTAGATGAAGATAGATGACGCTGGCAAAAAAATCTACGACCTCTCGAAATTTTCCATTGCTGTTTACTTGCTCGAGATTTGTCTGAGTGAGACGTTCAGGATCTGCCTTATCTAAGCTATCAGGCCTCGTTACAAGCACACCGACTACATCGCTTCTATAAACTTCTTCTCGCTTGACAATAGGACGACGTTTCCCAGCTGTTTCCTGAGTGATCTCCAGAACATATTTCCAGGTCACTTCGTCGCTATCCACCAAATCAACTTCGAAATAAATATTGTTGAACTTGCGAGCGGCAAGAGAGCGGATCTTTGCAAGTCCCCCACGATCTTTCAGCGCCTTTTGCAGCCCGCCACCACTGCTGCTACTAACGTCGCGCAAGAACCGAAACACATCGAGAAAATTCGATTTGCCAGAAGCATTTGCTCCTACGATGAAAGTCCGGGACGCTAGTTTTACATCAACATCTTGAAAATTGCGCCAGTTCTTGATCTTGATGTTTGAAATTTCCATCTGGGGTTCCTAAGAAATTTAGTCTCTAATTTTTGATATCGGCTGACTGCCATATCTCTACACAAGGCGGGCAAAGGCGACGTTCATGCAGGCCTCGGTAAGTCTTCTAAACCAAAGCCACTCTCTGTATTCTAGCAATGATTCAACGCGAGCAGTAATTCGTGGAGTGGTTAGGGCCGCGCCACGAAATTGTTACTCGGAGCTTAAATTTATTAAACGTGCAGATTTGAGGTCATATGTCACATCGGCAAGTGAGCCATCGCGAATGTGATGAACGGCCTCGTCAATCACATGAAGTGGGACTAAGAACCATTCGTTCGGCTTCACCGGATGACCAAAGCGATCCTCGATGGTTAAGTCGAGTTGTGCAGCCCCAAATAAGCGATGAAAAATATTTTCAAGTTTAGTACGGCTTACGTTGTGGAGCTTGTAAGTGGCGACGATTTCCACAGCGGCCAACAGATAAGTCGAATCTTTTTCTGCGCCTGCTATACGGGTTTCAACCCTGCCGCCAGTTACGCCGATCTTGTGGATTAACTCGCGATGTTCAACAACGAATGGATGGCTGGAGAGACTACGCAACACGTAGATCGTTCCGGTCTCGATGTCGTCAGGCTCTGCGGCGCTACCAAACAGCGGACCATCATCCCTGCGGATAAGGCGACGACCTACAGGCGTGTTTCCGTCAGGATAGAGGGAGCGCGACAGAGAACGCAGCAACAGGTTGCTCTCGGTGTGGTTGGGGGGTGTCAGGTATTTTGTGTAAACGGGTTTTCGTTTAAGCCTGCGGCACCCGGTCTTCAAACTGGATGGCGAAGCGATTTAATGCCGCTTTCC
>NZ_JAXCHT010000083.1:0-1454 GCF_035984655.1 Actimicrobium sp. GrIS 1.19 | reverse complement strand
TAAAGTGGACCCACGATTTGAGACAGCGGTTTAAGCTATGTTTCTCACGTTAGGGTAGCGGCGAATGGCGGAAATAAAGAAGCGGAAAGTGCACAGCGCGGAGTTCAAGGGGAAAGTCGGTCTCGAGGCAGTGCGCGGGGTTAAAACGTTGAACGAGATTGCTCAACAGCATGGTGTTCATCCGGTGATGGTGGCCCAGTGGAAAAAAGAAATTACTGCCCGTGCCGGCACCTTGTTCGAAGGGAAGCGAGGTCCGAAGGCTGTAGCGACGCCTGATGATGACGACCGGTTATACGGTGAAATCGGGCGCCTCAAGATGGAATTGGATTGGCTTAAAAAAAAGTCATGCCTGTGAGCGGAGCCGTGCGACTGGGCTGGATCGAAGCCGTCGGCGAACTATCGCTGGTGCGCCAGTGCGAGCTGGCCGGTGTCTCGAGGGCGACGGTGTATCGCCCGCGTGAGGTGGCTCTTCCTGACGACGATGAGATGGCCTTGTGCGCGCTGATCGACGAAGAATTCACGCGTCACCCGTTCTACGGCAGCAGACGGATGGTGGTGATTCTGAAGCGGCAAGGATGGCTGATCAATCGCAAGCATGTGCAGCGATTGATGCGCATCCTGGGGCTGGCGGGGATGGCTCCGGGACCGGGCACGGCAGTTCAGCATCCAGGCCACAAGGTGTATCCGTACTTACTGCGTGGCGTCGCTATCGTGCGGCCAAACCATGTCTGGAGTACGGACATCACGTATATCAGGCTGGCGCGCGGCTTTGCGTATCTGGTCGCTATCATCGACTGGTATTCGCGGCGTGTGCTGACCTGGCGCATCAGCAACAGCATGGACGCATCGTTTTGCGTGGACTGTCTGGAAGAGGCATTGATCGATCACGGCAAGCCTGACATATTCAACACCGACCAGGGTAGTCAGTTCACCAGCATGGCGTTTACAGGGGTCTTAATACGTGCAGGAGTTGCCATCAGCATGGACGGGCGCGGCCGTGCATTGGACAACATCTTCGTTGAGCGCCTGTGGCGCAACGTCAAGTACGAGGACGTGTACTTGAACGGCTACGCCACGATGGGTGACCTGCATGCGGGGCTGACAGGATACTTCGCCTTTTACAACGGCGAGCGGCCACACCAGGCGTTGAACTATCAGACGCCAGATGCAGTGTACGAAAGTGGCGAAGGTGGTGGCGCCATGATCATCGACAAATACGGCAGCGTTTCTGCACTAGATTCGCCTGAGGCAATAACAGGGCTGAATGTAGATAGTGCTGGGCAGCACGGAGCTAAACACCAAACTCCGCCCTGCCGGGAGTCGATCGCGATGACTTCCTTGCTCTCGGGTGGGTGAAATTAAGCAAGACAGGGCAGCGCTGGTCCGCTGCATGCAGGCTCAAGAACATAGCTTAAATTCAGACCAAAACTGTCTTGACGGATGGGTCCACTTTA
>NZ_JAXCHT010000082.1:0-1548 GCF_035984655.1 Actimicrobium sp. GrIS 1.19 | reverse complement strand
CTTTCAATTACCCATATCTTTCTGAGGCAAGATTAAAACCGAATTGCATATCTGCCAGCCGACGCATGCCTCGCCACATAACAATATTCCCTGGCGGTGAATCATTGGCCCTTGCGAGATAACCGCCCAGTTGGGCAATTTTTTCAAGATAGCGCGACAGTGGTGGCAGCTTACGGGCCCGCTTGCTGTCTTTTACCAAACAGTTGAGCAGTTCAATTTCGACATTGGTCAGTGCTACTGTTGGCTTGGCATCGGGGCATGTCCGGTTAATCATGGTGAGCCAGAACAATCGCCAACTAATGATGCAAAAAACGGAGATCAGGTTGGCGAGTCGATCCGCTGTGCGTAATCGGGACTCTTCGGCTCGGCATCCGGACTTCAGAATTTTATGAAACGTCTCGATTTTCCAGCGCAGGGCATACCAGTCGAGTTTTTCAATCGCTTCGCGCCGGGAAGTGACTGACAAATCGGTGATGAGCTTCCACTCGATAGGCTTCCGATTGGCTGGCGCACCGCGTTCACGCGCGTGGATGACCGTCAAGGAAAGAGCGGGATACCGGCTCTGCTTGCCAATGGGGGGCAGGACTTTGATACGGCGATAGCGAATCTCCAGAACGACATCGACGACGTTTCCTTTTTGATCTGAAGTCTGAACACGGTGCAGTCCTTTCAACCGCACCTCGTCCATTTCGTCGGCGACCGTGTGAGCGCCATCGCCGGCCAAACGATCGACACATGTGCGGACAAGGAAATGCGTACCGACATCTTGCGCAGTACAGAACAGTTCATAGATGTCGCTCTCACGGTCGCCGATGTGAACGCAACGCTGCGGGTCACTGAAAAGCGCCGTCGATTGCTTCAAGTTTTCTAGCCAGCGATAGCTTTCCTTCTCCTCTATCGGTACCCGCGTTGGATTGATTTTTTTCTTGAGTGCGTTACAGCCTTTGAATTTTCTGCGGGTCCAGAACTTGATCGCTGCAAGGCCAAGAGGCACGCCCTCCGTAGTGATGGCCAGGCTCGAATGCATGAGAATGCCGCATTGAGTCAACGGCCTGTTGCGCCCATCGACTTTGCGAGTACCACTTTTTCCAGTGAATCCGATGCGTTCCGGGTGCTCCCGCTGATAGGAAAACGTCGTTGTGTCTTGAAGGATCAGTATTGGCCCGTCTGAATCGGCGAAGCGTTCACCCGTCGCCTGAAAATGCCCACCCAAAATGTCTTGTTCGCTGACCTTATCGTTGGCAAAAAATCGGTAGGCTGCTTTCGTATTTGCCCAATCCTGACAGGCAAACGGAATGGTCTGCCCCATATTTGTCCAGAACTGCTCAAGCAATAGCCGAAAACGCTTTTTGAGGCGCTCGTCCCGGAAATTACAGGCGGCATTTTCTTTGTCCATCCATGTCTGCTCCTGCTCATGGGACACCAGGCGACGAGACCCGGAAGCGCTTGGCATCTCCCTCGTCGTCATCTGATTGCGATCGAATTCCTCATGAAAAAAAGTTAACAGAACTGCTGAGGGTTTACAAGTAATTTGTGGGTAATTGAAAG
>NZ_JAXCHT010000081.1:0-1637 GCF_035984655.1 Actimicrobium sp. GrIS 1.19 | reverse complement strand
CGAAACCAGTAATCCGATTTATGCCCCCGGCGCTGAAAACTTCGCGCCAAGTCCGGAAGACAGTCTCTGTGGACAGCAATTGCTGTTTGCCATTGTGCAATCGATCGACCGGCTCTCACCGCAAATGCGCAGCTCCATCACGATGCGTGAAATGGAACACTGCAGCTATGCCGAGATTGCTGATACCTTGCAAATTCCTTTAAACACGGTTCGTTCACTAATTTTCAGGGCCCGTGCAACTATCGCCACCGATATACGTCCTTTATTAGACAGAGGGCCTGATCCGTGTTTTTTAAACTTTATTTGAGGAAATTGACATGCACGATATTATCGACACCGCCGTTGCAGCCGGCACGTTCAAGACGCTAGCAGCTGCCCTTACCGCTGCAAATCTTGTGGCCACCCTGAAGGGCCCTGGTCCATTCACGGTATTTGCCCCCACTGACGACGCGTTTGCTAAGTTGCCTGCAGGTACGGTAGAAAGTTTGCTAAAGGATATCCCGAAGCTCACGTCCATTCTGACCTACCACGTCGTACCAGGCAAAGTGATGGCTGCTGACGTGATGAAGATGGACGGCAGCAATGCAGCGACTGTCAATGGTGCGCATTTAAACATCACCACTACCGGCGGCGTAAAGCTTAACGGCAACGTTCACGTTGTAAATACTGATATTGAGTGCACGAATGGTGTGATTCACGTCATCGATTCAGTGTTGCTGCCTTCGTCCTGATCGAGCCGGGTTTAGAGTATCGCGTGCGCCTCTTCATTTAGAGCCGCCGCAGCTGACTAGGAGCCGCGAGGGGAATACACCGGCCATCGGCCACAATCGGGCGCGGTCACTATTAAACCCACCCGATACGACAACGATTCAGGGCCTGCGCGGCATTAGCCCGCATTTGCAAGCTCAACCCGACAGGTTGCGCTGTTGGCGACCACACAAAATTGAGCCAAATTTCTCGAAAATGATCGTCTGTGATTGACCCGGAATGCCAGCCTCTTGGTGCTGCTGAATTTTTGGCCCAGGACGCCGGAATCGCCTGACCCACGCGAATCTATAGTAAGTCCCGCTGCATCTGCCACTGCGCCCGATTGAGGGGGCAGCGGCAATCAGCAAGGTGGGACACAAATGCGTCGGCACCAACACTTGACCTATGCAAGGCATATAGGCGCATGAATGGCCGCACGCACAGCCCTTAAAACAAGGCCTTCTGCAGGCTTTCGGCAGGACGCGTTAGCCTCGACGTCGCAGGGCGATTCTTGTGCGCGGAAGACACTCGCTCACAAGCACGGCGGCCGGCATCAATGTGATCGACGATCGGCCTAGGATAGTCTTCGCCGATGATCACACCACAGCTAGCCTGCACAGCAGCCGGCATCTTCCAGGGCTCAAAAATATAGATGTCCGAAACCTGAACCAACACGGGGATCCAGCGCCGTACGAATTCCCCAGTAGGATCCAGATCCTGCGCCTGCTTGACCGGGTTGTACGAAAGCATCTGCGTTGATCCTGCGGTGCCGGCATGTATCTGCAACTGGTTGTAGGTAAGCGCATCAGCAACGCCGTCTGTACATCACGCCATTGACCCGCCAAAGTGGTGCCCACCAAATAGTAGTGGGGATCACTTTGAACACAGCC
>NZ_JAXCHT010000080.1:0-1644 GCF_035984655.1 Actimicrobium sp. GrIS 1.19 | reverse complement strand
GCCGTAAGTGATTGATAAAATGTGAGTTATCGAGAAACACACTCATCAACACAAACGCCACCTTGCCGACATGAATTCTACTTCAGAGCAGCTCCGTTTTGCATCGATTCCAGGACATACCGTTCGCGCTGACTTTGCAGGCGGCGGTTTGTCCTCTGACCTTGGACCCCTGCTGCTGCGCGGTGTCGATCGCCAGATCGGGCTGACCGAGCGCCTCACGGTAGCCCTGGGCGATCGCCGCCACCAAAGTTACATTAGCCATTCGTACCGTGACTTGCTCACGCAGCGGATCTTTCAAATCGGTTGCGGCTACGAGGACGGCAACGACTCAAATAGCTTGCGCCACGACCCGATGTTCAAGCTCGGCGCTGCCCGCTTGCCGTTCGATGACACGACCGCGCTGGCTTCTGCGGCAACGATGTCGCGCTTTGAACATGCGGCCAGCAGCAAGGATATTTACCGCATCAGCCAGGCCCTGGTCGAGCAATTCATCGCGGGCTTTGCCAAGCCACCGAGGAACCTGATTCTTGACTTGGACCATTCAGAAGACGCGGTACATGGCCAGCAGCCGCTGGCGTTTTACAACCACCATTACCGCTCCACCTGCTATCTGCCGCTCATGATCTTCGACGGCCAGTCGGGTGCGTTGGTGGCGGCCATACTGCGTCCCGGCAAACGACCGCACGGCGCCGAGAATGAGATGATCATGCGCCGCGTGCTGAGCCTGATTCGCCGTCGCTTTCCTGATACCCACATTCTGGTGCGGGGCGACGGACATTTCAGCGGGCCCGAATTGATGGGGCTCATCGATGCGATGCCGAACGTCGACTTCGTCTTTGGTTTTTCCAGCAATCCCAGGCTGCTCAAACTGGCCGAGTCAACTCGGCTGCGCGCCTGCGATTTGTGGGCTGACGTGCAGACGCAAGAGGTGGTGCCGGAGGCGGTGCGCCTGTTCGACGAATTTGACTACCGTGCCGGATCGTGGCCCCGCGCCTGGCGCGTGCTGCTGAAGGCCGAAGTCATGGCGCTGGGCCAGAACTCGCGTTTCATCGTCACCTCGCTGCCGGGCCTTGATGCCGACACGCTGTACGAGGAGATTTATTGCGCGCGGGGCCAGGCCGAAAATTACATCAAGCATCTCAAGGGTGACCTGGCGGCCGACCGCACTTCCTGTACCAGCTTCCTCGCCAATTGCCTGCGCCTATTGCTGCATGCCGCCGCTTACGTGCTGCATCAGCAACTGCGCACCCAGGCGCTGCAACACACCGCTCTGTCGCAGGCGCAACCATCGACCGTCATCGCCAAACTGTTCAAGATCGCAGTCCAGGTGCGCCAGTGCAAAAACAAGATCGTCCTGCATTTGCCCAGCGCCTGTCCGGTCAAGCAGCTGTTGAAGACGCTGACCGAACGCCTATTCGTGCCACGACCAGCAGCAATTCTCAACTCGTCCTGATCGCGTCACGTCAGGTCGGAGCGAGAATCGACCGCACACCTTCCGCCTCAAACCATCCTGCCGTTTCACGCAACCCAGAACCCACATTGCGCATGGGTAGGGCGAGTTTCTACTGATATTTCTTCAACTCCATAGTTGTTGCGATGACGATGAAAACTCCTGCCGAAATGTCGATTCATGAAACATTCAGG
>NZ_JAXCHT010000079.1:0-1694 GCF_035984655.1 Actimicrobium sp. GrIS 1.19 | reverse complement strand
ATCAGCAACGCCGTCTGTACATCACGCCATTGACCCGCCAAAGTGGTGCCCACCAAATAGTAGTGGGGATCACTTTGAACACAGCCATCCAATCCGGCAGCCGCAAAGGCCGTCGCAATTACCCGATTGATTTCAAGAAGCAGCTGGCGATCGCCGCTTGCGTGCCCGGCGTGTCCGTTGCCCGCTTGGCATTGGACAATGGCATCAACGCCAACATGCTGCACAAGTGGCGGCGTACGCATCTCGCTGGCGAGCTTGGTGTGCGTGAAGCCCGGTCGTCAACTTTTGTCGAAGTCCACATCACGCCTGCCGTCAACGCGGCATCACCTGTTCCAGTGCCGGTGCCGGTGCCGGTCCCGGTGCCGGTGACGCAGTCGGGGCAGCATCGGGCAGATGTCATCGCGTCGAAGGCAACACGGGAACCGCGGCAAGCCGTCCTGCCTGGCGTGATCGGAATCAGCCTGGCCACAGTCACCTTGCGTTTGGAGGGGATGGTCGATCCTGCCACTCTGGCGCAGGTATTACGCCACTTCCACCCATGATCGGCCTGCCTGCCGGCACGCGGATCTGGATCGCCGCCGGCGTCACCGACATGCGCTGCGGCTTCCAGGGACTGGCCGCCAAGGTGGAAACCGCACTGGCAGCCGATCCGTTCAATGGTCATGTCTTTGTGTTTCGTGGCCGCCGTGGCGACACCATCAAAGTGTTGTGGGCCACGGAGGATGGCCTGTGCCTGCTGGCCAAGCGGCTCGAACAGGGACGCTTCGTGTGGCCGCAGGCCACCAGCGGGTCGGTGTGCCTGACGCCGGCACAGTTATCGATGCTGCTCGAAGGAATCGACTGGCGACAGCCGCAACGCACCGGTCAAGCCAGATCGATGTTGTAAACATCAACGGACCTGCGTAAACTCCGCGCATGCCGAACCTGCCCATTCCCTCACCCCTGCCCGACGACATCGATGCCCTCAAGGCGATGGTGCGTGCGCAGCAGGCAGCGATGGATCAAATGACGCTGGTCATGGCATCACACGCCGTTGAAGTCGAACAGCTCAAGCTGCTCATTGCCAAATTACAGCGCATGCAATTTGGCCGCAAGTCCGAGAAGATCGATCGCCAGATCGCGAAACTGGAATGCCGGCTGGAGGACTTGCTGGCCGAAGAAGGCGTCGTCGACGCACTGCCAGTCGCCCCTGTCGTGGTGCCGGCAACCGGTCCGGCTACCGCGCCAAGGGTACCGGTGCGGCATGCCTTGCCACCCGAACTGCCCCGCGAGGAGCGCATTCTGGAGCCGGCCGAGACGGTCTGTCCGGACTGCGGTGGCCATCTCAAGGCACTTGGCGAGGATGTCTCCGAGCAGCTGGAAATCCTCAATACCGCCTTCAAGGTGATCCGCCACATCCGGCGCAAAAAAGCCTGCGCCTGCTGTGACCGCATCGTACAAGTGTCGGCAGCAAGCCGGCCGATTCTGCGGGGCGTAGCCGGTCCCGGTTTGCTGGCACATATTCTGGTAGCGAAATTCGCCGATCATCAACCGTTGTACCGGCAGTCGGTGATCTATGCACGGCAGGGTGTCGAGATCGACCGTTCCAGCATGGGACGCTGGGTCGGCGCCTGCAGCGCATTGATGGCGCCCCTGGTGGAAGCACTGCGCAACCATGTCATGGCTGGTACCAAACTGCATGCCGATGACACGAC
>NZ_JAXCHT010000078.1:0-1821 GCF_035984655.1 Actimicrobium sp. GrIS 1.19 | reverse complement strand
CCTGCTTAATAATTAAGCAGGTGATTCAATCACGTGGGTCAAATTTGGATGAAATTTATTGCCCGAAGTGGGTCAATTCTGGGCGATCGTCAACATCTCAGTCTTCATATTGCTAAAAGATATAATAAAGCTACACACCTTTGGTTTTTGTTTAAAAAGCAGAAGTGATTCCAACATCCGGAGGCATCAACTGTTTTCTAGAACTCGGTCTCGGTGCTGCTCGCAGCCGATACTGGTGTAGTCTAAATCCATTTTTCAAGTGAGGTCAGCGCTGTGAACATCCAAAAAATTGTCGGCAATCGTAAATTTTTAACTTTGGTTTTATGCAGCCTGTTGCTCGCTTGCGGTGGCGGAGGTGCGTCTGGTCCGACACCAACACCAACACCAACACCAACACCAACACCAACACCAACACCAACACCAACACCAACACCAACACCTGGAGCGCTAACGTATTTCTATTTTAGTTCTGGTCACAAGGCGCTTGATGTCCTGACTACACCAAAGGCGAAGGCTGCCTTGGCAAAATATACGGATGTGATTGCTGGAATAGATGTCGGCGGCGATACCGCTTCGCCCGATTTTTTAAGCAGCGTGCAGAAAATGCGTACTCAGGGTTGGCGCTTGCACGTGTATTTGGAGGGACCAGGCGGGCCAACCGGTAATAGCTGGGCGCCAGATGAATGTGTGCGCGTACAAAATGCCGCCAAAATCTATGTCGCAAAATCGATCCCGGTCGGTGATCACTGCCAAGACGACAATGCCGATTGGATGAAGGAATGGAATCAAACTGGCTTTTTTAAACAGTTGCAACAACAATTGAGCGATCTACAGCCCTTGGGCGTGGTATCGGTGGAAGTAGATAATTTATATCGCGCCGGGTATGGTAACGGGGCTACGCCATTATCCGATTTCATTGTCCGCTTCAATAGCGGTAAGGCTGCCAATAATCCGATAAAGCTATTACTGAAAAACATTGGCTCCCCCGCTGAACTGGATACTATTCTCGCTGCCAGTCCACGCACAGCAATTGCGGACTATATGATTTTGGAAGAAGATTTGAAAAATCAGTGGTGCGCTTTGCGAAGCACAGGCAAGAAATATGGCATCGTCACGGGCTTTAGCTGGAATACTTTTGACTATCACTCCGAGGTTGATAGCAACGGTAAAGATCTTGTTTTATCCGGCCCGGCTCAAAGCGAACGCCAAAGCTTTGCATGTCCGCCTTAATCGGAATAGTGTGGCACCTTCTTACGACGATCCACTGGGCTTTGGGTATCGAGTTACCAGTGAAACGGTATAGGTGAAAATCACTGATAGGTTGTTTTCGTCGGTCACCGCTCGACATAGTCGATTGGACTTTCATCAATTAATATAATCTCCTGAATATGCTAATTGACGATGATGCTGTGCACAATATTTCTCAACCAGTCAAAACCGTAAAAGATAGTGACAGAGACAATGATGGAAGAAAAGGAGGCAAAATCGAGAAGCCTAACGCAACCACTGGAAATATGGGTACAAAAACTGTACGGATCTGGCAATTCCAACCAGCATAATCTCAAAGACAGTAGAAACTTTTCGACAATTCCAACCTTGGCAGCTAATACCAAATTTGGTGCCCATGGCTAAAATAATGTTACATCCAACCTCAGAATGCATATAGCCAAAATAAATAACTTTTTTCAATGAGCGACAATATGATTAATCGCGAAACCGGTAGTTCATTGTTGCCGCTGACCGAAAAGTGACCCACTTGAAGGGGTTCTGCTGATTCAAAACTGACCCAGGTGTTCTACTTGTCCTGCCTAATTTTTAGGC
>NZ_JAXCHT010000077.1:0-1821 GCF_035984655.1 Actimicrobium sp. GrIS 1.19 | reverse complement strand
TGTGCACTTTCCGCTTCTTTATTTCCGCCATTCGCCGCTACCCTAACGTGAGAAACATAGCTTAAACCGCTGTCTCAAATCGTGGGTCCACTTTATACACCAGAACACAGCTGGGTGGAAAAATGCCTATCGTAAAAGTGCTTGCTGACCTGAAAATTATTTGCCAGTCAGCTATTGACGATGCCAGCGCGCTGCATCCTGAATGTGTATTTAAGTTCACTACAAAAGGCGAGTTGCTGGACGACTTCGACAGTGGACGGCTCCAGCAAGTGTTTTCTAATCTGCTCAATAACGCAGCGCAATATCACGATAAGGAAAGCGCGATCACAATTTCGGCGCAAGGCGAAAGTGACGCGATCATTGTTAAAGTGTCTAACTCAGGCTCGGTAATTCCGGCCAAGTCGCTTCAGGCGATCTTCGATCCGTTAACCCAGCTTTCATTGAGCGATCAACAAGAAGACCGACCGTCGACCAGCTTGGGACTGGGTCTCTTCATCGCACGCGAAATCACGCTGGCACATGAAGGGACGATAGACGTAGCTTCTAGCAAGGAGCAGGGCACCGTATTTTCCGTTCGCATTCCCCGGACGAAATAAATTTGATTCTGTCGCGTTGTGCGGCACGAGACGGAATTTTCCGTGCTGAACATGGCTGCGGTTTAAGCAGTACGGACTTGTCCTGCCAAGGCATAAAACTGGTTTGCAAATGACATGACGGTGCCATCGGTAGCGAACTGGCCCTTTCGAATCATGTGCATGAGTTCAACGCCAGCAATAACCTGGGCTGCGCATCGGAATGACTTGAAGCCCAGCATCGGCCTGGTCACCCGTTTGATTGCACGATGGTCCTGCTCGACGATGTTGTTGAGGTACTTAACCTGGCTCACCACGATCGGTACGTCGCGGCCGGTGTTGATCGCATCGATGGCCGCCTTGTTGGCGCCGCTCTTATCCATCGCGACCTTGTCAGGTTCGCCGTTTGCTCCCATGGCCTTGTCGAAGAAGCGCTTCGCCGCAGCCATGTCGCGCTTCGCCGTCAGCAGAAAGTCGACAGTCTTTCCTTGCTTGTCGACGGCGCGATAGAAATATTTCCAGACGCCCTTGACCTTGATGTAGGTCTCATCCATGCGCCAGCTCCCGCCGACCGGGCGCTTGTGTTTGCGAGCCATTTTCTCGATGAGCGGCAAGAAACGGATCGCCCACCGGTTGATCGACGAATGGTCAACCGACACACCACGCTCTTCCATCATCTCCTCGAGGTGCCGGTAACTCAGCGGGTAAGCCACATATCAGCGGATGCAGAGCAGGATCACGTCGGTCGGAAAGCGCATCCCTTTGAAGTTGGGGTGCCAACAGAATTCGGAAAAAATAGCACGCTAAGACATTACGCAAACGAAAATTTACATACGACCAGAGCTTTTAGCCGCTCAGAGGGAGTAAATCGATATACAAAGCTGTAAAGCGTGCCTTGGCAGCCTCAAAAGCTTTGTGCAGCGGAGTAGATCAGATTCGACAAGCCATATCACCGTCAGTGGGCCCAACTAGGCAGCCGCCTGTGCCGCGGCGCTTGCAGCGCACTTGGTGAACATTTCAACCGTTTGCTCCTGCGCGCAGACCTAAGCGTGCTATTTTTTCCGAATGCTGTGTTCTCCCCAGGTTCGACGTTTGCTTCCATGGCCTTGTCGAAGAGGCGCTTCGCCGCAGCCATGTCGCGCTTCGCAGTCAGAAGAAAGTCGACAGTCTTTCCTTGCTTGTCGACGGCGCGATAGAGATATTTCCAGACGCCCTTGACCTTGATGTAGGTCTCATCCATGCGCCAGCT
>NZ_JAXCHT010000076.1:0-1844 GCF_035984655.1 Actimicrobium sp. GrIS 1.19 | reverse complement strand
ATGAAGAAAAAGAACCGAGTCGTCCAGATCGCAACGCCTATTCGTCCGATCTTCAGTGTGAAAAAATCACACGACAAATAGTCTGACACGGGGGGCATGGCTTCCGAATCAAAGGGGAAAGGGGCGGTTATGATCGATGATCCTGAAAGTTTCGGAGGATATTTTCCTTTCGAATGCACGGATAGAATGGAATTGCTGGGTATTCTTTGCATAACAATTGACCGTGCCGCTTATATTATTTCAAAAGATAGTTATCTAGAGGAGCATTGGGCTTTCGACATTCCTGAGGATGAACTATATAAAAGCTGGGTAGAATTTTTGACGAAAGCTGTCGAAAAGGGAACGCTTCGTGCGGTGGCAAAAAAATTCGATGTAAGCGACAAGATCAACGTTCACGAGACAGTTGTAGATTTGTACGATTTGCAAGAATGGCTCGACGATCGAGATGTCACCTTCAATAATGACGTTCTTGAAGAAGTCATCCAAGAGCGAATAAAGCTTTTACACAAGACCGATGCGTTTATAAAAATAGAATCGCTTTGTGCCACTTCTACTGTGACGAATGAACGCGTAGAGCTTTTGTCGGAAAGATTGGAGAACGCATTAAGCGAAAACAGGCGATTACAAAACCTCATATCAGTTTCATTCAACGACAATGGTATGGGCGACATAGCGGGGCAAGGTGGGAGCAAAAAATCTGAATCAGCATCACTGAATATCATTGGTGCTTTATGTGAAATTTATTGGAAATCAAAAAACCCCGAAAAGCCAAAAATAATTCAGTCTGAAATTATCGAGGCGCTGAGTAACTACGATGGTTTTGCAGGGCTGAGCGAGAGAAATCTAAAGGACAAATTAGGGAAAGCAATTAAAGCGATCCGCTTTGAATAGTGCAATTGCACTAAAGTAAGTGTAATTGCATTTTATTAATGCTAAGCAAAACCTAACCTTGCATCAATCCGCTGAATTCAGGCGGCAACGAGCAAGGATAGGCAAACATGGCAACCCGCACAGAAACCTCGCCAATCAATAAATCTCTGCCAGTAGACGGCATGTCACGCTGGCAGCAGATCAAACCATTTTCGCCGTTCAGCCGGGAGAAATTCCGGCAACTAGTGATTACTGGTAAAGCACCCCAGCCGGTGAAATTTTCCGAACGCTGCACCGCTTATTCAAACCGCGAGCTTCACAAGTTCTTTGCCGACCCGTTGAATTATTCGGCGGAGGTGAAGTAATGGGCCGCAAAGTGACCGACATAAAAAAATCCGCCGGGGGCTTCGAGACCACCACGGCGGACGCCAATAAGTTCAGCAAAATCATATCACTCTGCACCCGTATCAAGGTGGCAATCCTGCGTGGCGCATCCGTGCTGGCGACCTGTTTGCGGGGGCTGGCATGAGTGACCATCTGGACAAGTTCAGAAGCGCCATGGAAGCCGCAGGGCTGACCGCACCGGACGAGATCCACGACGATGGCAAGCCTGTATGGGCTTGTGTTTGTTTTGCGCAGAGAGCCTGGCAGCAGCACAGGAAATCCGATTAACGATGTGGGCCGTGCATTTAGTCTGAAAACCGCGGCGGTGTTTGCCGCGCTTGTCAGCCTGATACTGCTCCTGTCAGCGGGATTGAACGCCTGGTTAGGGGCGCGCGGAATGTTGCTTGGCGCGGCACTGACAGGCTTGGCCGACGCGCATGCAACCGCCGCGTCAGCCGCTTCCCTGATGGCGGCCGGCAAGATTTCAAGCGCCCAGAGGGTGTCCGCGATTTTGTGTAATCGGGAAATTGTTAATGCTGGGGCATACGCTCGTCGAACATGATGGTGAACCGGTTCAGGGCCGCTTTCCA
>NZ_JAXCHT010000075.1:0-1940 GCF_035984655.1 Actimicrobium sp. GrIS 1.19 | reverse complement strand
GAAAGCCGCCTTGAATCGGTTCACCATCATGTTCGATGAGCGTATGCCGCAACATTAATCGATTTCCCGATTACACAAAATCGCGGACACCCTCAGTTCGCCATCGATGGCACCGTCATGTCATTTGCAAACTAGTTTTATGCCTTGGCATGACAAGTCCGTCCTGCTTAAACCGAAGCCATGTTCAGCACGGAAAATTCCGTCTCGTGCCGCACAACGCGACAGAACCGTTGCCGCCGCCATTGCATCGACTACCCACCAAATCCGGCAAGAAGCGCAAGCGACCATCACCCGCATGATCGAACAGATGGTGCTGGCACGGCACCGCCATTTCGGCGTGAGCTCGGAACAGCTACCGGGTCAGGCGCGCCTGTTCGACGAAGCCGAAGTCCTGGCGCAAACCAGTACCGCCGAACAAGATCTGGCGACCTTGCCGCCGCCGACGGTACCGCCAGCTGAATCGGTGCAGCCAGCCAAACGACCAGCGCGCGGCAAACGGCGTGCCTTGTCGGCAGAACTTGAACGTGTGGATGTCGTCCATGACGTACCGGAAACTGAACGCACCTGCCCGTGCGGCACGCCCATGGTCGAGATTGGGTGCGACATCAGCGAACAGCTCGACATCGTGCCGATGCAAGTGCGGGTACTGCGTCATGTGCGCAAGCGCTACGGCTGTCCTGGCAGCTTGCATGCTCCGGTCACGGCGGCTTTGCCGCCGCAGCCGCTGCCCAAGAGTAATGCCAGTGCCGACTTCCTGGCCATGCTGCTGGTGGTCAAATTCATCGATGGCTTGCCGCTCGCGCGTTTCGAATACGTGCTGGACCGACATGGCGTACCGGTACCGCGCCAGACGCTGGCGCGCTGGGTCATTGGTGCCAGTCGGTTGCTGCAGCCGTTGCATAACCTGCTGCGCGACCACCTCACCGACGGTGCGTTCATTCATATGGATGAAACCGTCGTGCAAGTGCTCAAGGAAGACGGCAAGACGCCCACATCGACTAGCTACATGTGGGTCCAGACCGGCGGGCCGCCGGACAAGCCGGTGGTGCTGTTTGATTACGATGCCAGTCGCGGCGGCGCGGTGCCGGTGCGCCTGCTCGACGGCTATCGCGGCTATCTGATGACGGACGGTTACGACGGCTACAACGCCCTGGCCAAGACCGATGGCATCAATCACCTGGCATGCTGGGCGCACGTGCGCCGCCGCTTCGTCGAGGCCGCGCGCGTTCAACCCAAAGGCCGGCGCGGACTGGCCGATGACGCTGTTGCGTTGATCGGCAAGCTCTATGGCATCGAGCGCGAACACAAGGACGCCACTGAGGCGGCACGCCTGCTGGCGCGCCAGCAGCACAGCCTGCCGGCGCTGGCGAGATTGCGTACCTGGCTTGACCAGACGCTGCCGGGCGTAACGCCCAAGAGCGCGCTGGGTACGGCACTGGCCTACCTGCAGAAATACTGGAGCCGCCTGACACGCTACACCGAACGCGGCGATCTGCCGATTGATAACAACCGCTGTGAGAACGCCATCCGGCCGTTTGTAATTGGCCGCAAAGCATGGCTGTTCTCTGACACGCCGGCCGGTGCACACGCCAGCGCGGTCATTTACTCGCTGCTGCAAACGGCCAAGGCCAACGGGGTCGAACCGTACCTGTGGCTGCGTCGGGTGTTGCGGGAGCTGCCGGCGGCCACGACGGTCAATGAAGTGGAGGCGCTGTTGCCTTGGAATTTCCATGACACGGAGTTGACCACTGTTGCTGGGGCTTGAATAGCCTGTGGTTTATGGAGCGCTTACGGTTGATCGACGAATGGTCAACCGACACACCACGCTCTTCCATCATCTCCTCGAGGTGCCGGTAACTCAGCGGGTAAGCCACATACCAGCGGATGCAGAGCAAGATCACGTCGGTCGGAAAGCGCATCCCTTTGAAGTTAAGCATCTC
>NZ_JAXCHT010000074.1:0-2080 GCF_035984655.1 Actimicrobium sp. GrIS 1.19 | reverse complement strand
TGTCAGCAGCGGATGTAATCTGACACAGTGCGGCGATTGAAATCTGATACACCGATTTGATTTGAGATGATGGTGGCTTTTCGGAGCTGCCTTGAAACCAAACGAGGTGTATGTGGAAATTCAATGCTTGAAGAAACACGGATTTAGCCTGCGGAAGATTGCGGCTGAAGTCGGCTGTGCGGTCAACACGGTGCGTCGTCACCTGGCATTGGAAACGGTACCGAAATACGAACGCAAGGTGAAGCGCGAGACCAAGCTCGGCATCCATGAAGCGTATTTGCGTGAGCGGCAGAGCGCCGCGCAGCCGGACTGGATTCCGGCCACGGTGCTCTACCGTGAGATTGTCGAGCGCGGCTATCAGGGCGGCCAGAGTCAATTACGTGCATTCATGCGGGCATTGCGGCCGGCACTGCCGGTCGGTCCGGTGGTGCGTTTCGAGACGGCCATGGGCGAGCAATTGCAGGTGGATTGGGTCGAGTTTCGCAAGGGGGCCAAGCCGTTGCATGCGTTTTGCGCGACGCTGGGGTTCAGCCGCGCCAGCTATGTCGAGTTTGTCAGCGACATCAAGGTGGCCACGCTGATCGGCTGCCACGAGCGCGCTTTCGCCGCCTTCGGTGGCATCCCGCGTCGGGTTCTGTACGACAACATGAAGACGGTGGTGCTGGAACGCGATGTCTATGGAGAGGGCCAGCACCGTTATCACGCCGGCTTTCTCGACTATGCCGGCCACAGTGGTTTCGTCATCAAGTTATGCCAGCCATATCGTGCCCAGACCAAAGGCAAGGTCGAGCGATTCAATGGCTATCTGCGTCGGTCGTTTTATGTGCCGCTGGCCAGTCAGCTGGCGCAAAGTGGACAGCAGCTCGACGTCCTCACGGCCAACATCGCTGTTGCAAGCTGGCTGGCACAGGTGGCCAATGTCCGCGTTCACGGCACGACGCAGGAGCAACCCGCCGAACGACTGCGCGAGGAAGTAAAGCACTTGCAGCCGCTGGCAACACCGTGGCGCGGCGATATCGCTGCTGCCCGGCCACAAGCCAGAGAACTGGCCGCGCCTGCTTCGGCACCGACAACGCGCCCGGCAGTCGTCGTCGCGCATCTCGCCGAACCGGTACCGATGCAACACCCCCTGGCCGTCTACGACCAGCTCCTTCTGGCATTAACGATGCCGCCGGCGGTGTCCTCATGAACCTGCAACAGGAACGTATCAACCAGTTGTGCGAGGCACTCAGTCTGCCCTTCGTGGCGCAAGGCTACGGTTCGGCATCGCAAAAGGCAGCCAGCCAGGAGCTCGCTTACAGCGACTTTCTGGAAGGACTACTGCGGGAAGAAATGGCTGGGCGGACCGCACGCAAGCAAAGCATGATGACGCGCATGGCGGGCTTTCCGGCGATCAAGACGCTCGATCAGTTCAACTACGACTTCGCCAAGGGCGTCAAGCGCAGCCAGATCGAGGAGCTGGCCGGACTGGGCTTTATCGAACGACGCGAGAACGTGGTGCTGGTCGGACCGAGCGGCGTGGGCAAGACGCACCTGGCGATGGCGCTTGGCTACAAGGCCACGCAGGCCGGGATCAAGACGCGCTTCATGACCGCTGCCGATTTGCTGCTGACACTGACTACGGCGCATGTGCAGAATAATTTGAAGGCCGTGATGCATCGCACGATCAAGGCTTATCGCCTGCTCATCATTGACGAAATTGGCTACCTGCCGATGAACCGCGAGCAAGCCAATCTGTTCTTCCAAGTGATCGCAGCGTTGTACGAACGGGGCAGCCTCATCGTCACCAGCAATCTGCCATTTGGACAATGGGATACGACATTTGCACAGGACACGACCTTGACGGCGGCACTGCTGGATCGGCTGCTCCATCATGCCCATATCGTCCCCATCGCCGGCGACAGCTATCGGCTCAAACATCAGCGTCATGCCGGGATGGTGCAACTGGATCGGAAGAATGATGTGTCGTGATTGACGTGGGTGGGGAAGTAGCAAACCGGCTTCGGCCGGACAACGGGGTGTATCAGTTTTAAATCGCTGGCGGCTTGAAAACTGTATCAGTTTTGAATCGTTGTTGACA
>NZ_JAXCHT010000073.1:0-2423 GCF_035984655.1 Actimicrobium sp. GrIS 1.19 | reverse complement strand
CCGCGTCTGTGGATAAGTCTTCTGGTCTGGTTCCTGGATCTCCTTTCTTCGTTGGTTTTTTGGTAGGTGGCTTGCGACTCGATTCGCTGTGCCGGAAGCGCCATGAATCGTTACCGGTTTCGACGATATGACAATGGTGAGTCAGACGATCGAGTAAGGCCGTCGTCATCTTGGCATCTCCGAAGACCGATGGCCATTCTGCAAAGCCAAGGTTGGTGGTGATCGCCACGCTGGTGCGCTCGTACAGCTTCGACAGCAAATGGAAGAGCAGCGCACCTCCTGCCTGACTGAACGGCAGATAGCCAAGTTCATCGAGAATCACCAGGTCGACATACATCAATCGGTGCGCGATCTGACCTTGTTTGCCGGCTGCTTTCTCTAACTCCAGTGCGTTGACGAGTTCAACCGTGGAGAAGAAACGCACACGCTTGCCATGCTGGCCGATTGCCTCAACGCCCAGTGCAGTCGCAAGATGCGTCTTGCCGGTGCCTGGTCCACCGATGAAGACCAGGTTGTGTGCGGCGTCCAGAAACGACAGCGTGTACAACTCCCGCACCAGACTCTCATCGACCTTCGCTTCGGTAAAATCAAATCCTTGCAAGTCACGATGGGCAGGAAAGCGGGCTGCCGTCATTTGATAGGCAACCGAGCGGACCTCGCGTTCTGCGCTCTCCGAGCGTAGCAGTTGGGTCATGAAACTGACCGGATCGAATTCAGCCAGGCGGGTCTGTCCCACCATTTCCGGCCAGCTTTGGGCCATGCCGTGCAGCTTGAGTTCTTTCAGGTGGCGGATGATTTCATGCGACATCGTTGGCCTCCGGGGTAATGACACGCAGTCGTTCGTACCGTGCCACATTGGCGACCGGCTCTTCGTTCAACACCATCGGCGTGGTGATGATGTCCTGATCAATGACGGATTCTTTCAGTCGACCAAGGATATTCATGACGTGTTCGCCGCTGGGACGACCGGATTCCAGCGCACATTCGACTGCCACCAAGACCGTGTCCAGACCGTGCAGCGGAATTGACGACAGAACTTGCGCCATGATCCGGTCGCCACCCGGATGCTTGAGCAGATGTCGCTGCAAGAGTTGCAGCGCCGGTGGCATCGTCAGAAATGGCGCACCGTTACGCAATGCGCCGGGCTTCTGAACAATCAACGCAATGTAGTGCTGCCAGTCATAGAACGTCTGATGACGATCGAAGCAGCGGCTATGTCGGGCAATCTCTTCATCATCAGCCACCACAACCAATTGGTCTGGATAGATATGCAGACTCACGACCCTATGGGCATGAGATGTGGGCACGCTGTAGCGGTTGCGCTGGAAGTGGATCAGACTCGTTGCTGACACGCGAACCGGTTGCGCAACGTAGCCATCAAATGCCCTGGGCATCGGCATCAAGTGCACGCGCTCATCCTGCAAGACATCGGCCACTGTCATCGCTGGCCATTCCGGATGGGCCATGGTGTCCCACGACTGCTGGCAACGTTCACTCAGTGCTGCATTTAAATCGCTCAGTGAGTTCCAACGTTGGTCACGTAGCTCCGCCCATACCTGCCGGCGACGGTCCTGAACGTTCTTCTCGACGATGCCTTTCTCCCAGCCAGAGGCGACATTGCAGAAGTCGGGCTCAAACAGATAATGGCCACACATGGCGAGAAAGCGGGCGTTGACGACGCGTGCCTTACCCCGCTGGACACGATCGACTGCGGTCTTCATATTGTCGTAAATGCCGCGTCGAGGGATGCCACCGAAAGCCTCGAATGACCGCGTGTGCGCGTCAAACAGCATCTCGTGGCTCTGGGCAGGATAAGCCACCAGCCAGAACGCCCGGCTACAGGCCAGCTTGCAATGTGAGACTTCCAGCCGTCGCCGCAGACCGCCGATCCAGGCGTACTCGCAACTCCAGTCGAACTGAAATGCTTCGCCGTGGCCGAACGTCAATGGCACGAAGGCACTCCGGTACGGAGCATCGCCTAATTCCTGGCGCAGCTTGCGCACTCGTACGCAGGCACGAACGTAGCTGCCGACGTAGCCTTGCGCTTTGATCGCCTCGAACATGATCTTCGCTGTGCGGCGATCCCGCTTGGGTCGATGGCTGTCCGTTTCGAGCCAACTGCGTAGCTGATCTGAATAGGGGTCGACGACGCTCACAACGCGCCGCTCGGGATATTTCGGCTCGCCCATTTCCGGCGACTTCAACCACTGCCGGACCGTGTTACGCGAAAGGTTCGTGCGTCTGGCGATCTCGCGGATCGACAACTTCTCGCGGATATACATCCGCCTGATCTTGGCTAACATGCCCACTGTGATCACTCCTTGTCTCCCTGCTTAATAATTAAGCAGGTGATTCAATCACGTGGGTCAAATTTGGATGAAATTTATTGCCCGAAGTGGGTCAATTCTGGGCGATCGTCAACA
>NZ_JAXCHT010000072.1:0-2639 GCF_035984655.1 Actimicrobium sp. GrIS 1.19 | reverse complement strand
TGTTCGCGCCGACCCAATATTGATCCACCGTGCCGATCGAAATTTGACCCAGGGCTGGGCGCTGCGTTGTTGAATAGCAGCTGTGGATAAGTGTACCAAATAAATAAGGGGAATTCGCGGAGGGCGTAGCCCGGAGCGACTTCCCTTTCGTCTTGATTTTCTGATTTAATCGTATAAACGGTTTATCCTATTATTGGGTCTTGTTCACGTTCCCTTCTCGCTGGGCGCCTGGTCGCCGCCTTTCCGCTTCTGCTCGCGCGCTTTGATTCTGCCCTTGGCGGCCAAGCTGCTGTGCTGGAAACGGTACGATTCATTGCCCGTTTCGACGATGTGGCAGTGGTGCGTGAGACGGTCGAGCAACGCCGTGGTCATCTTGGCGTCGCCGAACACGTTCGACCATTCGGCGAAGCTGAGGTTGGTCGTGATGACGACGCTGGTGTGCTCGTACAGCTTCGACAGCAAATGGAACAGCAAGGCGCCGCCGGCTTGGCTGAACGGCAGATACCCGAGCTCGTCGAGGATGACCAGGTCCATGCGCAGCAACGACAGCGCCAGTCTGCCAGCCTTGCCGTCGCGCTTTTCGCGCTCGAGCACATTGACCAGATCGACCGTCGAGTAGAAGCGCACGCGCTTTCCCTTCGCCGCGATGCCCGACACCGCGATGGCCGTGGCCAGGTGGGTCTTGCCGGTGCCCGGACCACCGATGAGCACGACGTTCTGGGCCGTGTCGGTGAACTCCAGCATGGCGAGCTGACGCACCAGCGGCTGGTCGACCTTGGAAGCGTCGAAGTTGAAACCGGCCAGATCGCGATGCAGGGGGAATTTGGCGGCAAACATCTGGTGGCTTACCGAACGCATGGCCCGGTCGGTGTTCTCCGCTTGCAGCAGGTGCTCGACCAACCAGCGCGACGCACCGACCCCGCTCGCGTCCTGCTCGGCCAGGTCGGCCCACGCGCTGGCCATGCCATGCAAACGCAGGTCCTTCAGTTCGGCGCTCACGTCACGCATGGCCGGCCTCCACGACGTCAGCCGCGTTGCCGCTCACGCGCAGGCTGTCGTAGCGGCCTGTGTTGGCCAGCGGCGCTTCCTTGAGCTGCAAACTGGTTTCGACCGACGCCGGGGCCGGCGCGGCGTTGAGCCGGGCCAGGACGTTCTCGACATGCTCGGCACTGAGCACGCCCGACTCGACCACCAGTTCAACGGCCACCAACACCGCGACCAGGCCCGCAGTGGGCACGGCGGCGAGCACTTGCGCCATCACCTTGTCGCCGCCCGCGTGGCGCATCAGCCCCTGCTTCAAGCGCATCAGTGGCACGGGCATGTCGGCGAACGGAGCGCCGTTGCGCAGCGCCCCCGGCTTGCGCTGCACCAGCGGGATGTAGTGCTCCCAGTCGTAGCGCACCTGGCCGCGATCGGCGAGGCGCTCATGGCTGGCGGCGATCACATCGCCGGCGACGATGCAGACCTGGCCCGGATAGAGCCGCGTGCTGACCAGTTGGCCCGCCAGCTCGCACGGCACCGAGTAGCGGTTGCGGTCAACCGTCACCAAGCAGGTGCTCGACACCCGCGACGGTTTCTCCACGTAGCCGTCGAACGGCGTGGGCATCGGCATCATCTGCGACTGCTCCTGTTCAAGCACGTCGGCCACGCTCAGGGCCGGATACTCGGGGTGGCGCAGCTCGCTCCAGAGTGCCCGGCAGCGCGCCGCGAGCCACACGTTGAGCTCGGCGAACGACGCGAACTGGCGCGTTTGCGCGTCGATCCAGATGCGCCGCCGGCTGTCCTGCACGTTCTTCTCGACCACGCCCTTTTCCCAGCCAGAGGCGACGTTGCAGAAGTCGGCGTCGAACAGGTAGTGCGCGCACATGACGGCGAAGCGCGCGTTGACGATGCGGCCCTTGCCCTTGTTGACCTTGTCGACGGCCGTTTTCATATTGTCGTAGATGCCGCGCCGTGGCACGCCGCCGAGCGCGGCGAATGAACGGGTGTGGGCGTCGAACAGCATTTCGTGGCCCTGGCTCGGGTAGGCGACCAGCCAGAACGCGCGGCTGGCGCACAGCTTCAGATGGGACACCTGCATGCGCCGGTAGATGCCGCCGACGACCAGGCCTTCCTCGCTCCAGTCGAACTGGAAGGCTTCGCCCTGCTCGAAGCTGAGCGGCACGAAGGCGTGCGGCGCGTTGCCCTCGCGCCCGCGCCACGCGCGCGTGAAATCGGTGACGCGGCTGTAACTGCCGGCGTAGCCATCGGCCCTGATCTGGACGAACAGCGCTTTACCGGTACGGCGGTTCTGCTTGCTACGGTGGGCATCGGCCTTGAGCGCCAACTCCAGCGTGGCGTGAAACGGCGTGAGCTTGTTGGGCACCTCGCCACGTCGGTAGCGAGGCGGTGCGAGCACTTCGGCCTCCGGTTGTCGAAGCCACTTGCGCAGCGTGTTGCGGGACAGCCCCGTGCGCTTTGAGATCTCGTGCAGCGACAGCTTGTCGCGCAAATGCATACGTCGAACCTTGCCTAACATTTCCATGGTGATCACCTGTTTTTCTCCCGCCTAATAATTAGGCAGGAGTAGTAGAACACCTGGGTCAGTTTTCAGTCGGCACAACGCCTACAAGTGGGTCAGTTTTCGGTCGGCGCCAACA
>NZ_JAXCHT010000071.1:0-2954 GCF_035984655.1 Actimicrobium sp. GrIS 1.19 | reverse complement strand
GTGGCGTTTGTGTTGATGAGTGTGTTTCTCGATAACTTACATTTTATCAATCACTTACGGCATTCTTGCCCTTTTTTATGCAAAATTCAGGCTAGTAATTGGTTCTTTAATTGGAAATTTTATGAAATTAAAACTTGTTGCCCTCTCGGTTGTACTGCTTGCCACTACCGGCGCTTTTGCCCAGAGCGCTGACACGCTGGCCAAGGTGAAAGCCTCGGGTGTGATCACCATGGGGGTGCGTGACTCGTCGGGTGCGCTTTCCTACGCGTTGGGTGATGGAAAGTACACCGGCTACCATGTTGAAATTTGCCAGCGCATCTTGGCCAGCGTGGAAAAGGCGGCTGAGCGCAAGCTCGACATCAAATACCAGCCCGTGACCTCGCAAAACCGAATTGCCCTGTTACAAAAGGGCACGGTGGACATCGAATGCGGCTCGACCACCAACAATGCCATCCGCAAAAAAGACGTGACGTTTGTCAACACCACCTTTGTCGAAGAAGTGCGCATTGCGGTCAAGGCCAATTCGGGCATCACCTCGATTGCCCAGCTGAACGGCAAGAACATTGCCACCACGACCGGCACCACGTCGGTTCAGACATTACGCAAGAACAAGCGTGCCACCGGTCTTGAATTTAAGGAAGTTTTTGGTATGGACCATTCGGAGAGTTTTCTGTTGCTTGAATCAGACCGCGCCGATGCGTTCATCATGGACGGCTCCATTCTGGCCAGTAAGATCGCCACTGCCAAAAATCCTGCTGACTTTAAAATTGTCGGTGAAGTGCTGAGCATTGAGCCAATTGCCATCATGATCCGCAAGGACGACCCACTACTTAAAAGGCTGGCCGACGAGACAGTGAGCAATCTAATCAAGTCGGGCGAAATGAACAAGCTCTACACAAAATGGTTCCTGTCGCCAATTCCACCTAAAGACACCAAGGTCGGCCTGGCACTAAATGCCAGCACCAAAGCCGCCTGGGATGCGCCGAACGATAAGTCAACGGAAGATTACGTGCAAAAGTAAGCTGCCTGATTTGAAAAACAAACCCCGCCAGTCACCGCGCACTGGCGGGGTTTTTTTTACCGTGCAGAAATGGCGCGTTTGGCGCGGGGCGGCTGCGGGTGTGCGGGGGCATGCTGCATATCTGCAGTGCGCTGGCGCACTGGTGCCTGATGGTGTTGGCTGTCATCGAGCTTGAACACGCTGACCACTTGGCTTAAGCTGCTGGCTTGTTCTTGCAGCGAAGTGGCAGCTGCTGCTGCTTCTTCAACCAGGGCTGCATTTTGCTGCGTCACCTGATCCATCTGCGTGATGGCCTGATTGATTTGTTCAATGCCCTGGGTCTGCTCACGACTTGCCGCCTCGATCTCGGCCATGATGTCGGTCACGCGGCGCACGCTGCCAACGATCTCGTCCATCGTTTTACCTGCCTCGGCTACTTGCCGGCTGCCTTCTTCAACCTTACCTACCGAGTCACCGATTAAGGTTTTGATCTCTTTGGCTGCGGCTGCACTTCTTTGCGCCAGGTTTCTGACTTCTGCTGCAACTACGGCAAAGCCTCTGCCTTGTTCGCCAGCTCGGGCCGCTTCGACCGCCGCATTGAGCGCCAGGATATTGGTCTGGAAAGCGATGCCGTCGATGACGCCAATGATGTCAACGATTTTCTTGGATGAGGTGTTGATCGCATCCATCGTCTGCACTACTTGGGAAACCACCGCGCCGCCTTTGATAGCGACGCTTGAAGCGGATGCGGCCAGCTGGTTGGCTTGCCTAGCGTTATCAGCGTTTTGTTTGACTGTGGAGGTTATCTCTTCCATAGACGCTGCGGTTTCTTCGAGCGAAGAGGCTTGCTGCTCTGTCCGGCTGGACAGGTCTTGGTTGCCGGTAGCGATTTGGCTGGAGGCAGTAGCGATCGTTTGCGTGCCTATTTGGACTTGGCTAACCACGCGCACTAGGCCATCATTCATGTCTTTCAGCGCCTGCATCAGGTCGCCGATTTCATCGGCCACCGGCGCGTCGAACACGGTGGTCAGGTCGCCGCAAGCAACGGTGCCAGCAACACCTATGGCCGCGCGCAGCGGCACCGTGATGCTGCGCGCAATCAGATAGGCGCACAAAGCGCCTATCGCTACCATCAGCACGTTGAGCGCGACCATCAGCCGATAGCTGCGCGAGTTAGCTTGTTCGATTTCGATCGCGATGGCATTGATGCTGTTGCGCTGGAAAGTTAGTAGTTTCAGCGCGCTGTCTTTGTACGCGTCAGCTGCCTGCACGAAGCGCTCTTTGAAAAGGCTGTCGGAGAGTTCGGAATTGTTGGCCTTTTTTGCGTCCATCACCTCATTCTTGACAATCTGGTATTTGGCGCGCATCGCGGTCGTTTCAGCAAAGACGGCTTTTTCCTCGTCGCTGCTAGGCAATGCTTCAATTTGCTTGAGCAGACTAGCGCCTTTTTTGGTTCCGGCAGCAATCGGTTCGGAGAATACTGTAGCGATCGTGTCGTCGGTGCTGCGGGCAATGATGGTAGTGCGTTCGATGGCCGAGTAAATCAGCAGGTACAGGTCGGCCGCTAGGCGTTCTTTGGCAAGCGGCTGATCCATCATGAGCTTGGTGTTAATGGCTGTGTCGCTCGCGTTTTTCAGCGCAAACATGGTCGAGAAAATGGACAGCAGGAGGATGACACTGAAGCCGATTGCCAAGCGTTTGCCGATGCGCAGCCGGTACAAGATGGGGATGGTCATGGTGGAGATCCGATCAAATGAAATTAAAATAAATTCAGATCAATATCCCTCGACAATGATTTGAACTTCAACGAGGTCTGGTTTTGGTGTGGTCATGGCGGATTTTTTAAGAAGTGAAAAAAACTAAGGAAACGCGGAACAAATCGAATTCCGCCTGTTCGACGGCGTAGCGCGGATTTTTTGTTCGCGTTACGTCGAACGTTTGCGATTTTTCCTGT
>NZ_JAXCHT010000070.1:0-3324 GCF_035984655.1 Actimicrobium sp. GrIS 1.19 | reverse complement strand
TCCCTCGTCGTCATCTGATTGCGATCGAATTCCTCATGAAAAAAAGTTAACAGAACTGCTGAGGGTTTACAAGTAATTTGTGGGTAATTGAAAGCGCATCAGCACCGTCTTGACGGCAACCTACTTCTTGCCCCATCCATTCCAGGCGAGCCGTGCCAAGGTGTTATTGGCAGTGCGCCTATCGAATGCTTCGGAATCAAATTCTCCGCCAACCCATTCCAGACATTCAAGTCCTTCGTCGCTGTTGCGGCGGTTGAGGATGGTATCGAGGAACGCTTCATAGCCACCGGGGCCCCCCACGTCTTCTGGTGGAGCCGCGCGCTTGCCATCGAGGATGCTCGCACCGTACATCGGCTCGGCCCGTGTCTCGATCGCTTCGACCTTGACGCTGTGTCGCCAGCTGTCGCCGAAGTCATAGAGATAGGTGAATTTCTGACCCGGGCGGACCAGCCGTTGCAACTTGACCTTGCGGTCGTCGAAGACTGGCGTGTCGCCCATTTCGTCCATGAAGTCGAGCACGTTCTCGTTGTCGAGCATCTGGTAGCTGCTGTCATCGATCACGAACTCATGCAGGTGCGAATCGGTCCAGCCGAACGCGACCTGGAAGATGTGATGCAGCAGCCGCAAGGTAATGTCGCCGTCGACGACGATGCGGCGCCAGATTGGCGGTTTGATGTCTTCGATGTGGACGTGCAGCGTAACGATCTTGCAGGACTTAGCCATAGCGGGTGGCGAGGTAAATGTCGAACCGGCACCTGCCGCATCCGGCCATGCCCTTGTCAGGAGATGGCAGGTCCCAGTGTAGCAGCGACATTCCAGGGCAGCAGCTCGTCGATCCGGTTGATCGGATGGTCGGCGATGTGCATGAGCACATGACGCAGGTAGGCTTCGGGATCGAGGCCATTGAGCTTGGCCGTGCCGATCAGTGCGTACATGGCGGCAGCGCGCTCGCCGCCGCTGTCGGCGCCGACGAACAAGAAATTTTTCCTGCCCAGGGCGACGCCGCGCAGCGCACGTTCGGCGGCATTGTTATCGATCTCGGCGATGCCGTGCTCACAGTACAGCAACAACGCCTGCCACTGGTTGAGGGCGTAATTGATCGCCCTGGTTGTATCGGACTTGGCCGACAGGGTCGGCAGGCGCGCCCGCAGCCACGCTTCGAAATCCACCAGCAATGGCAGCGCCTGTGCCTGCCGGATCTGACGGCGCACATCGGGTGGCTTGCCGCGCAGCGGCTCTTCGATGGCGTACAACGCACCGATGCGTCGCAGCACTTCCGTCGTAAACGCCGTTTCGTGGACGACATGGAGATCATGAAACTTGCGTCGGGTGTGCGCCCAGCAAGCGGCCTCGTGCACCCGTCCGGTGTCGTATATCGCATTGAACCCAGCGTACGCATCGGCTTGCAGGATGCCGTGAAATCCGGCCAGATGGGCTTGCGGATGGATGCCCTTGCGGTCTGGTGTGTAGGCAAACCAGACTGCCGGCGGGACCGACGAGGCCGTGCTGCGATCATCACGCACATAGGTCCAGAGTCGGCCGGTCTTGGTCTGGCCATTGCCGGCGGCGAGCACCGGCACTGTGGTGTCATCGGCGTGCAGTTTCGCACCCGCCATCACATGGCGACGCAACGCGTCAACCAGCGGCGCCATCAACGCACTGCAGGCGCCGACCCAGCGTCCCATGCTGGAACGGTCGATCTCGACACCCTGCCGGGCATAGATTACCGATTGCCGATACAGCGGCTGATGATCGGCAAATTTCGCCACCAGAATATGGGCCAGCAAACCGGGGCCGGCCACGCCGCGCAGAATCGGCCGGCTCGCTGCCGGCACTTGTACGATGCGGTCACAGCAGGCGCACGCCTTCTTGCGCCGGATGTGGCGGATCACCTTGAATGTCGTATTGAGAATTTCCAGCTGTTCGGAGATATCTTCGCCGAGTGCCTTGAGATGGCCGCCGCAGTCCGGGCACGCCGTGTCTGCCGGTTCCAGAATGCGCTCTTCGCGCGGCAGTTCGCGCGGCAAGGCATGTCGTGCCGAGGTCTTGGGCAGGGTAGCCGGACCGGTTGCCGGGTCCGCCTCAGCAGATAACGGCAGCGCATCGGCCACGCCTTCTTCGGCCAGCAGATCCTCCAGCCGGCATTCCAGTTTCTCGATCTGACGATCAATCTTCTCGGACTTGCGGCCGAACTGCATGCGCTGCAACTTGGCAATGAGCAGCTTGAGCTGTTCGACTTCCAGTGCGCGTGACGCCAGCGCCCGCGTCATCTGCGCCATCGATGCCTGCTGCGCCCGCACCATTGCCTTGAGGGCATCAATGTCGTCGGGCAGGTGCGAAGGAATGGGCATGCGCGGAGTTTACGCAGGTCCGTTCATGTTTACAACACCGATCGGGGTTGCCAGGTGCGTTGCGGCTGTCGCCAGTCGATCCCTTCGAGCAGCATCGACAACTGGGCCGGTGTCAGGCACACCGACCCGCTGGTGGCCTGCGGCCACACGAACCGCCCCTGTTCGAGCCGCTTGGCCAGCAGACACAAGCCATCGTTGGTGGCCCACAAGAGTTTGACAGTGTCGCCACGGCGACCACGGAACACGAAGACATGACCATTGAACGGATCGGCCGCCAGCGCAGTCTCCACCTTGGCGGCCAATCCCTGGAAGCCGCAGCGCATGTCGGTGATACCGGCGGCGATCCAGATCCGCGTGCCGGCAGGCAGGCCGATCATGTGCGGAAGTGGCGCAGTACTCTGGCCAGAACGGCGGCATCGACTGCGCCCTCCAGGCGCAAGGTCGCTGTGGCCAGGCTGATTTCGATGACGCCCGGCTGGCTTGCCGGCAGCGGCACCAGCGTCGTGGCAGGCACGATGACATCATTCCGGTTCGACTCCGGGGCTGGCATCGGCGCCAAGGCGCGAACGGCAGGCGTCATGTGGACTTCGACGAACGTTGACGGCGGTGCTTCCCGCATGTCAGGCGCCTCGGCAAGATGTACGCGTCGCCATTTGTGCAGCATGTTGGCGTTGATCCCGTTGTCCAGAGCCAAGCGTGCGACCGACACGCCGGGCATGCAAGCGGCTATCGCCAATTGCTTCTTGAAATCAACCGGGTAATTGCGACGGCCTTTGCGACTGCCGGATTTGATGCCTGTGTTCAAAGTGATCCCCGCTATTATTTGGTGGGCACCACTCTGGCGGGTCAATGCCGCGCTGTACAGACGGCATTGGTGAGCTTTCAATTACCCACAAATTACTTGTAAACCCTCAGCAGTTCTGTTAACTTTTTTTCATGAGGAATTCGATCGCAATCAGATGACGACGAGGGA
>NZ_JAXCHT010000069.1:0-3619 GCF_035984655.1 Actimicrobium sp. GrIS 1.19 | reverse complement strand
AATCAAACGGGTGACCAGGCCGATGCTGGGCTTCAAGTCATTCCGATGCGCAGCCCAGGTTATTGCTGGCGTTGAACTCATGCACATGATTCGAAGGGGCCAGTTCGCCATCGATGGCACCGTCATGTCATTTGCAAACCAGTTTTATGCCTTGGCAGGACAAGTCCGTCCTGCTTAAACCGAAGCCATGTTCAGCACGGAAAATTCCGTCTCGTGCCGCACAACGCGACAGAACCAGTTTGCGACGTGAGGGCCTGCTACGATCGGGACAGTAAAGTGTTGCCGCCATACACCAAAAGTCAAAATTACGCCTAATTTATTTCCAATAAGTAATTGTTCTGTATAACTTAAAGTAAAGGTTTTCGGCAACCTCAACATGGAAACCATGTGTGATGTTAGATCGGCAAATTCACCCAACCGGTAAGAATTATTTCCTCCAAAGAAGGTGTGGCAAAGATGAAAATGACACTTAAAGCGCAGCTAAGCACCTTGATCGCCTTACTCTTTTTCATATCCGTCGTCATTGGCCTATTAGGTCTATACGGCATGAGTCAGGCCAATGATGGCTTGAAGACTGTCTACGAAGACCGAACCGTCGCACTGGAACAAGTCTCGCGGATCGATCGATTGTTGGTCCGAAACCGACTGGCTTTGGCGGAGAGTTTATTGGACGCGAACGCCAGTACGATCAAGGTAAATGTGGATTTGATTGAAGCAAACACCGCCGAAATTGGAAAAACGTGGACCGAGTATGTGGCGACCTACCTCACGCCCGAGGAAAAAACACTTGCAGATAAGTTTGCATCGGACCGAGGCACATATCTGAAAGAAGGGCTGTTGCCGGCGGTCGCGGCCCTGAAGGCAGGCAAAACCGATGCCGCCGCGCAATTGTACAAGCAGTTCCCGACACTGTTCAAGCCAGTTAGGGAAGGAATCAACGCGCTGCGCAAATTGCAGGTCGACGAGGCAAAAAAGGAATATGAGCGTTCAAGTGCCCACTACGTTTCGATACGCAGCATTGTGTTTGGCGCAATTTTGTTTGGCGGAGCGATCGCTGCGCTGGCTGGTTTTTTTCTGATTCGCAAACTGTATCGCCAACTTGGCGGCGAACCGGAATATGCCTCGCAAATCGTGAAATACATCGCTGCAGGTGACCTGACCGTCAATGTGAATACCCGCCACGATGACAAGGAAAGCTTGTTGTTTTCCATGAAAGAAATGCAGCAGAATCTATCGAAGACCATCGGGGCCATACGTCAATCCACGGACACCATTGCCACCGCATCGGCAGAGATTGCCAGCGGAAATATGGATCTGTCCTCGCGCACCGAACAGCAAGCCAGCTCACTGGAGGAAACCGCCTCCTCGATGGAAGAACTGACCTCGACCGTGAAGCAGAATGCCGAAAACGCACATCAGGCCAACAGCCTGGCAAAAACCGCGTCGGAGGTCGCCAGCAAGGGTGGTGCCGTCATGGTGGAGGTGGTCGGCACCATGAATTCGATCGATGAATCGGCCAGGAAAATCGTAGACATCATCAGCGTCATCGATGGCATTGCATTTCAGACGAATATCCTGGCGTTGAATGCCGCAGTCGAAGCCGCCCGCGCCGGCGAGCAGGGGCGGGGTTTTGCCGTGGTTGCATCGGAGGTGCGCAACCTAGCCCAGCGTAGCGCCGGCGCCGCCAAGGAAATCAAGGCATTAATCGGCGATTCGGTTGAAAAAGTAGCGATTGGCAGCAAGCTGGTTGCTCAAGCCGGTGTGACGATGGCAGAGGTAGTTGACAGCGTCAAACGTGTTACTGACATCATCAGTGATATCGCTGCGGCTGGTATGGAACAGACTGCTGGAATTGAACAGATCAACATCGCGATCACGGAGATGGACAACGTCACACAGCAAAATGCTGCCTTGGTCGAGCAGGCGGCCGCAGCCGCCGAATCGTTGCAAGATCAGGCAGGCAGTTTGGTCCAGTTCGTGAGCGTATTTAAAACGGATGGTGCGCTACCTTCGGCAGCGGCCCCGGTGAAATTGAACAGTGAGCAGCAGCATCGTACCGCGGCGCTTTCGGCGAAAGGTGTTCGCACCACAAGGCGCCCGGCGATACCCGTCAGAAGCCCCGTGAGTCGGGCGCTCGTTGCGTCTGCCGTCACCGGGACTGCTTCATCTCAATGGGAAGAATTCTGACGAACGGCAGTCTGACTGCCGTGCGCTGAAAAGTGGCGTTGGTGCACTTTAGATAGGGGTTGTAGCCGCAAACCGGCGGAATTTGTCCATCTCCACAAGGTGGTGAAGGAAAACCTGATTGGCGCTGTTTCCGTATGGTTCAACAAGCCGGCAGGGGTTTTATGGCAAGTTTATAGCTGCAAACCGACCTAAAAGCGGCCTCTTTACATCGAGTCCGACAACCAAATGTTTACCGTCACCCCGTTGGAAAAATTCCGCCGGTTTGGGCGCAGAACCCCATGCTGCACGCCGTCGCGCCAATGGTATCGTCGCATGCTCAAAGGCGACGCAGGTGAACTGGCGCCCACGGCACGCATTCTTGCCTTTGTTTATTGGCGCATGACGTGGCAAGGCTGTACGAATCCGTACCTGCTCAGCCGCGGCCGTGGCTTTCCGTCGTACGGTATTGCGGAATGGGAGGCCCGACAGCCAGCGATTGAGGAAGACGATCTTGACGTCGCACTGGTTGACTTCGGCACCGCGCTGGACACCTCATGGGACGAGTGGATCGAGTGTATTGACCTGCTCGGCACCACGGAATTGGAGCGGCGAACCTGGCGTCTACGGGCGCGTCCAGGGGCTTATATTCCGCTGGCTCGAAAGCAACGAAAACCAGCCACCAACAATTTTATAAAATTACTTTGAAAAGTCGCCAAGTTATTGTTTTTAAAAGCGATAATTATTGACGTCAGCGTCAAGCAAAAAATATCGCACTTTTACTTCGTTTTTTTGCAGGATTACTTCGGTTGACGATAGCATCGTGTGCGACCAATCAGCGTGATCGTCATCTTGGGAAAATCAATACAGAAGGCCGGTTGGCCTGGCAAACCGCCACTGGCTATGGACAGCGCGCCTTGGTCGAGACAATCATGGGCCGCTACAAATCCTTGATTGGCCCTCGGCTGCGCTCACGAGGATTTGCAGCGCAACAAACCGAGGCTGCCATCGGGATCGCTGTGTTAAACCGCATGCTGGCCGTAGCACGCCCAAACTCCGTTCGCAGTCAAAAAGTGGCTGCATAATCGGGCAGGGGTTAGGGGACTGTCGCCTTCGACTTTGAAGTGCACCAACGCTATTCGGAAGCCTACCTGCGCCATGCGCTCACGCACATCGCTGACCATCCCATCAATCAAATCAATGATTTGCTGCCGTGGAATGTGGCTGACCAGCTTGGTGCCGCTTCGTGCTAAATCCCGTATTTACTACGAAGCACAATTGGTCAAGACGTTGCTCGTGAGGCGCTCACGAACTGCTGCCATCAACTCTGAATGCACCAACGCCGTTGTAAAATCATCCTATTGTTGCCGCTGACCGAAAAGTGACCCACTTGAAGGGGTTCTGCTGATTCAAAACTGACCCAGGTGTTCTACTTGTCCTGCCTAATTTTTAGGCA
>NZ_JAXCHT010000068.1:0-3851 GCF_035984655.1 Actimicrobium sp. GrIS 1.19 | reverse complement strand
GAAGCGACGTGCAAGAGGTTTTGTGTGCGCAGTAGGAATCCCCGTCCTTTGCGCGCAAGCGCCAGCCGTCAGGCTGAGGGCGGGGTGGATGTCAAATTGGCACTACCCCCAACAGCAACGCATTGACCAGTGATACATCGGATGATGTCGCGAATGCCGGAACGGGATGGGGTATCGGTGCTTCCTTCTCCAGGCTTTTCGGCGCCGGCAATGCGGCGCAAGATGTGGCACTTCAGCCCGCGCAATATGCGATTGGGAAAACCGTCCACGATCTTGCAGCGAAGTCCAACCAGCAAACGAACCGTTTGGGACCGGAAGCGCAAAACGCCATCGACGGCCTGCGCAGTGGCAATGCGATTTTCAAGTACGGCGCTGCCACCGAAGTTGACTTGCACGCGGTGGCAAACGGCAAGCGCGGCGCCAGCCCTGCGGAGCAACAGGGTGCTCAATATTTCCTCGACCACCCAGCCTTGCTGGATCAGCTGATGGCTTGCCGCGGAAGTTTTTCGATGGGCGATCTGACCCGTATTTCGGGCATGGGGTGGAGCACTGGCACTGGCAGCAGCCCGGCGCCGTCGGCGGCAGAAATAGTGGTGGGCCTCAAGACCGGATCTGCAGCGTGAGACGACGGCAATGTAGCCGACAAGGGCGATCTGCAAGCAATTGTCGACGGAAAGCGTTCCGCGACGCAGTCTGAACTTGACGCTGCCACCTGGCTGCTGAAGCCTGAAAACGCAGACGCGCTTGCCAAGCTGGTGGGACCGGACGGAAGCGGGACGTACATGGACGCCCCCGGCTTGCCAAGCTTTCAATCAGCGATGACGTGAAGGTAAAGATTGCATCCGTACATTCGGACTTCATTCGCGGCATTTACCGCTGTCCCTGATGGAATATGCTGGTCGGCGCCTCAATCGCTTACACGCACTCGAAGTGCTCCGTCCAGCAAGGGCTTTGCCAACCACGGTCTTACCTGTCTGCCATCACTTCATGATTGCCCGAGCAATCTGTGGAGATATTTCCTATGCCATCGAGTTGCCTACAAGCGCAAATCGCTTATGCAACTGCGTAATCCGACCGGTACTGCCTTCCGTGCGCCAACAGTGCCCAGACGATGCGGGCATTTTTATTTGCCAAGGCTACTGTTGCCACATTCTGGTGGCGCCGTGCCAATAGCGATGGCAACCATCCTCTACGATCAGGTTTGCCCTGCACATGACGGATGACCGCTCTTGCACCGTGGACGAGTAAGGTCCGAAGGTGGCAGTCGCCTCGCTTGCTGATACCAAGTAATGTCGATTTACCGCCTGTGGAGTGCTGCCGGGGTACCAACCCAAGCCATGCAGCCAGTTGCCTGCCGTTCTTGAAATTACGTGCATCGCCAACCGTAGCCACCAGTGCGCTTGCCGTGATCGGGCCGATGCCTGGCACTTTCTCCAGCCTGCAGCTCAAGTCGCTCGACCGGTGCCATGCCTTGATCTGCAGTTCCAGTTCACCAACGTGGCGATCGAGCTCTTTCAAATGGTCCATCATGCGCGCGACGAGTTGGCGAAATGATCCGGGCAGGTGTGCAGCCTCTTCGAGTAAGGCCGGGACACGTGAGGCGATGTTGGCAATGCCAATCGGAATGATCAACCCGAAGTCACTTAAGAGACCACGGATCTGGTTTGCTTGCGCAGTACGCGCTTTCACAAATCCTTGCCTGACGCGGTGCAACGACAAGACTGCCTGCTGCTCGACATTCTTGATCGGCACGAACCGCATGTTGGGCCGGCTAACGGCTTCGCAGATTGCCTCGGCATCGGCTGCGTCATTCTTGTTCGTCTTCACATACGGCTTGACGAACTGGGGAGCAATCAGCCGAGCAGTGTGACCAAACTCCTCGAACTTGCGGGCCCAATGATGTGCACTGCCACACGCTTCCATACCGATCAAGCACGGCTCCAGTTTGGCGAAGAACACCGGTAACTGTTCGCGCTTGATCTGTTTCTTCAACACCGTCTTGCCATGTGAATCAACACCATGCACTTGGAAGACAGCCTTTGCCAAATCAATGCCGATTGTCGTAATCTTCATGGTGACGCCCCTCTCGGTTAGGTGGTTAATCGCACTTCCACTTTGGCACAACTGATGCCGTTTCGGGTGGGGGGCGTCCATCCCATTGCTTACGAAGGAAGACATTACCAACCTGAAGAATACTTTCCGAAATTCACCGTCGTCATCGTCAACCATGCCGCCAATGTGGGGAGCTGATGTCCCTCACACGGATACTACCCCGGTACCGGCACCGGCCACGGACACTACCCCGGCTCCGTCAAATGCGTCCTATCCGTATGGCCAAGGCGCGCCTGATGCGATCGCCGGTGTGCGCAGCGGCGATGCATTGTTCGACAATGGCGATGTGGCCGATCTAGGTGATTTGCAAGCGCTGACTGCGGACGGTAATCCGCGACACGCCACGGACGCAGAGAAAGCTGGTGCCGCCTTTTTGCTCAGCGACGCTGGCAAGTCCGCGTTGCAGGAGCTGCTGCATGACGGGAAGAACACCTTCACGATGGAAGAGCTTGGCAACCTGTCAGACAAGGCTGGTCCAACGTCATCGACCGCGCCACCGCCGACGACCACGTCTGCGCAAGCATTGTCGGGGCTGCTTGGCGGCAGCGCAATGTGGGATAGCGGTGACACGGCGGACAAGAACGACGTGGAAGCCATTGCGAACGGTACCCGCAAGGCCTCGGCCGCAGAGGTCGCCGGTGCAAAGTGGCTGACGGATCCGAATAATAAGCGCTACCTGTACGACCTCACGGGAGCCGACGGGGCGTTCTCGAAGGATGAACTCGCCTCTCTGCGCAATAAAATCCTGTCCGGACCAGCGACCGCGCAAGCACTGGACGACGCGGCGAAGGTTCTGAATGGGAACTGCTCGGCGTTGTTTTGGGGTGACGACAAGGCGAACAAGCAAGAATTGCTGAATCTGGCCAACGGAGGAACGGCAAACAAATAAGGGTCCTCTGCTCCAGCGGAACAGGCAGCAGCCGACTTGGTTTATAAGAATCCCGATGTGCAGGAATATCTCAGCGGCGCTTTTGACGTCGATGATTTACAAAATTCGATCAGGTATGCAAAATACAAGGCCACAGCGACGAAGACCGACGCTGCCAATACCTTGGGGGATTCCTGCACCGCGCTGTGGGGAGAGAATAGTGATACGGCCAGCCTTGCTGATTTAAAGAAACTGGCTAACCGCGGGTCAATGAACGACACCGATCCACTGCCTGAGGAAGTCGCCGCAGCGAAAATGCTGGACGACGACCCGGATGCACTGAAAAAGCTCGATCCCGACGGCGATGGGAAATTCAGTAAGGACGACATGAAGAAACTGCCTAACGCGGCTACCCACGTCGAGATTCCGGACACCACCAAACCGACTGCAGATCAAGCCACTAACGTGGCCTTGGCCAAGGCAGCGTTGTCCCAAAACTGGTCAAAAATATGGATAACAGACGAAGTGGATTCACCATACTTGAAGGGGATGGCGGAAGGCAAGTTCCCGGCAAGGGCAAAGTTGACCGACGAGGAGAAGACGCAGTATGCAAATGCGGCCAAAACCCTTGTCGACGATGACCGAGCCAAGGCCTATCTGGGCATCAAACTTTCGAATGGCACATTTACCAAGGCGCAGCTGGATGCCGCTGCCGACGGTACAACGTATGCTTCTACGGCAAAACTATCGGATGTCGTGGGTACCCTGGGCCCTAACCTGAATGTTTCATGAATCGACATTTCGGCAGGAGTTTTCATCGTCATCGCAACAACTATGGAGTTGAAGAAATATCAGTAGAAACTCGCCCTAC
>NZ_JAXCHT010000067.1:0-3906 GCF_035984655.1 Actimicrobium sp. GrIS 1.19 | reverse complement strand
TCAAGGCAGCTCCGAAAAGCCACCATCATCTCAAATCAAATCGGTGTATCAGATTTCAATCGCCGCACTGTGTCAGATTACATCCGCTGCTGACATGGGTAACCCGGTCCAGCATCTACGCCGCCTGTTGCAGTGCGGGCAGGTGTTGATAGTAATACTCATCTGGCGTCATCGCGTCAAGCGAGCTGTGCGGCCGGCGCGCATTGTAGAAGTTCAGATACTGGCCAATCCCATCACGCGCCTGGCTGACGGTGTCGTAGGATCGCAAGTAGACCTCCTCGTATTTAATGGATTTCCACAGCCGCTCGACGAACACGTTGTCACGCCAGCAGCCACGGCCATCCATGCTGATGGCAATATGGTTGTCTTTCAATAGCTGGGTGAATTCGAAGCTGGTGAACTGACTGCCCTGATCGGTGTTGAAGATTTCGGGTGCACCGTTTCGGTCAATGGCTTCCTGCACGGCCTCGAGGCAGAAATCGGTGGTCAGCGTGTTCGACAGGCGCCATGCCAGTACCCGCCGACTGGCCCAGTCCATGACGGCAAACAAATAAACGAAGCCACGTTTCATCGGAATGTAAGTGATGTCCGCTGCGAAGACGTGATTGGGACGCGTGATTTCCATGTGCCGCAGCAGATATGGATACACCAGGTGCGCCGGATGCCGGCGGCTGGTGTTGGGCTTCTTGTACAGCGCCACGATGCGCATCTTCTTCATCAGCGTGGCGACGTGCTTGCGACCGACTGGAAAGCCGTCCCTGTGCAACAGATCGCGCAGCATACGGCTACCGGCAAAAGGATAGTCCAGGTGCAGTTCGTCGATACGCCGCATTAATGCCAGATCGTTCTGGCTGGTCTCATGTGGCTTGTAATACGCAGTCGAACGCGACAGCGACAAGATCTTGCATTGCTTTACTACCGGCAGGTCATGGGTCCGGTCAATCATGGCTTTGCGCTCAGACATCCCGCTTTGGTGAGCGCGCCGCTTAAAAAATCAATTTCCAGTGCCTGCTGTCCGATCTTCGCGTGCAGCACTTTCAAGTCAGGGCCGGTTTCCGGCTTGCCCGCTGCGCCATCAAATACGTCAGAGGCCCGTTCGAGCAGTTGCTTCTTCCATTCGGTGACCTGAGTCGGGTGCACCTCGAACTGCTCGGCGATCTCGATTAAGGTCTTCTCACCCCGTAGTGCCGCCAGTGCCACCTTGGCCTTGAAACTGCCTGAGTGGTTGCGTCTCGTTCTCTTGGTCATGCCCTTGCTCCTGTGTTCGGCTCTTCAGCCTGAATTGTGAAGCAAAGCAACCACTTAAACTACTGACCGAATTTCCGGGACCACTTCTAACTGACACACCACGCTCTTCCATCATCTCCTCAAGGTGCCGGTAACTCAGCGGGTAAGCCACATACCAGCGGATGCAGAGCAAGATCACGTCGGTCGGAAAGCGCATCCCTTTGAAGTTAAGCATCTCGGTTCGTCCTGGATTCGGGCACCGTAGTCTATCTGGTCGGCCCAACGAACTCCGCTAATGCGACAGAACCCGAGCCTGAGCTGCGGGAGGCGTAAGCCTCCCGGATCAAATCCCGTCACATCGAAATTCCATTGCTATCGTGGATAGTATGCCGCTCGACCGTGTGACCCTAAAATTGCCGTTTTTGAACCACGCCGAAATTTCCTTGTTCTGACGGAAGGAATCTGCTCGCCTTTGTTACCCAAAACAGGGGAACTTTTGAACCACGCCACAACGCCTCAGAATTCAGATCAGTTGCCATCGGTCCCAGTCCTGGTTGATGCAACGTCCCCAGGAATCGAAAGCGCGGTCGTGGCTGTGGTTTTTTGTATCGGCTTAGCGACTTTTTTGAATGCGGGACGAGTCACATTCGTAGCCCTGTTGAGGCCGCGGCGCTCCGATGCTTCTGCAGCATAGCTATTGTTAAAGCCTTGCTGAGAATCCAGTTTGAACACGGCAACCGATTGCACCAGCCCTCTAGCCTGATCTTTCAGATGCTCAGCCGCGGCTGCACTTTGCTCTACTAGCGCCGCGTTTTGCTGCGTAGCTTGATCCATCTGGCTCACCGCTTCGCTTACCTGGCTAACGCCAGCGCTTTGCTCGATGCTGGCTGCGCTGATTTCAGCCATCAGGTCGGTGACGCGCTTGATCGAGCCGACGATTTCGATCATCGTACTACCAGCTTTGTCCACCAGTATGGTGCCTTGTTCCACACGCTCGACGCTAGCACCGATCAGACTCTTGATTTCTTTAGCGGCTGCAGCACTACGCTGCGCCAGATTACGTACTTCTGACGCGACTACCGCAAAACCACGCCCTTGCTCACCAGCGCGAGCGGCTTCAACTGCTGCGTTCAGCGCAAGAATGTTGGTCTGGAAAGCGATGCCATCAATGACGCTGATGATGTCGACAATATGCTTGGACGAGTCGTTGATGCCTTTCATCGTCTCAACGACTTGGTTGACGACGTCACCGCCCTCGACGGCCACCTTGGAGGCACTCAGCGCAAGCTGGTTCGCTTGTTTAGCGTTGTCAGCATTTTGGCGCACTGTCGTACCCAGCTCTTCCATCGAAGATGCCGTTTCTTCCAGCGCAGACGCTTGTTCTTCCGTGCGTTGGCTCAGGTCTAAATTGCCATCTGCAATTTCTACACTGCTCGTGGCCACGCCATCTGCATTTCGACGCACGTCAGCCACCACTCGGAACAGACTTTCCTGCATGGTCTTTAGTGAGGTGAGTAGATTTGCGATTTCGTCCTTGCCCTCGTTTTCGACTTGCATTGTCAGATCGCCCTTGGCTACGGCATCAGCCAGTTGCACCGCCTTGTTTATAGGCCGAGTAATGCTGCGCGTAACCAGCACGCCGGCAACTACAGCAAAACAAACGGCCAACAGAGATATGGCGATGAGCACATTCCGTTGCACGGCAACGTTCGTCTCTGCATCTTGGGCGAGTTGAACTGATCGATCCTCGGAGATTTTTGCGTAGCCGTTTGACAGCTCGATGATCGATGCCAGCAGGGGCCTGCACTCATCATTGATCATCGTAGTGGCTTCCTGCTTCTTCCCCTTCAGCGCCAGGTCCACAATGGCAAGCGCCACTGGCGAATACTTCGCCTCGAGCTTGTCCATTTCGACCACCATGAGACGGCCCTTTTCGTTGACATCGGTCGCCTTGGCGAGCAGATCCTTTAGTTTGGTGAGGTGCTCACCCACTCTTGCATGAGCGCTCGTAACCCGTTCCTTTTCGATCTCGGTATCTGTCGGTTTGGTCACCAGAACGAGATTGCGAACTGCAATCGCCCGTTCGTCCACCGCTCTACGAAATTTATTCGCCTCCGTGGCCCGCGCGTTGAGTCCATTAACGTATTGACTGAAATGATCGGCCGATTTGGCCATGGAATTCAGAGCAAAGACGGCCACGAGCGAGACCATGCCTGCCAGAATGGCGAAAGTTATCGTCAGTCTCGTGCTAATTTTCATCAAATACTCCATAGCTAGTTGCTGAAATATAAAATAGTCGGCTCATCGCTATTCGAAATGAGAGGTGGTCTGATTTGCTTGGACAGAGTCCGTTGATTTTTAAGCGGTGCCTTGCAAGTGTCGGGTTATCCATGGCACCGCTCGTTGCTCCCTTTGCAGAGCAAGAGCGTGTGGCGCGATGGGTAACCCGGTCTAATATCTACGCCTCCTGCCCCTTGTTGCAGTGAAGGAATTGTTGATAATCAGTAATAATTATTCTGTGATATTTAGTCAAGCAAACCTTGTGGTTGGCGGACGTTTTAGAAGCTAAGGAAGGGGTTTAAACGTAAGCGCATCAGCAACGCCGTCTGTACATCACGCCATTGACCCGCCAAAGTGGTGCCCACCAAATAGTAGTGGGGATCACTTTGAACACAGCCA
>NZ_JAXCHT010000066.1:0-3993 GCF_035984655.1 Actimicrobium sp. GrIS 1.19 | reverse complement strand
TGGCGTTTGTGTTGATGAGTGTGTTTCTCGATAACTTACATTTTATCAATCACTTACGGCATTCTTGCCCTTTTTTATGCAAAATTCAGGCTAGGGCAACCCGAATGGGCTCGGTACTGGCTGCCAGCGTTATGGTACGGCCTGGGTATGTGATTGCTATGTTCGCTGTCCGACATTGGCGCAGCAGCGCCAGGTTGATGGCCTGCTGGATGTCCATGAACATGTTGAAGTCGGGATCGAGTACGAAATACACGACTTCGAATTGCAGCGCACCGTCGCCGATCGATTTGAAATGGGCACGGTCGAAGCGGGTCGGGTGCGCGCTGGCGGCAATGATCGTTTTCAGCATGGTGGGCATTTTTTCCAGCAGCTCGATCGGCGTGTCGAACGCCACGCCGAATTCGAACACCGCACGCCGCTCCTGCATGCGCTTGAAATTGCGGATGCGGTTTTTCAGCAGTTCGGTATTGGAAATGATGATCTGCTCGCCACCGAGACTGCGCAGCCGGGTGGTCTTCATGCCGACGTGCTCGACGGTCCCCATGTAGGCATCGACGACGATGAAGTCACCGATGACAAAGGGCTTGTCGAGCGCGATCGAGACCGACGAAAAGATATCGCCCAGAATGTTCTGCACCGCCAGCGCCACCGCGATGCCGCCAATGCCGAGACTGGCCATGAGCGTGCTGACATTGAATCCGAGATTGTCCAGCGTCACCAGCAGGGCAATCGACCACAGCAGGATCTGGCCGACCAGTCCGGCCAGCGACAGGTGCGTTGCGCTGGCCGGATTGATGCTGCTCTGGCGCGCAACGGCGCGTTGCACCGCCACCGTAATCAGGCGATTTCCCCAGATCGCAATCTGTGCCACCAGAATGATGATCCAGGCGTACCCCAGCCAGCGCTCCCAGCGCAGTGGCAGCTCCATCTGGCTGACGCCGCACAGGCCGGCCAGTCCGATCATGAACGGGACGCGGGTCGCCCTGACAAGCTGCTCGGCATAACCCAGCACGTTGAGCGAACGCTCGTTGTTGAGGCGTTGCAATTGATGCCGCAAGAACTTTTTGAGTGCCAGCAGTATCAGCAACACGCTGACCGAGACGGTCAGCGCCAATACGGTTTCGTACGGCAGGAATGCAAAGCGGATCATTGATACTCCTGAAAATTCGTCGCCTGCATGGGGCGCCATGCATGCGAGCAGGTGAAGGCGATTGCGCCGGACAAGTGACTGAAATTTGGCCGGCCACATCGTGACCACGGTGTGCGCGGCGGCTGCCGCGTCATGCCAGATGCGCGCAATCCCTTGCGCGCTGTGCGGGGCCTTGTGGTTTTCAAAGGAACGCAGATCGACGTCACGGAAATGTTGACGGAGCTACAAAGCTGTCTGACGCACAAGTTCCCGTTTTAGTGCCCCAGATTGCCAAAAAGAAAGTCAAAGCCTTGAAAATCGCGCCTAGAATTGCCTCAAGGCAACCTCAGTGAGACTCAACATGGCATCCCAATCGAAATCCGCACGCCACGCACTTCCGATCTGCCGCTGGCGCCTGATGGCGACTGCGCTTGCAAGTGCCGGTGTGCTGGGGGCCTGCGGCGGCAACGTCGGCGTCGATGCACCGGTCACGAGCACCGCCGCCGCCGTCTTGACAAGCGTTGGCGCGCCTTTGCTTACCGATGCCGTGTTTTCGCCGACCAGTTTCTGGTACACGCCGATTCCCATTAACGCGCCGCTGCATGCCAACACCGCCGGCTTCCAGGCTGATTTCCTGCGCCAGAAGCAGACCTGGTACAGCACCGTGAACATCAATACAACGTCCTATGCCAGCCCGGTGTATGTTGCCGACGCCAACGTCCCGACAACCCGGGTTGCCTATTCCAACTGCCAACGAAAAGTCTTTCCCGAGACCGCGCTGGAAGCGCAATGGGCTGCCGTGCCGATTCCGTCGTTTGCCGCGCCGGCCGATGATTCGGATGCAGAGATGACGGTTTACCAGCCGTCGAGCGATACGCTATGGGAATTCTGGGTGACGCGGAATGTGTCGGGCCAGTGGCAGGCATGCTGGGGCGGAAAGTTGAGCAATGCCAAATCCAGCGACGGCACATGGCCATTTCCGTACGGCACTACTGCCACCGGCCTGCCGTTCATTGGCGGTCAGGTCACCGCGGAAGAACTGAGCCGTGGTGAAATCCGCCACGCAATCGGCATTTCCCTGGTCGAGACCGAGGCTGCCGCGATCGTGTCATGGCCGGCGCATCGTTCGGACGGACTGAATCCTTCCGCGTTGCCCAATCGCATTCCCGAAGGGCTGCGCTTTCGCCTCGATCCGTCCGTCAATGTGGATGCGCTGCCAATCAGCGCCGTCGCGAAGACCATCGCAAGGGCGGCCCAGAAGTACGGTTTCGTGGTGTGGGACAAGGCCGGCGCAATTTCCATCCGCGCCCAGAATCCGAAATCCTACACGGCGCTCGGGCAACCCAATCCCTACGTCGCCCTGTTTGCGGGACGGCCTTCCTATGCCGTTCTGAATGGCTTCCCGTGGGATCGCCTGCAATTCTTGCCAATGGATTACGGCAAGCCATAACTTGCCTGCGAGCACTGCGCAACGGGCGCCCGGAAAGCAAATTCTTTTCTTGCGGAACAATCCCGGGCGAACCCAGTCCTACTTGCCACAAAGATAGAGCGGAGACAGTTTTCCCAATTGTTTCGCAGCCCTACGTGTGTTCGCGCACGGAGCGGCCCAGCGAACCCCTCTACTATCTGCAAAAGACTTGATAAAAATCAAGTTGCACAATTTCATGTGTCTCACGTAAAGCAGCCTCGACTGCGGCGTACATGGATCAGTTAAACGCGAATGTGCTGAAGCTTCCGCGTTCTTTTTCGCGCAGATGATTTGATTACTGCCGCGCACTTCTCAAGAACCAGCCCATTCCATGACACCCGATTTCTTTGCAATCCCGGCAATCCCCGCGCGGCGCTGGAGTTGGTCACGTGCGGCAAACCGCTTGCTGCACCTGGGTGCCCTGACGAGTTTGCCGGCCATGGCGGCCGCCGACGATGTGTTCCGTCCGTATATCGGATATGCCCTGTCGCAGGACGACAATGTGCTGGGAGTTGGCGACGGCAGTAGCACCACCGGCGGCTCGAACTCTGCGCTCTCGCGTCACGCCGAGGCCGGCTTGTTTGTCAACGAACGACTCAGCCAGCAGATCATTACTGCTGCTCTTAAATTTTCCCATATCACTTACGACGAATTGCCGGAACTGAACAATGATGGCAAGGATTTGCTGGTCAACTGGAACTGGCACCTCGGCAACCATCTGGATGGCAACATTGGCTCAAGTTACGTTCAGGCGCTCACGCCGTTCGTCAATTTTCATAGCCGCGAGCGCAATCTGCGCGCCGACCGCAGGCAGTTCGTTGATGGTGGCTGGTTGTTTCACCCAAGCTGGCGCGTACGGGCCGGCGCGTCGCGCGATTCGCTGACCTACGACCTTGCTTCGCAACAAGGCGGTAACCGCGTTGAAAACGTGCTTGAGGTCGGTCTTGATTACCTGGCCCCCAGCGGCAGCACGTTCGGTACCCAGCTGCGCCATACGCGCGGCGAATTTCCGAACCCCCAGCAGATTGGCGCCGAGCTGGTCGACAACAGCTACAACCAGGATGAGATCAAGGCCAAGATCAGCTGGCTGATGACGGCAAAAACCCAACTGCAATTTCTTGGCGGGCTGGTCCAGCGCCGTCATGAAACCTTTCCGTCGCGCGATTACAGCGGCTTCAATGCACGCCTGACCACGATCTGGCAAGCCAGCGCCAAGACCGGCGTGACTGCAGCAGCCTGGCGCGAAATTGGCGCGCTCGACGATGTCACCGCCAGCTACACCCTCAACCAGGGGTTGAGCCCACCTCGTTATACACAAGTCGTCTGATCGCCAAGTCGTCGTAGAGCACGCATCGTTCGAACAGCAACATGAACATCTTTCAATCCAAGCCAAATC
>NZ_JAXCHT010000065.1:0-4125 GCF_035984655.1 Actimicrobium sp. GrIS 1.19 | reverse complement strand
GTGGCGTTTGTGTTGATGAGTGTGTTTCTCGATAACTTACATTTTATCAATCACTTACGGCATTCTTGCCCTTTTTTATGCAAAATTCAGGCTAGCGAGAGATCGCGGTCGACGCTTGGTCGAAGTGCGTCAGGCACGGCGAAGAGTCCACTGCTCGCAACGTTGCGCAGGACATCGCCGAAAGTCGGTTCAGCGCCGGCCTGCCAAAGCGACATCAAGCTGTCGATCGCCTCTCTAGCATGACGCAACTGCGTCGGCTGATCTTCGGTCGCCCGGAGTTTGTCACCACTGAGTAGCGGTGACAATGTGCGAACGATGCGCGCGACGGCGAAACGATCGCTGCGTCGCTGCGCGCTCACGAGCGGCAGGACCTGCTCGGAGAAAAAGCGCACGGACGACAGGCTACCGTCGAGAAGGCCAGTCCGGAAGCTTTCCACCTCGTGAAGGGCGACAAACATTTCCAGGAAGCCCATCCTTCTCGCAGCCATCCTGTGTTCGAGGGTCAGGCTCTTGTAAGTCTCGGCGCGCCCCCATCCCTCATCCGCAGTGAGTTGCTCCATTCGCTGCGCCACAGCCCGTTCGGCAGCTGGCTTGTCAGTAGTATCGCTGGGGAGAATGAAGAGGCGAACCCAGCCTTCAGCGCTGTCTGTACGGGGAACTTGTTCCTGATCGTCAATTGTTCTGCGAACTTTGTTGATCAATCTGATCACCCGCTTGGGACAGCGGTGATTCAAGCGCTTCCCTGGTGTAGCCCAATCGCTCGGCAGGTTCTGGCCCAAGCCCTCCTTTCCGTCGCTATAGATCCGCTGCATCATGTCCCCCAGCAGGCCAAGCGCGAAACGCTCGCGGTGGTGCGACTGAACCGCGAACAAGGCATCGATCAGAAGTTTATTGGTGTCCTGGCTTTCGTCAATAAGAAGAATCGGATAGCGCCCGACCAGAATGCTCTGCATTGCTGGCTTGGTCTGTAAGAAGGTCGCCGATATCTTGATGACCTCGCTGTGGTTGAGTGCATCGCGTCCGCGGTTGTCACCGGAGGGGCTATAGATGAAACGACGAACGGTGTTCAAATTGGCCAACCGCTTGCCCTTGGAAGCGATTTTGCTGATGCGCTCCGCCGACGCCTTGGTTCCGCTGCGACCTTTGGCCTCAAGCACCTGGATTTCTGCGATTTCCGTAGCGAGATTTTTTCTCAGCCACTCCCGGATGTCATGGTTCAAGCCGCTGATAAGAGACCAGGCGAAGCTGTGGATCGTCGAGACCTCAACCGTATGATCAAACTCCAAGCGACGGTTGATTTCATCGCATGCCGCATTGGTGAACGTGATAACGCCAACGCGCTGGCCCCGAAACCGAAGCGTCTCGCCGTGCAATTGCCGCACATGGTCGAGCGCCTTGACCAGTGATCGTGTCTTGCCGGAACCCGCGCCGGCAAACAGGAAAAAACTTCGAGGAGCGGCCAGATCGAGACACGTCGCGATCTCCTCATCGGCCGGGTTGTCCAGGTCGTTGTCTGGCACACTGCTGGCGGCCGCCGTCATGCGACCACCTTCGTCTTGCCGATGGCATCTTGCTCCTTGCGCTTCAATTGCACGGCAAGCCAGGTAAGACCTTCGTGGATGTACGCAGGCACTTTCAGCGTCGTGATCTTGTCGCTGTAGAGAAGATCGAGCGCAAATTCTGCTTTGTTCCCAGCCTTCAAGGCCACATGCACGGCCGCTGCGAGCCCATCGAGGTCGGTGCTGTCCGCAAGAGCATCGCGAAATTTCGCAATAAGTCCGTGACCAGGCAAGTCGGCGAACAGGGTCGGATTCTCATAGAGGAGTGCATCCTCGAAGGTATTCGCGAGCGCCTCGGCCGGAGGCCTCGATTTGAAGCTGAGATTGATCGGCTGCTGATAGGCTACTCGTATCGCGTATCCGCTGGGGTCTTCCTTGACAAGGTCGGGGCCGGCTTTGTCGAGCAGGGCATCCAGTGAATCCTCGGCGGGAACCCACGACTTCAATGTTTCGTTTCGCGCCTTCTGCCCGCTATTGCGCTTCGGTGGCAAGGCCGCGCCCGACGTGCCATCCTTGGCATCAATGTCGGTGACGATCAACGTGGTGAGCCCAAGGTGTTCAAGCAATTGCTTGAGACGATGCGCGTGGCTACCGCCAATTTCGAGCCAAGTTATGTAGCACCGGCGCAAATACTCAAACTCAGGACGTTCGCGAACAAGATGTGGAACGAGAATTCTCTCTGCTGGCCCTTCGATCAACACCGCGCCGTCCGCAAAAAACAGGTCGCAGTGGGTAGCCTTGAGATAGCGCGTGACGAACTTCTCCGTTAGATCGGCGTCGCCGAACACCTCCGAAAGATTCACCACCGATGCAATCGGCACCGCGCCTGCTTGGGTAGGCGCAGGCAGGCGACGGAAATACCGCAGGGAAGAAAAATCGCATTCGTGGGCAAGATGACTGGAATGCGTGCTGACGACCAATTGGGTTTTCAGGGCGGTGGCGTCACCCAGTTTTGGATGTTTCCGAAGCACCGCATACGCCTGCTTGATGAATACCTGCTGCACTTGGGCATGCAGGTGGGCCTCCGGTTCCTCAACGAGTACGAGATGAAGCGGCGGTACGAAGCTGTCTTCATCGGCGACTGAGCCGCCAGCCTTGCCGACACGCATCCATCTGTCGCGGAAACTCATGAGACCGAACACCATCGAAACCAGATTCTGGTATCCAAGGCCGTTCGAGTCCTCCGGCAAGCGGTGCCCCTTTGCCGCCTCGGCCAGATGCGTGGGCACTTCGTATTGGACGGCCGAGCCGTGGTTCAGGCCGTCTGTCGGCTTGATCCGCGTGGTGATCGTCAGTTTCGGATCTGTGACGCCTGGATAGCCGATGTGCTCCAGTTCCTTCAGCGCTGCGGCGAAGCCCTCTGTCAGACGCGCCTCAAAAGCTGTCTCCGCATCGTGGATGGCCTGCAGCGCTGTCAGGTCCTTGGGTTCAGGCTTGTCATATGGATCCAGATGCTGTGTGTAGTACGACCGCAGTTGGGCGGACAACTTCTTGCCGCCGCGTGCCTCCTGCGGGTCGTATTTGGGATCGTCTTCGCTGAGGACTCGTGTGCTGCCGGCGTGACCAAACCCGCGTTGTGCGCTGATCTCATCGATGCAGATCAATCCCTTGAAGGGATCGCCGTCGATCGGATCGTTGTCGGGGGACAGCACCTGAGGTATCGCCAAGCCGCCCTCCGGCTTCTTGATTGCCGCTGGATCCAGAAGGTACGCGCGTACCGTGAAGAGGCCGCGCAATCGACGACCGAGGAAGTCCATCATGGACTGTGGCCACAGCGTGAACGTATAGGCGTGCGCTGCTGACGGCACCGCGACCGTTTCGATGACCAAGTCGGCGGCGCCTTCCGCCGCCGCGACAACAGACGCGGCGACGGAAGGCGCCGCAAGTAGTTCCGTGATAGCCGCCCTAGCCTTCAAGTACTCCCGCTGAAGGCCCTCGGCGTCCTTCGGCTCCAAGCGAAGTCGAACACCAAGATGTCCGCCTTTCCAGTCCAGGGTCGGCAACAGTTTCTGAACATAGTGCAGCTCGTTGTTGGAGACATTGAGCCAGACATCGAGGAACGGGAGAACATCGCTCCAGTCAAGCGCAACTGGCGCCTCGCCGCTGTTGACCGCCACCTCCCACCCGGCGGCCGATGCATTGATCTCTGTCCAGTGAGAGAGCGTCAGGTCATTGACGGTGAACTCGAACGGCTCGACCAAGAATCTCCGAAGCGCCACCATCGCAGAAGTTTTCCCGCTGTTGTTGGCACCGACAAAGACCGTCTTCTGCTCCGAAAAATCGATGCGTACCGCTTTGAGTTTCCGGAAATTGCCAATCTCAACGTGCTCAATGTGCATTGTGTTGTCTCCTCAGTTGCTGGCAACCGTGCTACAGGTGCCTGATTTTTATGCGGTATCAACGCGTTCATATATTACCTACAAGCACCTCAGAGGAGATACAGGCGCTGCCGACCATGGGAATGCCGTATAGCAAGGCCTCCTTGCGCATCAGCGCCGAGGCCAGAACGGTGTCTTCGGGTAGCGCGCTGTCGGGGGCAAGCCAGCCATGCGCGTTCGCTATTTCG
>NZ_JAXCHT010000064.1:0-4435 GCF_035984655.1 Actimicrobium sp. GrIS 1.19 | reverse complement strand
TCAAGGCAGCTCCGAAAAGCCACCATCATCTCAAATCAAATCGGTGTATCAGATTTCAATCGCCGCACTGTGTCAGATTACATCCGCTGCTGACACGCCCCCAGTCAATCCTTCAAATCCCCAAAACAAAACGACCAGGAGAAATAAGAAAAACCACGTGTCTTTCCACAGCTGTTTTTCGGTCGGAGGAGGTGGCGTAGGCTTTTCGTGAGTCATGGGGCATGTTGGTACACAGGTCCGTCAAATATGCCTTCCCGCGCTGATCCACAACATCCAGAGGCAGCAGGCTTCGGCACTAACTCGATCGCGGACAGCTCTTCGATGATGGCACAGCCTCTCGATGGTCCCGCGCAGCAGTTTTCGTCGCAGATTGCCACATACGCCGCCAGACTCGCGTCAAGTTGACGCATTTCGTTCAACTTTTCTCGTACGGCATTCAGGTGACTATGCGCCATGTCACGGACTTCGATACATTCACGGTCCCCATCCTCAAATAGCGCTACTGGCTCCCTGACCTCTTCGATCGGGAAGCCAAAGTTCCGGCAGCGTTTGATGAAACTCAGGCGTTTGAAATCCGCATCCCGATAATGGCGGTGACCGTTACTTGCACGCTGAGCACGAGGCAACAAGCCTATCTCTGCGTAATAACGAATGGTCGGTACATTGGTTCTGGTTTGGGATGCCAGGACCCCGATGGTGAGGTTTGATCGCGACATAACGCGGCCATTCAAAAAGCGCTTGCACCTAAAACTACTTTAGGTCGCATTGTTAGCGCAAGCATAATCGCGTACGTATCAGGAGAAATCGATCATGACCGTTTCAAGGTCAAAGGTAAGTGCAGCGGCAGGCGTAGCGGGCGTCGCAGTACTGGTGGTTGGCTGCATTCCATGCTGTGTTCCACTGATACCCCAAGCATCGCTTGGTTGGGAATCACAAGCCTCGGCGCAGTGACGACAGGATGGCCCTTCGACGCCATGGATGTGTTCGCGCTTGGCGCGGCAGGCATGCTGTTTGTCCGTCATCGGCGCGGAGCACGCTGCCAGATTCAGCAGCGCAAGCCCTCCTGCGCTTGCGATCGCAACTGTCAACCCTGAGCCACCGTCAAGTGCGATGCTGGCGCCACGCTTACACGGCGGCTATGTCGCGCGTTATCGCATCGACGACGATGCGATAACGGCCTTTGCAGTGCGTCGCCAAAAGGAAGTCTTGCTCTGAGGACCTGACTGGTCAGTCTCCGCCTATGCACCGCGGTTCTACTGCCTTTTGGGCAATGAATGAGACGACGGATCACCCGCGCCGGCGCATCTCCTCCCCATAGCGCACAAAGCCGAGCTGCCGGTACAGCGCAGCGCCCTCCTCGCTTGCGCCCAGGCTGAAGGTGCCGATGCCGGCCTGCTTGCCGCGCTGGATCAGTTCCTCGAGAAGGTGCTTCGCGACGCCCTGCCGGCGCCACGCCGGCGCGGTGAAGACATTCACGATGCGCCCGCGCAGGACACCCGGGTCGTCGCGGGTCGGACCCCAGTTCAGCAGCACCAGGCCCGCGCCAGCGATAACGTCTCCCTCGTGCTTCGCGACCAGCCCGACATAGGTTCCGCCCGCCAACGCCAGTTCTAACCAGGCCAGATAGCGGGCGTAGTAGGTTGCCCCCACCGTTTGCGGCGCATGGATTCGATGCGCTGGTAAAAGCTGTCCCCGCCACAGGCAGCGGGCACGAACGAAGGGTGAGGAATTTTTTCTCCTCCGTCAGAATAAAGACTATATTATGTCTTCCCCTCTTCTGTCCACTGGAGCCCAACCATGCGTCTTTCAGAACAAGTCAAACCCATCAGCTATCTCAAGGACAACACGGCGCGCGTGATCAACGAGATCACCCAGTCGCGCGAGCCGATGATAATCACGCAAAACGGCGAAGCGACCTTCGTGGTGCAGGACATCCATTCCTGGGAGCAAACGCAGCAAACGATGGCACTGCTTAAAATTCTTGCGCTCGGGCGCCATCAGATCGAGCGCGGCGAGGTGGCCCCGGCAGCGGAGGTGTTTGCCCAACTCGACGAACTTGACGATGCGCGCACGGGCGGCACGCAATGACATACAAGGTATTGTTCACGTCGGCCGCGACGGACGATATCCAGGAATTAAAAAAATACGTTATCCGCACCTGGTCAACACAGGTTTGGCGAACGGCGCTCGGCGCATTGAAGGACAGCGTCGACAATCTGGCGCGATACCCACATGTCGGCGCGGTGTGCGCCGATCTCGCCGAGATCGGTATTGACCAGTATCGCCAACTTGTCGTTGGGCCGAATTATCTGATTTACGAAGTCGATGACGCCAACAATGTGATTTACATCCATGTGGTGTGCGATCAGCGCCGAGACCTGCAGTCACTGCTCTTGCGCAGACTGCTAAAAGGGGCGCCCCCGGCAGCCATGCTGTAATGATCTGGGCGCGCGGCACAACGCCGCCGCAATCCAACCTCTGCACCTCGTGAATCGGCACAGTTCCCGGTCAGGTGACGCAACGGCGTTCTGTCTCGGCCTTTAATTTATGGATAATAAGCGAATTGATCATCGATCACCCTTGCGTCAGGACATCGATTTACCGATCGTGTCTGCTGCCTCGGGTGATCTTCTCTCGGTGGTGTAAATTGCATCTCACAGGATGCGCGCCAGCCGTTGGATGCCGCCCTCCACGTCACTTCGGCCTGTCAATGCAACGATCAATAAAAACACGACCGGGCGGCCGGGAACCCTCCCAACCGTATGGTGACCGAAACGAATGGCGCCTATCTGTCGGTGTCGGACCAGCAAGACGGAACGACCGGTATGCTGGGACGCATTCTGTTGACTGGCACGCGCACCAGCTAAGACTGGGTTGACCACAACAGGCTGTTGGCGCCGACAGACACCAGCGCAAATGGACCGCCGCTCAGCACCGCCAGCAGAATGCACGACCGGTTCGGCAACATCCTCGTTAGCTTCGGTCTCGATGTTACAAATTGGATTTTTACGCCATAAAAATTACTAATTTGGCAAAAATTATGGTCTGGCTAAGTATTCGTGCCAAGTGCCATCTACCCCCGGCTTACTTGCGATTAGCCAATTTTTTTTAGTAAAAGAACCCTAATCAATAGATTCACTATTTCCTTGCCGGAGTTGTCGAGACACTGGATCGCGCGCAACGTGTGAAGGTCACTCGCTAAAAAATCCTCGGGCCGCATCTCTGACGAAAACTCATCATCACCCCCAAAGCGTAACCAACTTGGGGTGACGCCGAGCCACCCGGCAAGATCGATGATCCTCTCTTGAGTAGGAATGGATTCTCCCTTTACCCATTTGCGAGCGGCATGCACAGAAACGGCATGTTGAGGAAAGCGCGCATTAAATTCGCTTGCCAATGCGGTTGGCCCCGTTGTTGTGCGACCAGCTCGATGTAGAGCGTCAACTAATCGCGCTGAAAAACGTTCCTGCTCATCAAAAGTCTGCCGCATTGGAAGTGTCATATTGGAAACAATAGTGTCAAGAGGTTATAGCTAACGATATCCTATCTTGGATTATTCATACCACAAGTGATGTATAGCAAATATGCAGCCGGTCTCGCCCTGACTCCGATCGTGCTGACTCCTTAAGTAAAACCGATGAAGAATGCGGCAGTTGCACGAAGTCGTCGATGCCTATGGCAACCCGACTGAAGCGAGCAATGTGTTTCGCAGCGACCGGAAGGCGCTGGATGAGGCGCTCAGTGTCATTGACTGGGAGGCCGACAGTCGCTGATCCGTCAGCCCTGCTTGAACACGGGTAGGCCCGTCATTTGAACCCTCTGGACGAGGGAATGCGTTCTCCTAATGATCGTGGACAGGGAGCGTCCTCCATTATTATTTTGCTACGCTTCGCATCAGAGAGCGTCGCCGTACGATCGTACTTGCCGGCCCACGATTCTTTCGCAATCGCATCGAGGTATTCAAAACTGGAAGACATGATTTCTCCTTCTTATTTATTGCGTCAGTTTTCGGTTTTGCGCCTTGGATAGAACACAGATCGGATCATTGTTCGTCGCGATGGAGACATCGAGTGCCACGGGTTAGGCGGCAATGTGCCCTATCCAGCACTAGTCCTCGCACTTTCAAATCCTTGGTCATGAATGCTGGCAACCCGTGCGGGCAGCAAGGAATTGATGAGGACGACGCCACACGTGCTCCCGTCTTGGTGCATGCGGGCCATCCAGCTTCGCCGACGCTTTGCAATCTCCGGCGTCAGCGCTTGGATCGTGGAAAACAGGTGACTGCACTCGGCGAGGTTGGTGCGCAAATATTTGTCGACTGCCGACCGATAAAGGCCTGGTTGAGGGTGTAAATAATTTTGTGTAAACGGTCATTTGGCAGGAGACTGCCGCCATCAAGGAGAAACAATGACCGTAGCAATGCGTAACAAGCGGG
>NZ_JAXCHT010000063.1:0-4623 GCF_035984655.1 Actimicrobium sp. GrIS 1.19 | reverse complement strand
GCGTTTGTGTTGATGAGTGTGTTTCTCGATAACTTACATTTTATCAATCACTTACGGCATTCTTGCCCTTTTTTATGCAAAATTCAGGCTAAAGCAATGGCGAACTCATGACCGCCGGATCTTGCAACGATATCGCATTCGCGGGTTGCCTCCATGATACTGGTCGAAACAGCGCGCAACAACAGGTCGCCCGTCGCGCGCCCCTGCGAGACCGACCGCCAAGAGGTGGGCAGTGGCTTCGCACCGACGAGGCCCAGCTAGACGTGAACATCGCGGATCTGGCCAAGCGTAGTGGCGCATCAAGCTCGACCACTGTGGTCCAGCCAACAGGTTGTGCGTGGAGATCACGCCCGCCTGCGTACTGCCAGCGCAGTCAGCATGCCCGATCGCTCCATCAATACCAAAGGAGGAGACTGGAACCTGGCACACCTTCCATCGGGTCGGTGAACCGCTCGACTGTCATTGGAAAAGGCGCAAAATTCGGCCATGGCAGACGTATGCGATCAACAACAAATGGCGCATACTAAACCAAGCTATTTCGCGACCAAACGGCAATTCGGAGGGTAAGTGAAAAACTATATGAACACCGTTTGGATGGACGCACATCCATTCCGACTCCCGTGTATCGAGCGAATGGCCTTGGCCCAATCATGGCTATCGAAAAACCCGCACGATATTGAGGCGTTTAAGAAGCACTTCCCTGACGCGATGTCAGCGTGTTCGCCGTACGAGCTGAAGCTGGTACGGTCACTGCCAAACCAGACTGAGCCGTGTCGTGCAGCATTCTGCAGCGGCATGTCGCGCGCACGGCAGTCACGTCCAGACAGGGCAGTACGGCGGGGCCAAAGCGCCATCTCCCTCGGCACAGCAAAATCTGACGATACGGACTTGTGTTGCGGTAAATCGTCTGCGACATAAGCCTTCCGGCAACAGCTTCGTGCCGGAAAGCGGTTGCGACAACGGCGTCAGGAAGGTGTCGAAGCTTCCGTCGTCGATTTGATGTCTTCTGCCTTGGCGTCCTCGAAAATCTTTTTCGCGACGCTGACCTGGTCGCTATTTTCCGTATGCACCGAAATCAAGACGTTACCGCCACGGATTTTGCCTTCGTACAGCTTGGCTTCGTACTCTGGAATGCCCATCCCCACCAAGCCGCCGACGATGCCGCCGGCAGCGCCGCCGATGGCTGCGCCGCCGAGTGCGGCCATGATCGGACCGGCTGCAATCAGCGGGCCGACGCCGGGAATGGCGAGGGTGCCTATCCCGGCCAGCCAGCCTAAAATGGCGCCGGCGCCCATGCCTGCAACGCCGCCAGTGGCAGCGCCTTCTGGCAACTTGGTGTTCTGTTCGTGCGCGAAATCACGGGTGCCGCCCTTGTCCGGAAACAGAACGGAAATTTCATTATTTGAAAAATTCGCGTTTTTCAGCGACTGCACGATTTGCTCTGCGTGGGTGGAATCTGAGGCGATGCAATAAACAGCTGTTTTCATGATGTGCTCCTGGGGTTAATTGGCTTTAACGTCAAGTTGGTTATCAATGCTCGCGACGCCTTCGACCTGCTTCACGATTGCTTCAATCTTTGCTTTTTCGTCCGCGTTTTTCACCGGACCACGCAAGGTAACGGCTGCGCCTGCAACCATGATCTTGACGTTGTGTGCTGAGGTTGACAGGGTCTTGTCATGGACCACCGAACGCCGCACCGCCGCCAGCAACTTGCGGTCGGATTTCACATTGGTTTGATTTTGTGGGAGCGCCGTATTGTCCTTATCCCGGGCGTTCATGCCCGAGTTGTCGACATTTTTCCCGACCGCATTCTGCGGCGGCGGTGTCCCGCCAGCCGGTACGACGGTCGTGTCGGTGGCGAATGCCGTGGCGCAGGTCAGTATCACCGGGAGACATAAAATCTTGATGACATTACGCATATTGCCCTCCAAACAGTTGGCGCTTTGTCCAGCGCGAGAGCTGACAATAGGGTGACCGTGGCTGGATGTATGTGCGCAATCGTACGTATTTAAGAACGTTTTGCACGCTGGCCGGATAGCCGATAATTGGCCCGTTTATTTTTTTGGTGGGGCGGTGGGGTGCGAGCGGCAGATGCGGATGTTGGGTTATTGTACGGACATGGAATCGACGCAACTGAACACAGTATTGGCAGGCTGCGCAGGCTCGCGCATCCCGTGCCCGTTGTCGAATCGAGTCCCTGTGCCGGGCAGTCGCCCCGAAGGGTATGCAAAATCATTTGGCACGGCGGACATCAATGCGTGGTTCGTTCCATCGACTGCACCGTGCCACGACACGCGCGCGCTGTGCTGCCAGCCTATCGGGGAAATCTCGATTGTCCGCCAAGCTGCCCAGGCACCTCACACCCATGCTGAAATTGAACGGGATCGACTCGCCACTGATCACTCACCCTGCGTGAAAGTGTGTAATGGCTGATCTGATCATCGCACGACCCGAAGGCTTGTACTGCCCGCAAGGAAACTTCTACATCGACCCCTGGCGGGCGGTCGAGCGGGCGGTGATCACGCACGGCCACGCCGATCATTCGCGCACCGGACACGGGCATTATCTGGCCGCCGCGCCCGGCGCCGGCATTCTGCGCGCGCGGCTCGGCGAGATCAATCTGCAAACCGCGCAGTATGGCGAAAGCATCGTGCATAACGGCGTTGCGATCTCGCTGCACCCGGCCGGCCATGTGCTGGGCTCGGCGCAGGTCAGGCTGGAGCACCGGGGTGAGGTCTGGGTGGCTTCGGGCGATTACAAGGTCGAGCCGGATGGAACCTGTGCGGCGTTCGAGCCGGTGCGCTGCGACACCTTCATTACCGAGTCCACCTTTGGCATGCCGATCTATCGCTGGCAGCCACAGCGCGAGATCTTCGATGACATCAATCAATGGTGGCGTGCCAACGCCGCAGCCGGTCGCGCCAGCGTGCTGTACTGCTACGCCTTCGGCAAGGCGCAGCGCATCCTGTACGGTGTCGACGCCAGCATTGGACCGATCATCTGCCACGGCGCCGCCGAACCACTCAACCGGGTGTATCGCGAAGCCGGTGTGGCATTGCCGCCGACCAGTCTGGTCACTGACATCAGCGACAAGGCCACGCTGAACACCGCGTTGGTGCTGGCGCCGCCTTCGGCCGGCGGGACGACCTGGATCAAGCGCTTCGGCGATTACAGCGACGCCTTCGCCAGCGGATGGATGTTGCTGCGCGGCGCACGCCGCCGGCGTGGCGTCGACCGCGGCTTCGTGCTGTCGGATCATGCTGATTGGCCTGGGCTGATGCAGGCAATCAAGGCGACCGGCGCCGGGCGCGTCATCGTCACGCACGGGCAGATCGGCGTAATGGTGCGCTGGCTGCAGCAAAACGGTCTGGAGGCGGGCGCGTTTCAAACCGAATACGGCGCCGAACCCGACGAAGGCAAGGGCGCCGAGGTCGCCGCGCATGCGTGACTTCGCCCGCCTTTTCGATGCGCTTGATGCCACCACTTCGACCACCCGCAAACTGGCCGCGCTGATCAGCTATTTCCAGAGCGCGCCGCCACAGAATGCGGCGTGGGCCGTGTACTTTCTGGCCGGCGGCAAGCCGCGCCAGGCGGTGCCGACCAAACTGCTGCGCCAATACGCCACCGAGGCCGCCGGACTCGACACCTGGCTGTTCGACGAATGTTATGCCGCAGTCGGCGACCTTGCCGAAACCATCGCCCATATTCTGCCGCCGCCGTCGCGGCACGGCGATACCGGACTGGCGCAGTGGATGGAACTGCGGATTCTGCCCCTGCGCGGGGCCGCGCCCGAGGTCATCCGCGCCGCGTTGCTTGATTACTGGGATGAACTCGATCCCCGCGAGCGCTTCCTGCTGACCAAGCTGATCGGCGGTGGCTTTCGGGTCGGCGTCTCCAGGCTGCTGGTGACGCGCGCGCTGGGCAGCGTGGCCGGTCTCGACGGCAAGTTGATCGCGCAGCGCCTGATCGGCTGGACCGATGGACGCAGCCGGCCCGACGCAAGCCGGTTTCAGCAGTTGATTGCACCGGTCTCGGAGGATGAACAGGCACGGCGCGGCGGTCAGCCTTATCCCTTTTTTCTTGCGCATCCGCTGCAGGCCGCGCCGCAATCGCTGGGCGATATCCAGCAGTGGCAGGTCGAATGGAAATACGACGGCATCCGCGCGCAGCTGGTCCGGCGTGACGGCCAGACCTGGCTCTGGTCGCGCGGCGAAGAGCTCATTACCGAACGCTTTCCGGAACTGGCCGACGTGAATCTGCCGGACGGCGCCGTCATTGACGGCGAGATCCTGGTTTGGCAGGGCGAGATGCCGACCGCGTTCGGCGAGCTGCAAAAACGCATTGGCCGCAAAACCCTGTCCGCCAAAATGCTGGCCGAGTTGCCGGTGGTGCTGGTGGCCTACGATCTGCTCGAGTTGGACGGCGCCGATCTGCGCCAGGCCACGCAGGCGGCGCGCCGCGCCGCGCTCGAACAGATGGTCGCTGCCGTCGCCTCGCCGCAGCTCAGGTTGTCGCCTTTGATCGTTGCTGTTCGCGCCGACCCAATATTGATCCACCGTGCCGATCGAAATTTGACCCAGGGCTGGGCGCTGCGTTGTTGAATAGCAGCTGTGGATAAGTGTA
>NZ_JAXCHT010000062.1:0-5106 GCF_035984655.1 Actimicrobium sp. GrIS 1.19 | reverse complement strand
TGGCTGTGTTCAAAGTGATCCCCACTACTATTTGGTGGGCACCACTTTGGCGGGTCAATGGCGTGATGTACAGACGGCGTTGCTGATGCGCTTACAACCATTCTGTCACCGTCCACATTGCACCCAACCCGGTACGCATGGGCGGTGGAGGGCAAGGTTCGAATCATCGTCCCGGCGGAAACCATAGCGGGCATGTCGGTCCGGGTAAATAGTCAGACCATCCACTGGATCGCTTGCGGGTCCAACTTCGGTCAGCGGCAACACACCGGCCAACAACGCAACCGCAACGCGTACCGTTGAGTCGCTGGCCGCAGCGTCGACCCCTTTTCATGTGAACCCCTGCATCGGAGAATGCCTCGACGAATTCGCACCGCGCGAGATGCGCCACATCCTTGTTGGGCAGGATACGATCCTCTGCGAGGTCCGGGAGCCGAGCGTCTATGTGTTGCGTCTATGGCATAACCGTGAGGATCGGTAGAACCACGCTCCGGCCGGTGCATGTCCACCAGGCGTTTGCCAGCGAACCAGGAATGGACTGTTAGACCGAGATCGAGATGATTATACGTCTCCCGGAAAGTAGTGCTGCCGATGGGAAGGACGATGCGATCATCCCGTTCTGGATAGGCCTCGACCTGCATCCAGTTCATGTCGGCGATACGCATGTTTCTGCCGGGATTTGAAAGGTATCCGACTCAAGGCAAAAGCCCATCACCGTTGCCGATTGCGACGGAGTGGACCAATTTTGGTGAACACGTCTTGCGACATGTTCCGATCGTCTCTACTGCGTCGTTATCCGGAAGCCATACGGCAGGGCGGGGAATTGGTCTTGCCAAGCAAATGGCACCGCGACTTACTCATAGGTAAGCGTTTCAAGTATTCAACATAATCCATTGACATTCTTAACATCCTCCAATACCTTATTCTTTCGGCAACATCTTCCGGTACTCATCGGCCAGACGCGAGCCATCCAAAAAGAGGGGTTCTTGAGTGAATAATCAGAGAATTTCAAGGGTGTTACTAAGTTCCATTGCGTTTGCAGCGGTCGTTGCCGGTGCGCCGTCATCCTATGCAAGTGGACGTCACGGCGCAGTTCCTCAAGACATGGGTACGACCGCAGACGCAACCCCGGTCTCAGTATCGATCATTTTGAAACTGCAAAATGGCGAGGATCTTGATGAGTTCATTGCCGCGAGTGTCGATCCTGACAGTAATCGATATCACAAGTTTCTCAGTGTTCAGCAATTTCGTGCTCGTTATGCCCCGTCGAACGGGCAAATCCAACGCATTACCAGCTATCTACAGCGCCTGGGCATCACAATCAACGAAGTCTATGACGATAATTTGGTGATCAAGGCAACCGGCACGGCGGCGCAACTCGGACAGGCATTTTCCACCACACTGCGTGACTACTCGGACAAAGAAGGGCGTCGTTTCCACCGTCCGGATCGCGAGCCGCGCGTGCCTGAATTACTTCAGGATGTCGTGCTATACGTCTCTGGCCTTAACACGCAGACTTCACAGTTTCTGCCGCATTACACCAAAGGGCAGGCGCTGCGTCTTACTCCCGACGGCAAGTCACCCGCTGTGGTGCTGCCTTCGGGAAATAGCACTGCCACTGGCGTTGCTGGCAATTACACTACCGGTGATGTCGCTAACTTCTACGGTGTGAATCCGCTGTACGCAAATGGCATAACTGGTAAAGGTATGACCGTCGGCATTGCGACCTTAGCCAATTTTCTTCCGGCAGACGCCTATACCTACTGGAGCCAGATTGGCCTCAAGGTGAATCCGGACAGGATCACGCAGGTCCACGTCGACGGTGGCGGTCCTCTGTCAGGTCCTGATGGCTCCGGCGAGACTGCGCTGGATGTGGAGCAGTCGGGCGGCCTTGCGCCAGATGCTAACGTGATTGTCTATGACGCACCGAATACCGAAGCGGGATTCATTGACGTGTTTTATAAGGCAATCTCCGACAACAAAGTGGATACCCTTTCAGTGAGTTGGGGCTCGCCCGAGATTTTTAATTATCCGATCCCAGGTATTTCCACTGATACGCAAGCTGTGTTGGTGGCGTACCACCAGGCATTTGCCGAGGCTGCTGCACAGGGCATCTCGACCTTCGCCGCAGCAGGCGACTCCGGTGCCTATGACACGCAACGTTCGTTTCCCGCGCCCTATTTTTCCAGCCCACTGACGGTCGATTCGCCCGCCTCCGATCCGTACATCATTGCCGCTGGCGGCACGACTGTTCCAACAAGCTTCACGTTGCGAGGTATTTTAATTAACCTCCCGATCGAGCGGGTTTGGGGCTGGGATTATCTGACTGATTACTGCGCTTCGAGAGGCCGTACACCGGTGACCTGCGGCATCTATTCAGTCGGTGGCGGCGGTGGCGTCAGCGTTTTCTGGCCACAGCCTGCTTACCAGAATGGCGTGCGCGGTATCCGGCGCAGTGAACCGAATCAGGTCCTGACCTCTACACCAGATCCGGTCGGTGCCCCAACTAGCACGACCACGCTGTACACGGTTGCCTCGAACGTAAAGGGTCGGAATTTGCCTGACATCTCGCTGAACTCGGATCCACAAACCGGCTATATCGTCTACTCGACACCAGACGGTGGTGTTCAGAACTTTTACGGTGGTACCAGTTTCGCTGCACCGCAACTGAACGGTATCTTCTCGCTCATAGCCCAAGCCAAGGGATCACGGCTGGGTCTACTACAGCCGCAGTTGTACGCTCTGAAGTCTAAAGGATCGCGGAGCCAATCCACCGGATTAAACGAGATCACCGCAGGGGACAACTGGTTCTATTCTGGCGTTTCAGGTTACGAGCCGGGTGCAGGTCTTGGCACCATCAACGCTGCGGCACTGGCACGCGCAATTCGCTGATGACCCGCCATCGCGGTGACGGGATATCGCACCGTCACCGATATAAAATTAGCTACGCAGGGCGAGTTATGCGGAGCCGAAAAACTGCTGTTTAATAACTTTGATCGGTAAACGGTGCAGCCCGCCTAGTGCGGGCTCTTTTATCGGATTTGCGCGTAAAACCCCGTCGTTTTGCCAAGGCGACAAGTACAAGAATCAATGTCCGGAACCGGACCCGAGCAAACCTGTTCAAGAGATAGGGACTGTAGAGTTAGGACTTCGCAGTAGGGTGTCAGGTCCATATTCAAATGTCGCACCCCCAAACCGGACATTACTATTTGGGGCCAACATCGCAATTTCGCGTAATCTATATTATGTCAACTTAAATCAAAAGACGTCAAATGCCTGGTTCGGCGTCAAACAGCATTTATTATCGCGTATGCATGCGGCCGAGACGGAAGCCGAACACGAGGACGGCCTCGCACCAGTGTACGTCTTCGTGAGCCGGCAGCGTAATGCGGGCACCCCATAGGAGAGCTAACGCGGTTAATGGCCGGCGTTTCTTGAATCTTAAGCGGCGCCTCGCCGATGTGCGACTGCCGGGCGCGCACGCTGTATCGACGTCGTTCCGACTGCCGCACCCCTGGCGTGATGTGCCAGAGCGACGAGAGCTACCTGGGGCGCTTTTGACCTTGCGAATGACCCACTTGCCAACGTTACGCCCTGGTTTGATCCAGCCAGCGTTTTGTCGAGCTTGAAAACAGCAACCGTTTGCACCAGACTGCCGGCCTGGTCATGCAATGACTGTGCAGCTGCGGTGGCCTCTTCGACCAGAGCGGCGTTCTGTTGTGTAGCAGTATCCATGTCCGTGATGGCCTGATTGATTTGCCGAATCCCTGAAGCTTGTTCATTGCTGGCAACAGCGATATTGCCGATGATGTCGGTGACCCGCTTGACGCTGGTGACGACCTCCTGCATCGTCACGCCCGCCTGATCGACCAGCCGTGATCCAAGATCGACTTTCTCCACGGAATCGGTAATTAACACCTTGATTTCTTTCGCGGCACTTGCGCTGCGTTGCGCCAAATTTCGCACCTCGGTTGCAACCACGGCGAAACCACGGCCCTGCTCGCCGGCCCTGGCGGCCTCAACGGCAGCATTCAATGCCAGGATATTGGTCTGAAACGCGATGCCGTCGATCACATTGATGATGTCAGCAATCTTTCTGGCAGATTCATGGATGGATCCCATTGTTTCGACGACCTGCGCGACGACACCACCGCCCTTTGTGGCGACATCCGAGGCCAATTCGGCCAGTCGATTGGCCTGCCGGGCATTTTCAGCGCTCTGCGTGACCGTGCTGGTCAGTTCCTCCATGGAGGACGCCGTTTCTTCCAATGCACTGGCTTGCGATTCGGTACGTGCCGACAAATCGAGGTTGCCGGAAGTAATCTGCTTCGACGCGGTGGCAATTGTTTCCGTCCCCATGCGCACCTCGGCAACAATCGTGTGCAAACTGCCATTCATCACGTTGAGTGATTGCAGCAATTGGCCGATCTCGTCCCGTGAATGAATATCAATGTGCCCGCTCAAATCGCCCGAGGCAACGGTTTGCGCAATCGATATGGCTTGCCGCAATGGTCTGATGATGGATTTGCTGATCAAGTAAGACATGAGGACGCTCAAAAATACAGCGAGTCCCGTCAATATTTCGAGAAGAAATTGGCTTTGTGCAAATTCATTTTTCAAATACGTGCCGCTGGCGGTGATTTCCTCTGTCTGGAGATCGACCAATTTCTGAAGCGATGCAAGATAGGCGTTACGGGCTGGCTTGAGTTGCGTATCAGCTAATTTTTTTGCTTCTTCTGCGTTACCGCTCTTTTTTTCCGTGAATATTTTTTCACGTGCAGCCACGTATTCCTTTCGCTTTTCTGCGACTTCGTCGTAACGCGCTATTTCATCAATGCTTTTTGGCATCAAATCTAATTTCTTTTGAATCTCCACCACGCGTGCGCTGGTTTCTTTCAACGCCGACTCCAATTCTTGCTGCTGCGACGCGACCTCATTTTGCATGATTGCCAGCAGCCTGACACCGTTCATATCCGTCGCATTTTTCCATTCTTTAATAAGGCGTTCCTTGACGCATTTCGTTATACACAAGTCACCCTCAGACTCTCACCTCGCGCCAATTCCCGTTTACATTCAATGAGTTAGCGCCCCGCTTGTAAACTGCTACGA
>NZ_JAXCHT010000061.1:0-5640 GCF_035984655.1 Actimicrobium sp. GrIS 1.19 | reverse complement strand
TACGGAGTGCGGTAGAAGTTCTTTAACAATTAACAGCCGATAAGTGTGGGCACTTGATGGAAATGCACTGCGGTGACTTCGGTTGCTGCAGACACTTTACATATAGCAAGTGCTCACGAAGAAATATAGGAAAGTTCGAAAGAATGATCCTGTCAGTATTTTGAGTGAGCGACCGGTTCGCAAGAACCATGTCAGAGATGACATAAAACAGAGATTAAACTGAAGAGTTTGATCCTGGCTCAGATTGAACGCTGGCGGCATGCCTTACACATGCAAGTCGAACGGCAGCACGGGGGCAACCCTGGTGGCGAGTGGCGAACGGGTGAGTAATATATCGGAACGTGCCCTGGAGTGGGGGATAACGTAGCGAAAGTTACGCTAATACCGCATACGATCTACGGATGAAAGTGGGGGATTCGCAAGAACCTCATGCTCGTGGAGCGGCCGATATCTGATTAGCTAGTTGGTAGGGTAAAAGCCTACCAAGGCATCGATCAGTAGCTGGTCTGAGAGGACGACCAGCCACACTGGGACTGAGACACGGCCCAGACTCCTACGGGAGGCAGCAGTGGGGAATTTTGGACAATGGGGGCAACCCTGATCCAGCAATGCCGCGTGAGTGAAGAAGGCCTTCGGGTTGTAAAGCTCTTTTGTCAGGGAAGAAACGGTTTCTCCTAATACGAGGGACTAATGACGGTACCTGAAGAATAAGCACCGGCTAACTACGTGCCAGCAGCCGCGGTAATACGTAGGGTGCAAGCGTTAATCGGAATTACTGGGCGTAAAGCGTGCGCAGGCGGTTATGTAAGACAGATGTGAAATGCCCGGGCTTAACCTGGGAACTGCATTTGTGACTGCATGGCTAGAGTGTGTCAGAGGGGGGTAGAATTCCACGTGTAGCAGTGAAATGCGTAGAGATGTGGAGGAATACCGATGGCGAAGGCAGCCCCCTGGGATAACACTGACGCTCATGCACGAAAGCGTGGGGAGCAAACAGGATTAGATACCCTGGTAGTCCACGCCCTAAACGATGTCTACTAGTTGTCGGGTCTTAATTGACTTGGTAACGCAGCTAACGCGTGAAGTAGACCGCCTGGGGAGTACGGTCGCAAGATTAAAACTCAAAGGAATTGACGGGGACCCGCACAAGCGGTGGATGATGTGGATTAATTCGATGCAACGCGAAAAACCTTACCTACCCTTGACATGTACGGAAGCCACGAGAGATCGAGGCGTGCTCGAAAGAGAGCCGTAACACAGGTGCTGCATGGCTGTCGTCAGCTCGTGTCGTGAGATGTTGGGTTAAGTCCCGCAACGAGCGCAACCCTTGTCATTAGTTGCTACGAAAGGGCACTCTAATGAGACTGCCGGTGACAAACCGGAGGAAGGTGGGGATGACGTCAAGTCCTCATGGCCCTTATGGGTAGGGCTTCACACGTCATACAATGGTACATACAGAGGGCCGCCAACCCGCGAGGGGGAGCTAATCCCAGAAAGTGTATCGTAGTCCGGATTGTAGTCTGCAACTCGACTGCATGAAGTTGGAATCGCTAGTAATCGCGGATCAGCATGTCGCGGTGAATACGTTCCCGGGTCTTGTACACACCGCCCGTCACACCATGGGAGCGGGTTTTACCAGAAGTAGGTAGCTTAACCGCAAGGAGGGCGCTTACCACGGTAGGATTCGTGACTGGGGTGAAGTCGTAACAAGGTAGCCGTATCGGAAGGTGCGGCTGGATCACCTCCTTTCTAGAGTATGCAGGGAAGTTGAGTGTCCACACTTATTGGCTGTTGAGAGAAAAGAACAGTTAGGTTGTAGCTGGGTGCTGGCGAGTGATCGCCGGCGCGCTGAAGGTGGTACTGATCCGACTGGGTCTGTAGCTCAGTTGGTTAGAGCACCGTGTTGATAACGCGGGGGTCGTTGGTTCGAGCCCAACCAGACCCACCAAATTCAGGCGGCAAGAAGGTGGTGTCGGCGTGAGCCGGTACTGCTGGCGTGTGGAATACCTGGGGGGTTTAGCTCAGCTGGGAGAGCACCTGCTTTGCAAGCAGGGGGTCGTCGGTTCGATCCCGTCAACCTCCACCAGATTATCTGCGGGACATCAAGAGAGCAAACCTAAGCAGCGTTGCAGGTAGTTGTGCAACAAGGCATTAGGTTTGATTTTTTAAAAATCACTGGCTGTTCGTTCTTTAACAATTTGGAAGAAGTAAAGTTTTATCAGCGCTGGCTGGTTGCGTCGTCGTCCTGTGAAGGGTGTCGGCGCAATAAGGCAGCGCTGGTGGGTAGTGATTGTATCAACAAACAATGTATCAACATGATCCAGTCTCGCTGTGCCGCGCAAGCGGTAACAAAGGCTGGATTGCATAAGCTGGACTCATTTGCCCTGTACCGTCTTTGCCGCAGTGGACACGCTCTGGAATTTCAGGGGGTGTGCAGTGCGTCAGAGGTCAACGTTATAGGGACAAGTGACTAAGTGCACATGGTGGATGCCTTGGCGATGTCAGGCGATGAAGGACGTAGTAGCTTGCGATAAGCTGCGGGGAGCGAGCAAACACGCTTTGATCCGCAGATTTCCGAATGGGGAAACCCACCCTTAGGGGTATTGCATGCTGAATACATAGGCATGCAAGGCGAACGCGGCGAACTGAAACATCTAAGTAGCTGCAGGAACAGAAATCAACCGAGATTCCCAAAGTAGCGGCGAGCGAAATGGGAACAGCCTGCAAGATTTAGCATGAGACATAGTGGAAGGTCCTGGAAATGGCCGCCATAGTGGGTGATAGCCCCGTACACGAAATGTCTCGTGTGGAACCAAGCTTGCGACAAGTAGGGCGGGACACGCGAAATCCTGTCTGAATATGGGGGGACCATCCTCCAAGGCTAAATACTCGACATCGACCGATAGTGAACCAGTACCGTGAGGGAAAGGCGAAAAGAACCCCGGAAGGGGAGTGAAATAGATCCTGAAACCGTGTGCATACAAACAGTAGGAGCGGACTTGTTCCGTGACTGCGTACCTTTTGTATAATGGGTCAGCGACTTACATTCAGTGGCAAGGTTAACCGCATAGGGAAGCCGTAGAGAAATCGAGTCCGAATAGGGCGTTCAGTCGCTGGGTGTAGACCCGAAACCAAGTGATCTACTCATGGCCAGGATGAAGGTGCGGTAACACGCACTGGAGGTCCGAACCCACTAATGTTGAAAAATTAGGGGATGAGCTGTGGGTAGGGGTGAAAGGCTAAACAAACTTGGAGATAGCTGGTTCTCTCCGAAAACTATTTAGGTAGTGCCTCAAGTATCACCACCGGGGGTAGAGCACTGTTATGGCTAGGGGGTCATCGCGACTTACCAACCCATTGCAAACTCCGAATACCGGTGAGTGCGAGCTTGGGAGACAGACGTCGGGTGCTAACGTCCGGCGTCAAGAGGGAAACAACCCAGACCGCCAGCTAAGGTCCCAAAGATTGGCTAAGTGGAAAACGAAGTGGGAAGGCTAAAACAGTCAGGATGTTGGCTTAGAAGCAGCCATCATTTAAAGAAAGCGTAATAGCTCACTGATCGAGTCGTCCTGCGCGGAAGATGTAACGGGGCTAAGCCAGTCACCGAAGCTGCGGATATGCGCAAGCATATGGTAGGAGAGCGTTCTGTAAGCCTGCGAAGGTGTCTTGTAAAGGATGCTGGAGGTATCAGAAGTGCGAATGCTGACATGAGTAGCGATAATGGGGGTGAAAAGCCTCCACGCCGTAAGCCCAAGGTTTCCTGTTCAACGTTCATCGGAGCAGGGTGAGTCGGCCCCTAAGGCGAGGCAGAGATGCGTAGCTGATGGGAAGCAGGTTAATATTCCTGCACCGTCGTATGATGCGATGGGGGGACGGATCACGGAAGGTTGTCCGGGTGTTGGAAGTCCCGGTCCTTGACTTGTAGAAGGCATCTAGGCAAATCCGGATGCGTAATTCAAGGGGTTGAGGCCAGCCAATTTATTGGCGAAGCAATCGGAAGTGGTTCCAAGAAAAGCCTCTAAGCTTCAGTCATACGAGACCGTACCGCAAACCGACACAGGTGGGCGAGATGAGTATTCTAAGGCGCTTGAGAGAACTCGGGAGAAGGAACTCGGCAAATTGGTACCGTAACTTCGGGATAAGGTACGCCCTGGTAGTTTGACCCCCCTGCGGGGGAAGGATGAAAGGGTTGCAATAAACTGGTGGCTGCGACTGTTTAATAAAAACACAGCACTCTGCAAACACGAAAGTGGACGTATAGGGTGTGACGCCTGCCCGGTGCTGGAAGATTAAATGATGGGGTGCAAGCTCTTGATTGAAGTCCCAGTAAACGGCGGCCGTAACTATAACGGTCCTAAGGTAGCGAAATTCCTTGTCGGGTAAGTTCCGACCTGCACGAATGGCGTAACGATGGCCACACTGTCTCCTCCCGAGACTCAGCGAAGTTGAAATGTTTGTGATGATGCAATCTACCCGCGGCTAGACGGAAAGACCCCATGAACCTTTACTGTAGCTTTGCATTGGACTTTGAACCAATCTGTGTAGGATAGGTGGGAGGCTTTGAAGCGGGGACGCTAGTTCTCGTGGAGCCAACCTTGAAATACCACCCTGGTTTGTTTGAGGTTCTAACCTTGGTCCGTTATCCGGATCGGGGACAGTGCATGGTAGGCAGTTTGACTGGGGCGGTCTCCTCCCAAAGTGTAACGGAGGAGTTCGAAGGTACGCTAATTACGGTCGGACATCGTGATGATAGTGCAATGGCATAAGCGTGCTTAACTGCGAGACTGACAAGTCGAGCAGGTACGAAAGTAGGACATAGTGATCCGGTGGTTCTGTATGGAAGGGCCATCGCTCAACGGATAAAAGGTACTCTGGGGATAACAGGCTGATTCCTCCCAAGAGTTCATATCGACGGGGGAGTTTGGCACCTCGATGTCGGCTCATCACATCCTGGGGCTGTAGCCGGTCCCAAGGGTATGGCTGTTCGCCATTTAAAGTGGTACGTGAGCTGGGTTTAAAACGTCGTGAGACAGTTTGGTCCCTATCTGCCGTGGGCGTTGGAAATTTGAAGGGGGCTGCTCCTAGTACGAGAGGACCGGAGTGGACGAACCTCTGGTGTACCGGTTGTCACGCCAGTGGCATTGCCGGGTAGCTAAGTTCGGAAGAGATAACCGCTGAAAGCATCTAAGCGGGAAACTTGCCTTGAGATGAGATTTCCCAGGAACTTGATTCCTTTGAAGGGTCGTTCGAGACCAGGACGTTGATAGGCTGGGTGTGGAAGTGCAGTAATGCATTAAGCTAACCAGTACTAATTGCCCGTAAGGCTTGTCCCTATAACCTTGACCGGTTACAGGCGATGAGTTCGGCGTATGCCTTTGTTGTGCATCACGCCCGCTAACAGCACGTTGAAGATGATTTCAAGACGTGCGTTGTATACTTTACTTCTTCCAGATTGCGTCTTCTGCGCTCACCAAACCAACGGTGGGCTCAGCGGATTCTACAAGTTATGCCTGATGACCATAGCGAGTCGGTACCACCCCTTCCCATCCCGAACAGGACCGTGAAACGACTTTGCGCCGATGATAGTGCGTCAACACGTGTGAAAGTAGGTCATCGTCAGGCTAAGTTATTGCTCCAAAC
>NZ_JAXCHT010000060.1:0-5962 GCF_035984655.1 Actimicrobium sp. GrIS 1.19 | reverse complement strand
GGGGACGCGAAGATGACGACGGCGCTGCTGGACCGGCTCACCCATCACTGCCATATCGTCGAGACCGGCAATGAGTCGTATCGTTTCCAGCACAGCACGATCGCAGCGAAGTCCCGCATCAAGGCGCGGGAACAGTCTCGCAAGGGAGGCAAGGTCGAGCCGTCGGAAGAACCGTTCTAAGTCGGCGCGCGCGGGGAAATCTGCTACGGGCTACGCCCTGCGCAGCTTTCCCCGCGCCATCCTGTTGCGGGAATCAATGTGAAAGAACAACTCCCAACCCGCTGTTTGGTATAGTTATCCACAGCTGCCATCTCAAAATGCAGCGCCCGGCCCTGGGTCAAATTTCAATCGGCAGGGTGGGGCAAATTTCGATCAGCGCGAACAGTTTAGTTATCAGTTGGTCCATCGGCACGCGTCCAGACGCCGACTTGGTGAACACAATGTTGGATGCTGCCATCGAAACGGTGGCCAGCGGCGGTGACCGCCCCGTTGTTCACTCTGATCGTGGCGCCCACTATCGCTGGCCTGGGTGGCTCCTGCGGATGAACAACGCCAACCTGGTTCGATCGATGTCGCGCAAGGGGTGCTCACCTGACAATGCGGCATGTGAAGGCTTCTTTGGCCGGCTGAAAACCGAACTGTTCTATCCTCGGAACTGGCAGGCGATAACTGTTGAGCAATTCATCCAGATAATCGATTCCTACATCCGGTGGTATAACGAAAAGCGCATCAAGATGTCCCTTGGCTCTCTCAGTCCCCGAGAATATCGAGAGAGCCTCGGCATCACGGCATAAACCAGTCCAAGTTTTACGCCGCACCCCCGGTGGGTCAAATTTCGATCAGCGCGAACACCCGGTCACTGGTCGCACGAATAACGCGACGAATCATCCAACAACAACGGAAGTACTAGGGTATGAAATCCAGCTGATCGCGACGCTTTGCATAACGTGTCCCGTGCTCCACCTAAATTATCCTGATACCGCGGCGCATATTCAGCATTGAATACTGGCTTGCCACTTGCGACGAAGGCAGCATACGTCGCACATTCGTTTTTCTCAAAACACTGTTCGTTCACCGCGAAATCAAAGATGGGTAATAGAGCACTGATTTGCTGAATATCGTTTTTCAGTCCAATCGCCAGTCCCCGCACATGTGCTTCTGCCGCAAGAAAGCTATTGAAATCAAGCTGTGTGGCAGGCGTCAACGGGAAGCCCGGGTTGTTGTCATAACCATCGACATTATCTGGTTCGACGCCATCACAGCCTTTCGCCATTGCGAGATCCAAACGGGTTTTCATGAGTTCACGGACGTTAGCCGAACGCGTGTCGAGCCAACGTTCATTGTCATATCCGGCAAGGGTGTTACCAAGGTCCTTCGGGAGAAACTGCTTGAAGTCAACACGAAAATTTTCGGAGCTGCCAGCGGAGAAGTAGCACACGACTCGCCTGCCCTGAGACTTAAAGCCATCAATGGTGGCTTGAGGTGCATCAAATAAATCGACGTCAAAAACACTGACGGGATAAGCGGTGTTAATGCTGCCGTGCAATTGCCATTGCCATGTATCGGTAACCTTGGGGACCCATTTTGAAAGTGGGCCAGCTTTCGGTAACACAGGAATTGAAGTAGCCGGATTTGTTGCCGCGGTAGGTTCCATTGACGAACTGCCGCCACAGCTGCTCAACAGAAAAATCGCACCAATAAGCGCTGTAGTAGTGTCAATTTTCATTATTGCGTTCGTAAAATTAAATCACTGAGTGGAGATTCCGTTGCGCGCCGATGTCGAATTGAGCCAATGCGCGTGTTTGCGCTGCCGCCTCGCTTCGGTGCCTCGGTTCGGAATGGCCTTGAGGCCTCGACGACGCGGTGCGACACTGCAAGGCCGAAAGAACCGAAAAATCGTTAATAGAAGCTGCGCTCCGCTCCCGTTGGTCTACTCTTGCGTATTTCGGCGAACGTAACCGTTGCTCACGGAATGGTATTACGCATTCAAATTGTAACGCGTCCGGTAGCAACGGATCGGTGGGTCAGTTCTGGACGATCCTGTCACCAGTCGCAATACCACTCTGATGCAATACAACGGCGTGCCGGTATCGTGAGCGGCCATTCCTGTCCGACACTAAAATCGGCCACGGTGGTCCGGAATACTCACGTCGGACTGCAAAGACGTCAAACCAATTGCGGCTGTAGTTCCTGCGCCTTTACCAATTGGTCGATAGGTTCTGGTTTGTGCAAATGGAAGCCCTGTGCATAATCGATTCCTAGGGCTTGAACACGTTGCAAGACCGCTTCCCCATCAACATATTCGGCAACAGTCTTCACGCCTACAACGCGCGCCACATCGACAAAACACCTCACAGCGGCATCATCTAGCGGGTCATCGACCAGCCCTTTGATGAACTGGCCATCGATTTTGAGGTAGTCCACCCGCAGAGACTTGAGATAGCCGAACGACGAGGCGCCCGCACCAAAATCATCCAACGAAATACGCACACCCAGTGCCCTTACTTGTTCGATAAAGAGTGCAGCATCCGCCAGATTAGTGACTGCGGCAGTCTCGGTAATTTCGAAACACAAACGCTTGCAGATGTTGGGTCGAAGTGCCGCCAACTTTTCGATCACGTGCCGATGGAAAGCCCTGTCACCGACAGACTGACCGGACAAGTTGACACTGAGGGTCTCCACGTTGGCTTGATCCGCATACTTCTCTAACCAAGCCGTCGCATTGCGGAGTACCCAACGGTCGATGCGCGACGCCAAGTTAAACCGCTCTGCTGCGGGTATGAACGCTGCAGGACCAATAATGCTCCCATCGTGGTCGACCATACGCAGCAACACCTCTGCGTGGGTGCCGTGTTTGTCCCCGTCCAAAGCAGTGATGCGCTGGGCATACAGCACAAATTTATCTTCATCCAAGGCTTGTTCTATACGCGTTGTCCATTGCATTTCACCGTGCCTCTCACGCCGCGCCTGGTCCGTGTCAAACCATGTATGCACACGGTTTCTGCCAGCCTCTTTGGCGGCGTAGCAAGAGGTGTCTGCAGCTTGCATCACTGCGACGACGGTCGCAAACGCGTTGGACACAGCGACCAAGCCGATGCTCGTACCAATGCGAAAGCGCCTGCCATCGTGCAGGAAACGGAACTCTTCCATGCGGTCACAAATCTTCTGGGCTACACGCTGGGCCTGTTCAGTTGTGCAATGGTCCAAAATAACGCCGAATTCGTCTCCACCCAGACGCGCCAGAGTATCTCGCGCGCGCACTCCTTCCCCGAGTAGCTTGCTGACTTGCTGGAGCAACTGGTCGCCCGCCGAGTGACCACAGGCATCATTCACCAGCTTGAACTGGTCCAGATCGATGTACATCAAAGCATGGTGGCTACCGTCTTCGTGCGACTTTTGGAGGAGTCGGCGCAGACGCGCTTCAAACTCAGCGCGGTTGACCAGGCCAGTGAGTTCGTCATGCGTGGCGCGAAAAGACATCTCACCAGACATGCGCCGCTGCTCTGTCACATTATGGAACACTAGAACAACGCCCAAAACGTCGTTAACTGCATTGCGAATGGGGGCCGCAGAGTCTTCAATGCCAAACTCTTCACCGTGCCGGGAAATCAGCAAAGTGTGGTTCGCAAGTCCCACCATCTTGCCATGCTTAAGGCAAGTGTCCACCGGGTTTTCGGTGGGCAAACGGGTCTGTTCATTGACAATATGAAAAACTTGCGCCAGGGGGCGACCAGAGGCTTCGGAATTTGTCCACCCTGTCATGCGTTCCGCAACCGGATTGAGCCAACTGACGCACCCCTTGGCGTCTGTGGTGATCACCGAATCACCGATCGATTCCATGGTGACCCGCAGCAGATCATTTTTTTGGGCAAGGGCGGATTCTGCGTTGCGCTGGGCAGTGATGTCCCAATTCACACCTACCATGCGAAGTGCCTTACCGCTGTCATCGCGCTCAACTATGGCTGCCGCCCGAATGAAATGGATGCTGCCATCATTCCAGATCACGCGAAACTCCGGCTGAAAGTCGCTTTTGCCTTGTATCGCGGCTTGCAGAGCGGCTTCTGCGTTTGCTTTGTCGTCTGCGTGCAGATGGCTGGACCAAAGCTCGTAGACGCCTGTTTCATTTGTAGGCGGCAAGCCGTACAGCAGATACATCTCTGCGCTCCAAGCCAGGGTTTCGTCTACCAAGTTGTAGTCCCAAACACCGATGCCACCTGATTGGGTGGCGAGTACAAACCGATTGCGGATATGGTTGATCTGTTGGCGCTGCAAGTACGCTTCAGTGATGTCCTGAAATGCCCCTACCAGTCGGCGCGGCGCATTGTTAGCGAACTCGACATGGCCCACAGCACGGACCCAAATGCGCTTGCCAATCGCAGTAATCATTGGCAGTTCCAGGTCCCAGTCCTTACCGAAAGCGATACCTTCTTCAACGGCCTTTTGGATCACCGGTTGCGCTTCAGGTGCGTAGAAGTTAATCGCTTCTGAAAGAACGGGTTGGTACCCTGGCTCCACTTCGTGTATGCGGCATGTTTCGTCAGACCAATACACAATGCCGGCAAGGATATCCACCTCCCAACCGCCAACGCCCGCCAAACGCCCTGTTTGAGACAGAAATTCTTGGCTCTTACGCAACTCTTCACTTTGGCGTTTGCGCTCGGTGATATCAGTTCGAATAGAGACATACCGCTCAATAGTTCCATCGGCACCCCGCAATGGCGCAATTATGCTGTCAACCCAGTACAGTTGACCGTCTTTGGCACGATTGCATATTTCACCTTGCCAGGATTCTCCGCGTTTCAAACTACGCCACAAGGCCGTAAAAAACGCCGCGGGGTGCGTGCCCGAGTTGATGACGCTGTGGTTCTTGCCCATCAGTTCGTCACGGCTGTAGCCGCTGATGTCACAGAACGCGTCGTTCACCTCCGTAATCGCACCACTCAAGTCTGTAAATGAAACGATGCGGTGCGTCTTGATCATCGACAACATCGATTCGTTGATGTACTTCACTTCAGACTTTTCGGTGATGTCATCAACGGTACCGACATAGCCAGTACACACGCCATGCTCGTCCACTGTTTGGCGGGCAGTGCTGTGTATCACGCGCAAGGATCCGCCTGTTTGACCCAAGCGAAAATCCATTGCGAAGGGTTGTCCAGAGTCAGCACAGGCTTGCCATTCGGCGAACACTGCAGCTTTGTCTTCTGGATGTACGGCAGCGGTCCAGCCGGTTCCCAGACTTTGCGCCTCGCTCAGGCCATAAATGGCCTGCCACTTGGCATTGGTGTACACGCATGCTCCTTTTACATCTGTTGCATAGATACCCAACGGCGAAGCTTCGCTCAGGGCACGAAATCGTGCCTCGCTGTCTGCTCGTTGAATAGTAATGTGGCGCGACTCCATGGCCAACACCGCCACACGCGCCAAGTTACCAAGCACTTCACGTTGAACTGAACTAAGGACGCTCGGTTCCCGTCCAATAACGCATAAAGTCCCCACATGAGCACCATCACTCAGCACCAAAGACGCGCCAGCATAAAAGCGAATACCGGGGTCGCCAATGACCAGTGGATTGTCAGCAAAGCGCGGGTCTGTCAGCGTGTCCTGTACCTCAAAAATGCTGTCGCCCAGGATGGCGTGGGCACAGAATGAAGCGTCACGTGGGGTCTGGGTTGCTGGGCCTAGGCCGTAGTTGGACTTGAACCATTGTCGCTCTGCGTCCACCAGGCTAAGAAGCGAAATGGGCATGCCGCATACGAGTGCTGCTGCGCGGGTCAGGCAGTCAAACTTTTCTTCAGCGCTGGTGTCCAGAATGCCTAAATTGTGCAGGGATGCAAGACGTTGCGGTTCATCGGTGGGGATTTGAGCGTAAGCGCCTCACGAGCGACGTCTTGACCAATTTCACTTCGTAGCGAATACGGTATTTAGCGCGAACCAGCGCCAAGCTGGCCGGCCACATTCC
>NZ_JAXCHT010000059.1:0-6337 GCF_035984655.1 Actimicrobium sp. GrIS 1.19 | reverse complement strand
CGGCCCCATCGATTCTGGACTGATTTCTTAAAACCGAACCGTCGCCAGGAAATCACCGAAGCTATTTCGCAGATTTCGCATTAATCAGCGGTTCCTTAAGTAATCTGTATTGCGATAACCAATGTTGCGCAGTTGTTCTGCCGCGATTATCGCGACATCAAAATGTTCTAAACAATTATTTACGCGCACCCAAGGATCGAGAAAATGATAATCCTGAGCGACCATTCCGACCTTTAACATTGCGTACGCCTTTTCGCAAGATATTCTCGCCTCGCTGCGCGCACCCATTTTATTCGCAATTTTTGCTGATAGTAACAGTCCATCAACGGTAGTTAAACGCGTGTATTGGTTTGACGTGTTTTCTGCATACATGGCATTAAGATTTTGCAACGCAAGTTGGCTCTGTTCGCGCGCCTCAATCAATTCATCGTTATCCAATAGTCCTTCCGCGACGCGCATTCGGGCAATCACTTCTCTGAGTGCCCAAGTGGTGTTCGCCGGGTCGATTTCACGCATGGTCATTAGTCGTGCATGGATTCCCTTCATATCGATGATGTACGAAGCATCGCTTTTCCCATGCCCAATGAGATATCGTTCCTCCTGCTCCATGTTGGCGATTTCATTCTGCCATGAGCGATTTTGGCGATCCTTCCCGACAATGTCGCTGAACAGGAGTCGCGCCGCCCGATAGTCGGCCAATGCCTGCACGTCCAGTCCCTGTGCCGCAAGATTGATCGCCCGGTGATGCAATGCCCGTGTCTCGCGCTTGATCCACAGCGCATCGCCTCGCGCGGATTGACGAAGTTGCAGGATGATCGCCATTTCCTGCGCATATAAATTCGCTGCGCCGCGAATGTCGCCAAGCGCCTCAGTGGCGGAAGCCAACCAGGAATAGCTGTCGGCAAGTTCACCGGCCACCGTGACTGAGTCCGGGGTTTTTTCGAGGGCACGTTTTTTCAGCGCGATCGACATGAGAAATTCGCGCGCAGCGGTAGTGGCATCGCCGCGGGTTATCGCCAGGGCGCCGAGATTGTTGTGCCCATACGATTGTTCGATCCACCACTCGACCTTGTCCGGTTCTAGCTGATTGAGTCGGTCGCTGAATTCCTGATACTGCCGCCAATAAATCGCGGCCTGATCCCATTCGTTACGGTCGCGGTTTATCTGCCCAAGCCAGTAAGCATTGACGCCCAGATTCTTGAGGGCATTGGTATCCGTCGGCGAGCGCGTGTGCTGCTGTTGAAAGATCACATTGGCACTTTGCAATGCCTCGATCGCTGCCTTCGAATCGCCGCGCGCCCGATGTACCTCACCAATGACCTGCAGTGCCTTGGCGCGTCCGGTCAGGTCGGCGGCGCGCGCCTGGCTGTCGTGCTGTCCACCCAGGTATTCCAGCGCCTTGGTACTCACACCGGCAAGGAGGTCAAGGCGGCCCAAAGGACGAAGCTTGTCGGCAAAATCCCCCAGCATGAATTCAATCAACCCTTCCGCATCCGCCCGGCGCTGCTCGGCCACCCGCCGCGCCCCCATGGCTGTGACGCCCAATCCGATCGCCAGCACCGTCAGCACCAGCAGCAGCGCGCCGACACCGAGACGCACGCGCTCACGCAAACGCGCCTTGCGATGCGAGGCGCCGATCAGGGCGAGTTCATCGGACGCCAGCGACAGCGTGGCGACGTCGCGCAACTCCAGCGCCTCCTCCAGTTGTTTTCCGTGCGGTAGCAGCAGATCCGGCGGTTGCCCTTCGGCTTGCCAGCGCGCTGCCAGCACGCCGATGCGGCTGCGCACGCGCAGGCTGTTTTGATGCGCGGCGATCCATTCGGTGGCACGCTCCCATCGGCGCAGCAGCGCTTCATGTGCCACGCCGAATCCGGCTTCCGTCCCGACCAATTCGCTGACCAGCAGGCGCGCCTCGACCAGCGCCGCCACCACTTCGCGTTCAGGCGCATCGTGCAGCGCCGACCACGGCGCGCGTCGACTGGTCACCAGATCGCTGGTCGGCGACACCGTCACCACCAGCGACAGTACGCGCGGCAAGGCGGCGCGCTGCAATTCGCTCATCGCCGCAATGACTTCTTCGGCGCGCTGGCCGATCGCGCCATCGACACCGCCCAGCCGCTCGAACGCGGCCACCGTCAGTTCACCCTCGGCGCTGCGCTGCCGGTACAGCTCCTGCAAGGTGTACTGCAACAGCGGCAAGGCGTCCGGGCTGGCGGTCACGCTCTGGCACAACACGTCATCGAGACGTGCCTGTGATTGCGGATCGACGCCAAAGGTGAGTTTGGCAGCCAGCGCCGGCAGGCGGATCATCTGGGCGATTTCGGCATGGGTCGGCGGCGCCAGATCGACGTGCGCGCCGTAACGCTTGCCCTGCATCAGGGTCGGATACTCGGCGATACGTGGATAAAAGTCGTTGCGGCAGGCCAGCAGCACCAGAATCACCGGCGATGCGGCCAACACGTCCAGCGCCGTCACCAGTGCACCGCGCTCGACCTCGCTCACATGCGGTAATGCAAACACGGCTTCGAAGCGATCCAGAAACAATGCCACTCGCGCTCCGGGCGCGATCGACGCCATCTGCGCGAGCAGCGCGGTCGGATCCGTGGCCAGCGCCTGCCCAAGTGACGCGGCGCTGTGCCCGTCGAACAGGCCCGCGCCGTCGATCTGCCAGTCCAGCAAGGCGCCGCCGAGTTCGGTAAACAGTTGTCCGGGGCCGGGTTCGCCGAGATCGAGCGTGGTTTCCGAGCGCACCACCAGACCAGCTACGCCGCCGGTTTCGAGCATTGGCAACAGACCGGCGCGGATCAGCGAGGTCTTGCCCGAGCCGCTCGGACCCAGCACCAGCACCAGCGCGCGCGCCGTCAGCAGTTGCGCGACGACCGCCTGCGCCAGTTGCGCGGTGGCCTCGCCGCGGCCAAAGAACACCGGTGCATGGCGCGCATCGAACGCCTCCAGGCCGCGAAACGGCGACTCTGCGGGCCAGCTCGCCACGGCGCTGCCGAACTCCACGGCGGCGATTGCACGGTAACCGCGCTTGCGAATGGTCTCGATATAAACGGGCGCGGTGGCGCTGTCGACCAGCAACCGGCGCAATTGGGCCACGGTCTTGTGCACCGGGTTGTCGCCGTACAGCGTGCTGCCCCAGCACAGTTGCAGCAGCTCGTCGACGCTGACCACCACCCCGGCGCGCTCGCACAAGGCCACCAGCACGTCCATCGCGCGCGGCTCCATCTGCAGCCGCTCGGCGCCGCGGCGCAGCGAATTGGTCGACGGGCTGACCTGCCAATCGCCAAAACGGAAGAGCGCTTCGTCCATCAACTGCCCCTGTCAAGTCATCGCGCGCTGCAAATTGCCAAAAAAAGATGATGCGAATCAAGCACTTGCAAACCGGAAGGTTAGCGGAAGGTTGTTTCTCAGCAAGCCGCCTAGAGTCTATCCGTGGCATCAACAACTTGCCACCCATTACTGGTTCTTTTTGCAATTTCCAGACTTCGGATCGGGACACCTGCGATGTACATCATTAACAATATTTTGCGCCAAGCCACTGACGGCGACGATTCCGACGCTCCGGTGCGCGCCGCCCTCGCCGAGATTCTGGCCAGCGCCGGCTTTGCCCGGGCCCAGCGCATGCAGGAACTGTTGCGCTTTCTGGTTGAAAAGCAAATGACCGGCGCGGTGCGCGAAACCAGCGAGTACGCCATTGGCATCGAAGTGTTTGAACGCGACGCCGCCACCTACAGCACCTGCGAGGATCCGATCGTGCGGGTACAGATCGGGCGGCTGCGCGAAAAGCTGCGGCACTACTACGCTACCGCCGGCGCCCAGACGACGCTGCGTTTTGCCATTCCGGTCGGCAGCTACATGCCGACCATCAGCACGGTGGAGGCGTACCGCGCTGGCAGCGCCGATCTCGGCGGGCGGCAGGAACCGGCAGGCGCACTGTGCGGCGCATGAGCCGAAACGGTCGTCATCCCTCAACCAACCGAAAGAACCCATGCGCCAGCCCGTCTGCAGAAACCGCAAAACCCGCTAGTTGGCGGTTGTTCCATTCACGATCGGCTGGCGCAGTGACGCCGCTGTTCCACTAAAAAAAGGAGATTGTCATGCCAAGTCTGAAGGGATTGAACTGTCCGATCAGTCTGACTGAGCACGCCACCGAGCTGAGCTGGCTCGGTTTCGATTTCGTGCGTCGCCAGTACAGTAACGATCCGCTGAAAAACCTGACGCAGTCCGAGACGCTGGAATTGTTCCTCGCCGGCCTGCAAATTGGCGTGGTGTGGGAGCCGTGCGGTACGGATGCGGCCTGCTTCAGCGGTCGGCACGGCGCGCGCGATGGCCGCGCAGCACGCGAGCTCGCCATCGCGCTGGGTCAACCGATCGGTTCGGCGATTTATTTTGCGGTCGATTTCGACGCCACCCTGGATGACATCGGCGGGCCGATCAGCGATTACTTCGCCGCCGTGCGCGGCACCTTGCACGGCAAGTATCAGACTGGCGTGCATGCTTCCGCGCGCTGCTGCGAGACGCTGCGCGCGGCCCGACTGGTTGACCTGACCTGGCTGGCACAGGCGGACTGCGACGCCGTTGCGCGCGATGCCATGCACACGCTCGACTACAACCTGATTCAATCCGGCAGGCAGGACATCACCGTATCGGGCAACCTCAAATTCCGCATCGACCTGAACGCCTCCAACGCCGACGTGCCGACCGGATTATTTGGTCGCATCGAACACCAGCCACGCCAGAGTGCGCCACGATGAACAGCTACAAGGCACCACAGTCGCACCGCGCAGGCCAGTTCGAACTGGAGCTGTACCCATTCGTCGAAGCGCCGGCGGATCGGCACGCCAGCGACGCCGCGTTGCAATACGGCGCCGACTTCAGGGTGCAGTTTTGCCGACCACCGCAGCGAAAAAGTTCGGTGGCACTGATCCAGCTGGTGCGTTCGCAAACCAGACGCTTGCCAGCCATGATTGCCGGCGCATGGCAGGTCGACCGGGGCGCAGCCCGGCCCAATCCGGTCACGGTCGCGCAATGCGCGTTCGGCGATGACAACTCGGTCGTCGGCGATCTGTCCTTGCACTACGCCGGCCAACGTACGCGTGTACTGTCGACCACCGCGTGCGCGCTGATCGATACCCCGCGCGAACGTAATCAGGCATTCAGCAACGGCGTCTTGCAGGGGGCGACCTGGACGGAATTTGCCAATTATGTGGTGGAGCTCAGCAGCAGGGATGGCATCATCTTCAATCGCGGCATCCGCTGGGGCTACGCCGTGGTGCAGCAGGGCGAGCTGTTTGATGTGGTGGTGCAGCAGCCCACCGAATCCTTGCTGACCCGGTCGCTGCCGCACCTCAATGCGATGGCCACATTCCTTCAACTGCCAAAAGGACTGGTGGCCGGCTTCATCGAATGAGGCTTACTTGTAGATGCCGGAGCCAACCAGCATGTCGTCCACCTTTTCCAGATAGCCGGACTTCTGTTCCATCGCCTTGGTGGTCGGATTCGGCCATTTGAAGTCGACCCAGCCTTTGCCCTTGGTGTTGGCGACTTCGATCATCTCGCGAATCATCAGTTTGCCATCGGTATCCTTGATGTCGATCAGGTTCTTGCCGACCATCTTGGGGTTGTTGCCATGCGCCAGTGCGACCCCCTTCAAGTCATATACATACAAGTACAGATCGCGGTCATGAAAATCCTTGTTGGCCGGGTCGGCGAAAGCGGCAAAGGCTTTTTCCTTGCCGACAGACTTAATCAGCGCGCCGCCCTTCTTGACCATGGCGACCGCATCATCGGAACTGCCCTTGTCGGCGGCAACTGCGACCTGCGCAACGAGCAAACTTAGCGCCAGCGTTACTGTACCCAGCATTGATTTCATTTCAGCCTCTCGAAGGTGGTGAATCCGGCCGACGGCACACCATGTGCGCCAGCCCATTTGTTGTCGCCCCAGCGTATAACGCGCGATGGCGCGGGATCAATCTCATTTTGATAACGAAAAGAAATATTATTGACATCCTCCCCACCCTCAGCCTGACGGCTGGCGCTTGCGCGCAAAGTACGGAGATTCCTACTGCGCATGCAAAACCTCTTGCACGTCGCTTCGGTGGGTTCCTGCTGCTGACGGACTGACGGCCCCGTTCACTTCACAGGCGATCCGGGCCGTGTTCGGCCCTTCTTCATTGCTCGGTTGAGACAATTGCGCCAGGGCGCGATCGAGGATATTGATCGCGCCTACGACATCGGCATTGTTCTCGTACCAGCACACGGTACACAGAAACGCCGACTGGCTTTTGCGATTAGCCTTGTCGACGTGCCCGCAGCACGGGCATGTCTGGCT
>NZ_JAXCHT010000058.1:0-6536 GCF_035984655.1 Actimicrobium sp. GrIS 1.19 | reverse complement strand
CGATGGCGCCTACGATGGCGCACCCACCTACCAGACGATCGCGCGATATGGTGACGATATCGAGGTGGTTATTCCTCCACGAAAAACCGCTGTTAGGCTATTAATGCCCAACCCCTCGAAAAGGTCAAATTAGGATTTTCCGCATTCTGATTGATACGGAAATATCACGATGCGTTGCACAAAAAGCGACGTGCAGGTCGTGCAGCGTAAGAAAACCTTGACGGTCGGTTCACGACCCACTCCTGCCATTGACGCAAATAATCAGAGAATGACCGGTGCTGTTACCATTGCGGCCACCCGTACACGCATAGCCAGAATTTAAAGCTGGTGCGCATACTGGTTGAATTCAATGATAGGTAACGGCCAGTGAAAGAAATAGCGCACATACATGAACATGAATGGGTTAAAACGCCTCCCACTCATCTGACTTTACCGCCGTCAAATTTGCTATTCTCTTCGATTGGTTAGGTCTACGCCCTGGACCGTCAGCGACGATTCTGGGGGGGACGGCCTTCCGTTTGGGCGCAGTGAGGTTCATCTTCGCTGCAGCGTTGGTAGGCGTGACGTGCATTTCATCCAACTTGAAGACGCTGACAACTTGCGAGAGATTGCCGGCCTGGTCTTGCAATGATACCGCCGCAGCCGCCGCTTCTTCCACCAATGCAGCATTCTGCTGGGTGGTTTCGTCCATCTGCATAATTGCCTGATTAACTTGACCGATGCCCGAACTTTGTTCGTGACTTGCGGCTGTTATTTCGGCCATGATGTCTGCTACGCGTTTGATGCTTTCGACAATCTCATCCATTGTGGCGCCGGCTTCGTCAACCAATTTGGTACCGATTTCGACTCTTTCGACCGAATCTCCAATCAAAGCCTTTATTTCCTTGGCCGCGCCGGCCGACCGTTGCGCCAGGCTGCGCACTTCCGTCGCAACTACCGCAAATCCTCTACCTTGTTCGCCGGCGCGCGCGGCTTCAACCGCCGCATTCAACGCCAGAATATTGGTTTGAAATGCGATACTGTCGATCACGCCGATGATGTCGACGATTTTCTTTGAGGATTCGTTAATGGAAGTCATTGTGCCGACCACTTGCGACACTACCGTCTTACCTTTTACAGCAACTTCAGAAGCCGAGGCCGCCAACTGATTCGCCTGGCCTGCGTTGTCTGCATTCTGTTTGACGGTCCCAGTCAACTCCTCCATTGAAGACGCGGTTTCTTCAAGCGCGCTTGCTTGCGATTCAGTGCGCGATGACAAGTCCATGTTGCCGGAGGCAATCTGGCCTGAAGCAGTGGCGATCGTGTCGGAACCGCTGCGTACTTCGCCTACGAGGCGTACCAGGCGTTCATTCATCTCCCGTAATGCGTGCAACAATTGGCCGGTTTCATCGTTTGATTGTTGCACTTCGATGCGACTGGTCAAGTCGCCTGCCGCAACCGTTTTTGCAACCTTTACAGCTTGGTTCAATGGGAGCGTGATGCTTCGTGCAATCAACAGGCTGAAACCAACGAGGATTCCAGAAAGAACAAGTGCTCCAAGCGAAAACTCAATGAGCCGACTCAAAAAGACCGCGTTTACCGTATCGACGTACACTCCAGAACCAACAATCCATCCCCACGGAGCAAAACCTTTAACATATGAGATCTTGGGAACCGGTTCTTGCTGGCCAGGTTTTGGCCACATGTAGGGCACGAATCCCGCTCCACTTGCTTTGACGGTATTAACCATATCGACGAACAACAACTTGCCGGTTGGATCCTTATTCCCGGAAAGATTAGTGCCGTCGAGCTCCGGTTTGGTTGAATGCATGATCATGTTCGGCTGCATGTCGTTGATCCAAAAATATTCGTTGCCGTTGTAGCGCAATGCTTTGATCGCCTCCAACGCGCTGCGCTTTGCGTCGGCTTCTGACAAGCCGCCTTTGGCGACAAGATCCTGAAAATGCGCCAGCAAGCCGTACACAGTCTCAACTTCTTGGCGAACAGAATTTTGTCTTTCTGACATGATCAATGTTCTCTCCGAAAGCAGGAACACGATGGTTAGGGTCGCAATTCCCAGCGCGGCACTAAAAGTCAACAGCCAAAGCTTCCTTGAGATGGTCAACGATAGAATTTTAAGCACAGCAATTCCTTTAATAAAATGGCGGATCTATTTTTCTCTAAAAATTTTGTCCCGCCACCAACGCCGAAGGAAAATAATTTTTTGGTTGGCAGCAACGGAAAGGCGGTTGTCAGAAAAAAAACTATACGTCCAAGGAGAAAGCGGGGTTACCGCTGTCGGAGGACTTTATATCCGTAATATATATGGATATTGCTTTCCGTACATTTTATTTGGCAGCTTTGCGTCAACAAGCCGCCTTTCAGCGCTCTTATTTTGACGTTTCTTGAGCGGCTGCAGCTGGCCGACACCTGACTGCCATTAATTCAGAAAAATGCTGGTAGCGCACCGCGTTGCACCGCACAAGAAATATTCAATACCGACACCGAAACGGTCACTGCCATGCTAATTTTCAGGGCCATCATCTTCCGCTTCCTGCATAGAGCGGCGCCAGAAATCCGGGTTGTTGAAGCGCGCTGCCAGCGCCTCGATGTCGACTGGCGAAGTACCCGCCGTGAAGTCAAAGTTGCCGAACAGATTAACATTGCGCCAGGCGACAGGCGAAGTTTTCCTGAGAATCTTGATTGCATCTTGGTCGCCTGCTGCGAGCTTTTGCTCATACACCCGCGACAGGAGTAGTGTATTGTAATATATGATCGCATTGGCGATCAGCCGCGAACACTCGTTCCAGACCTGCTGATCCGCTTCGGTTTTCACGCGGAATTTGCCGGAATTGACGTAGGAAATTGCACGCCGCATGCGGTGGTAAGCCTCCCCGCGATTGAGCGCTTTCTGTATGCTCTTCCGAAATACCACATCGTCGATAAAATCGAGGATGTGGTTCGTTCTGCGAATATTATCCAACTCCCACAATGCTTTCTTGGTCTGGTTTTGGCGAGCGTAGGAACTCAATTTACGCACGATCGTCGCTTGCGTCACCTCCTTTTGCGCAAGGGACGCGAAGATGCGTTGGACGTTCGGCCACTCCTTGACGATTAGCGCCTCAAGGGCCTTGCGCGCGGGCTTGATCAGATAATCGGCATATTGGCTCGGCTGGTGAAAACCGACCAGGCCGGCCATCTTCTTGTGTAAGTCACGGTAACGCGGCGCGAACTGGTAACCAAACACCTCCAGCGTAATGTAATTCACCTGATTGGCACCATGGGTGTCCGTGGAATGTCGTTCCGGCCGGATGTCCGTGGTGTTGTTGTGCAAGATGTCAAAGACGAAATGAGACTCATGTTCGTGCGTACCAATGACCTTCGCATTGCATGGCACATGATTGAATACCATCGTATAGGCAGAGACACCTTTCTTTAACCCAAAATATTTGCTGCCATGCCGGGCGTTGATGGTGTTGATCTGCGTTTCGATGCGCTGGCCGTCACTGCTGGAATGCTTCTGTTCGTCGATATCGTACTGTTGAAACATGGGAAGCTTGGCCGTCGCGTTGGAAATCCCGTCGTTACCGGCGTGCAGCGTTTCCGCCCGCAGAAAATTGCGCGCTGTCGTCAGCAGCGATGAGTAACTGAGGCCGGACACTTCCGCCATTTTCCACAAGCCCATATTGGTGCCCATGGAGACGATGCAGGCAAGGATGAGGCGCGGATCAGCTTCCTGTTTGACGTAACGTTCCAGGACGTGGGTGAAGGCGTTCAGAAAATCCGTTTCCTGGGCAACGAACCATAGCAGATCGGCGATGCCGATGCCTGGCAACTGACCGTAAAACGGACTGTTGATTGGTTCCTCTTCAGCGGGATAAATCAGTGTCCAACGACGTTTGTCTCCGGTGCCGGTGACCTTGATATGTTTGTTGTCGCCGTTCTCAATGCGCTCATTCGCACGCTTGAATTTGGCTTCCAGCTCAGTGCGGTAAGCGGCCAGTGTTTCTTCAATCGGCGCCAGCAGAATCGGTGCGCCGATCTCGCGCAGGATGGCATCTTTGCCCTTCCAGCGCTCGGCGCTGATCAGGTCGTCCTCGAAACTGCGAAAATCGTTACTGTCCCGAACATATACGTCGCCCGCTTCCAAGGCATTGCGCAGCAGGCGATAGACCAGGAACTCGTACCGGTCGACTTCGAGCATCTTGTCTTTGCGCTTTTTTGCCTCGGTGTACATATAACGTTGCAGCCCTTTCGCGATGATACCTGCGGGGAAGTCGGCTGATTTCGACTGGCGTGGTGACTTGCCATGGCGCAGGAGTTCTTGCATGAATGCGACGGCTTCCAGGAGCGGCGCATCGTCGATCATGCCGACGAAATCCAGGTTGCAGAACAAATGGCGCAGGTTGAGCTTGAATTTGTATTGCAGCGTGCCGTAGTACGACCATTCGAAGGCGGTTTTGTCGAACTCGATGTTGCGCATGTAATTGGACACTTGCGCAAAACGCTCGGCTTCGAGCAGCGAGAACGCTTTTTTCTTGACCGTCGAGAATGGCGTCCTACCAGGAATCGACTTGTCGACAAACAGGTTCAGCACTTGACCGGCCGCCTGCAGACTGGCGCTTGCTTCAGTCATGGCTGTCACGGCTGCCGTTTCGGAAGCCTGTTTGGCTTGCTGCTCGTATTGACCGACGAGGTAGATGAATGCGTCGATCAGGTTGTCGTTGATCTGGCGGAAGCGGTGACAGGCGAAACACAGCAGATACAAGCGGGTCGTCGGCACCGCCATGCGCTGGAGCTTGTAGACGGTGTAAAACTGAACCAGCGAAGCGTAATATTTCACGCTCTCGTTGGACAAGCCAGCTTGCGCCAAAAAGGTCTGGCCGAACTCGTATAAAGGCTGAAAAAACTTGCGCCGACCGACCTCCTGGCGCAATTCACCATAGCTAAAATCCCTCGGTTCGTGCTTAAGCGCGCTGATGCGGTACATGCCTTCGTCGGCCTGAAGCAATTCTTCGAGTTGCTGCTCGACCGCCGGCGTCAGTGCTTGACTGAGCAAATCGGTGATGCGCCGGCGTTCGCCGGAAACCGTTCGCCCGACCATATCCTGCAAATAGCTGTAGCCGGGAGCGACAACGCGCTGATTGGTCAGGTATTGTAATGCCTCGCGCAGAATGAAAATTGGCAGGGTGGACAGCATCGCCACACGCTGCGCCTTCTGTTGAAGTGCCGACTTGGCGGCGGCATCACAGGTTTGATAGTCGAACAGCTTGAGGATGACTTGCTGTTGTTCGAGCCGTGTTGGTTTGGAAAGCATCTTGATTTCGACAATATCCCGTGTCGGAAAATAGCGGTGGCGGATATGTTCCAGGTCGTCCGCCACATCCTCGCGCGTGTAGATGAAGAACTGGCGCTTGGCCTTGAAATGACCGAGCTGGAGAATCAGGTGAACGGCGACGGAGATCGTATGCACGCTGTCGACCAGATCGCGCTCTGCCGGGTTGAGGTCGAAGAAGACGCGCTGGTCATTCTCCGTAAAGCGTGGCAAGCCGAAAAGATCGTCGATTTCCTGGGTGGTCAGGATCGACAGTCGGCGAGAGTCGGTGGCCATGCGCGAGGATCTTTCAGCGAGTGCGAAAAATGTACGTTGCGCACGGCAAGTTTGAAATGCTTTTCATCGCAGCAATGTGCGCTCAATACGCTGCTTCGCAAATGGGTCGGCGCTTTCCACATACCGCATGGCCGACTGCGCATTTTTCCAGCCGACATATTCCATCAAGGTCTTCAAGTCCCATCCGTTCGAGGTCGCCCAGTTCGCAAAACCGCGCCGAAGAGAATGGCCGCTGTACAAATCGGCCGAAGCGATACCGGCGTCGTTGAGAATCGAACGCAATAGCGGCACAAGGCTGTCGGCATGCAACCCGACAACGCCGACGTGGCCCCAGCGATCAACCGCGCGAAACACAGACCCGGTGGTCAGCTCAGACGCGGTGATCCACGCGACATACGCCTCGACCGGACACAGGCGCGACAAGGCTGGCGCCTTGAGGCACGTTCCCTGGTAGGTACGGTCGCCTTTCGTTTGCGGGAAATAGCATGCCATGCCTTCTCCCGGTGCCACCTCGACATGTTCGACCTGCAGTCGGGTCAATTCATCGCCACGAAAGCCGCGCCAGAACCCAAGCAACAGGAGCGCCTTGTTACGCAGGAGCCGTAGTTCGGTGCCGCGATCATTACCGAGGCGCGCCGCCGCGATGGCTGCGTCGAGCCATTGATCGACTTGTTCCAGATGTTCGATTTGGAGCGGCTTGGCGCGCTTTTCCTGGGCGGGATGCAGCGCCTGGATGCCGCGAAATACTTTGCGCACAACGGGGGCTTTGGTCGGGTCCGGAAAGCCCTGATCGATGTGCCACTGTGCCAACGCTGCCAGGCGATGCCGCAACGTGTTGATTGCGAGCGTTTCGGCGTTGGTGCACTTCAGGATTAAAAAGTGGTTGATGGTAGGATGCGGCCACAATTTTACTGATTCGAACCGATGCCAAACAAGCACAACGCCG
>NZ_JAXCHT010000057.1:0-7122 GCF_035984655.1 Actimicrobium sp. GrIS 1.19 | reverse complement strand
GAAGTAGCAAACCGGCTTCGGCCGGACAACGGGGTGTATCAGTTTTAAATCGCTGGCGGCTTGAAAACTGTATCAGTTTTGAATCGTTGTTGACAGGGCGCGACGTGCTTCATTTGCCTGAGACTCTTGGAGCCAAAATTCCCCCGTCCGCTCGCTATGGCCGTCGCTTTGGCGATTGGCGCCGTCGTTTTTATCGCAGTCAAAATGTTCCTGTCACGCTGAGTAAAATGCGACGATTGGTAATCCCTTGAAGTACCTTACCCAAGCACTTCCGCCAATTGCAGCGTTTGCCAAACATCTGCTTGGGGTCAACATCGCCAATTAGCAAATACGTGCATTCGGCAAGGCGCAGTCGTCCGAGATTACGTGACCTTCTCCCCAAAATTAGTACGGCGCTCCGCCTCATGCGCAAACCGACAGAACTGCACCCATGCACACATGTCGCCCACGTGGTCGGCCGGCAGGTTGGCCAGCCAAGCGGCGAAGCGGGGCTGATTCTCCGAATGATGGCGCTGCTCGTTGTCACGCAAGAAGCTGCGCATCGGTCATTCATTCGCCTGGCGTTCCGATTCTGGCTTGTGGAAATCGTCAAGAAGTTCATGCGCCTCGTCAACCTTGACCCACTTGGCTGGCACAGACGTTCAACGCACGGGTAGCATTGTCAAATGCTTACAATCGAGGGGACGTAGCATGAATGTTGACAACACTTCGAAGCGCGAACCCAGGAGCCGTTTGCCCGCCCGTGTTGCGCCCGATCGCAGCGGCGCAATGCGCCAGATGGCCTTGCAGCGTCGTCTCGACGCCCTGTTCCGGGCATTGTCCTCGGACTTCCTGCTGCGCGAGCAGTTCATCACCGACCCGGCCCAGATCGCCGCGGAATACGTCAACGGCAAGCGCATGGATCCGGAGGACGCGGCGGCGATGAATTACCTGATCTATTCCTGCCTGGGCAACAATTACCTGATTTCGTGGTTTCGCGATTATTCGCTTAGGCACGGCAACGAGCGCATCACACGGCAACGTTTCGTCAAGGACTTTTCGGCCGCAGTGGTTAACCAGCGCGCCCAGCACGTGGTCTCGTCCCTGGTGCATTTTGCTCTGAGCGGCAATGCCCGCATCGCGCTGGACGATACCTGGCTGCAAGCGATCTTCGGCGTCTGGGAGACGCAGCCTGCGGATGGCACCGACGATGCCACCGACGAAACCGGCACGGGCGGCACCGGCACCGACAGCACGGGCACCGACAGCACCGGTACGGACAGCACCGGCACCGACAGCACGGGCACCGACAGCACCGGCACGGGTGGCACCGGCACCGACAGCACGGGGACCGACAGCACCGGCACGGGCGGCACCGGCACCGATAGCACGGGCACTGACAGCACCGGCACGGGCGGAACCGGCACCGATAGCACTGGGACCGACGGCACCGGTACGGACAGTACTGGAACGGACAGCACGGGCACCGACAGTACCGGTACGGACAGCACGGGAACCGATGTGACGGACAGCACGCTGACCGCTATCACGTGGAAAACCTACATCACGGACCAGACCGACACGACCCACCCCAGCACCACGCCGTTCACCCATACGGCAATGACGCGCTCGCCGATCACCACCGAGACGACGCAAAACACGATTCGCTTTCTCGGGACCAGCCATGTCGTGGTGACGCTCGAGGCGCTGACCAGCTACGCGCGCCAGCTGATCCGCAGCGGCGCGCTGGAAGCGGAGTGGCATCAGTGAGGCGCGCACCGTGAGCCTTGCCCCCCTGCTGCAGTCGGCATCCGCCGCGTCGCCACCCGTGCCGGACCGGCTGACGGTGGCGGATCTGGACGCGCTGGCCGTCGCGCGCCGCGCTTACGAAGGCGCCGAGTACGCAGCCGCGGCGGCGCAATTCGAAGGCGTGCTCGACGCCCACTCGGCGCACCCGGGCGCGCGTCGCGGACTCACCTTTTCGCTGCTGAAGGCAGGCCGGATGGACGCGGCCGAAGCCCATCTGCTGGGTTGGCTGACCGAGTCCCAGCACGCGGTGCAGTGGACGCAGGCAGAAATCGAGCGCGCCATGGAAGGCACGGACTTCGATCTGCTGGGCAAGCTGGCCAGCCTGCATGCCCAGATGCGCTGGCGCAGTCGCTGGTACCCCACCTGCCTGGCTGCCGACGCAGAGTTTCCGTCAGTCCCACGCGACACCATAACCGTGAGCAAGCTGCGCCACGACATCGGGCAATTCACGTACCTGCGCCGGCTGGGCCTCCTCGATCCCGAGTTCGACGGCATCATTGCCACCTATCGCCAACTGGCCCAATGCTTGATCGAGCAGGATGGCCCGGAGACGCGCCGGCCGATGACACTTAAAGAACGCGCGCTGATCGGGCACGTCTACAACCGGATGGTGCATGTGCCGCAGGTGGGACGCGTTCCGCGTGCGCTGTCGGATGCATGGAAGCCGCGCGAAGTCGAGGAACGCTTTCTCGATCGCGGCGAAGGCGTGGTCGTGATCGATGATTTTCTCAGTTCGCAAGCGCTGGAGGGCCTGCACCGCTTCGCCATGCAAGCGACCGTCTGGACCGGCATCCGGTACGCCTACGGGCGCTTTGGCGCCTTCTTCAACGAAGGATTCAATTGCCCGCTGCTGCTTCAGGTGGCGCAGGAACTGCGCGAGGCGCTGCCGCGTGTGATCACGCCACGCTATCCCTTGCGCCAGATGTGGGGCTTCAAGAATTCGACCGACCTGCCGCCCGCGGCCAACCTGCACGCGGACTTCGCGGCGGTGAACGTCAACTTCTGGCTCACGCCCGAGGAATGCAATGCAGACCCGGCAACCGGCGGCATGATCGTCTACGACGTCGACGCGCCCATCACCTGGGACTTCCACACCTACAATGGCCGGACCGACATCATCAAGGCCTTCTTGCGCGAGAACCGGGCAAAGGAAACCTATGTGTCCTACCGCCGCAACCGCTGCATCATGTTCAATTCCGACCTGTTCCATGGCACGCACGAGGTCCACTTCAAGCCGGGCTTCGAGAACCACCGTATCAACGTGACCATGCTGTATGGCCGGCGCGAAGACGACCGCCTGCACCAGAGCCTTTCCAGCCGGCCAGACCTGCAGGAACGCTGGGGTGGGCTGGGTAGCGCGTGGCGTTCGCATGTCTTCAGCCGGCATCGCCGGTAGGCCTGGCCATGCCATCGCAATACGGACAGGACCACCTCGTCCTGCAACTGCTGGGCGGCCAGCGCGGCGGCTTCTTTCTCGACACGGGAGCGTCGGACGGCATCCGAAGCAGCAACACCGAACTGTTGGAGCGGCACTTCGGCTGGAACGGCCTGTGCGTGGAACCGAACAACCAGTTCTTCGAGAAGCTGGTGCGCGCGCGCCGTTGTACCTGTGTGAACGCCTGCCTGTACGACAGCGAAACCGACCTGCCATTTCTTGAAGCTGCCGGGACACTGGGCGGCCTGATCGACAGCTTTGAGCCAGGCCAGCTCGAACATGCGATGTACATGAAGCAGCTCAGGCTGGACGCAGCCGGGCGGCCGCCGTTGGTGAGCAAGCGCACGATGACAATCGAGGCCGCGCTCGACCATGCAAGCGCACCGCCGGTGATCGATTATTGGAGCCTGGACACGGAAGGCAGCGAACTGCTGCTATTGCAAAGCTTTCCATTTGATCGCTATACGTTCAATGTGCTGACGGTCGAGCACAACTTGCGTCCGGCCCGGCACGCGATCCGGCACTTTATGGAAAGCCGCGGCTTCGATTTTGTCGCAGAATTGGTGATCGACGATTGCTACGTCCGCCGCGCTGCGCTACCGCACCGGCATTCCACCAGCGCGGCCTGGCGGCGCCGCTGGCGCGCCTAGGTTGCAGCAGAATAGGGCCTGGCGAAACGATTTTTTTGAGGGGGAGAATGTTCATCTGGCCCGACAAATATGTGTTTGCGCTGATGCATCGACTCGGGTTTCGCTTCGCGCCGCGCATTGGCGACCAGGGCGACACGAAGTTGTACAGTTCGGGCCCCATCGCGGACTATCCGGGCCTGCAATCCATGATCGGTAGCACGTTCAACATCAAACACCGGCGCCTGCGATGATTCCTGGCGGTTCGGGCACAGCGAATCAAGCCGCCAATCACCCACCAAAAAATCAGTGAAAAAAGGAGATCCAGGACCCCGGCCGTAAGGCTTATCCACAGACGCGGTGTGGCCTGCGCGCAAATAGGGTGGGTCAGTTTTGGGTGAAAACCGTCAGTTTTGGGCGATCGTCAAAAAATGTCATCCTTGATCGCCATGATGTGTAACCCCTGGCTATTGCTCCGGACAGCCCGGGATGTCTCCATGTAGTGGGTGTATCGAATATCGAACCATGCCGCCGGTTAAAGGCCCCGGATTGAAGGCCTCAGATCCTGGGGCGACGCACTTGCTTCCGTGTCCAAGACTGCGCCGACGCATTCACGGCGATGTGGCCTTTCAGCATTTCCTTTTGTTGGCCGGACATGAGCGAGGTCTCGATAATCTCAAGCCACAAGCGCATGGCGCGGTCGACCGCATCAATTACCGCATCCTTCAACTTCGCTTCCGGGACATCCCACTGGTTGGAGAGCCTGCGCACGATGTCCGGCGTGAGGGTCGTTTTCTCTGGCTGCCCAGGGAAGAACACCAGTCCGTGGCCAGCACCCTTCTGGTAGGCCGCATGCGCGACGATGTCGTAGGCAGGGGAGAGGCGCACGGCACCGTCTGCGCGATACAGGAGGCTGAAATTCTTGGTATGGGCATCGAAGTTCCCCAGCAGCTCATTGACTTTGATGCGGCGGACAAGTTCGATGAGGTCGTCGTCCGGTGCCGAAGATCCGTCGATGAGAGCAAGCCCGATGGCAGCGTAGCTTCCTGCATACTTGTTGGCAGGCATGATCTCCAGCGCCTGGGCGAAATCTTCCATGTGAAGACGCCGGGTCGGGGTATCGACATCCCGATCGAATCGATGCACCAGAAGGAAGTTGCGACCATCGTCACGAAGGCTAAAGGGGATCTGGTCAGCGATGGCCGTCATCGGCAACAACTCGGCGACGCATACGGTGACGCCGGCGGCGGCCGCAAGTTGCAGCGACGTGAACTCGACCTCCGGCATGCCCGCACTATCGGTCGCGGGAAGCTTGCCGATAAAGTGCCGCCCCTGATTATTCTTCGATCGCATGACGTAGCGGCCGCCGGGGGCGCTGACAAGGGCGATCTTTGGCTGGACCCCGGAAAGCGAGATAGCCGTCGGAGCGGGCGTCTGGTATGAGCTCAACTCGTAGCTCTCCATCCCTTGTGTCACGAGGCGCCCGAGGGTGGGCGCGTCGAGCTCATCGTGTACGGCCCAGACGTCGCCGGGCAGGTCCTCTCCGCAAGTGGCCAGCAGGGCGAATTCATCCGTCGGATTCAGCTTGCCGTCCTGAATCAACTGTTTTCTAAGTACGCCCTCCGGCAGCAGATTGCTGAAAAACACCGGGAGCACGCCGCCTCCCGGGCCCACGGTCAGTTCTGTCACTGGCGTCATCAGCTGGACCAAGGTCTCGGCCTCCGTGTCTCCCTGGAATGCCTGGGACAAGATAGGGCGGTTGAGATCAAGCGCGTAGGCGTCATCGAAACGGAAGTACGTTCTTCCGTCATCCATGGCGAAAAGGTGCCCGACGTTGGTCTTGCCAAGCCGGATTCGAAGGGAGCGGACGCCGCTCATCGGGCGACTTTCACACCACCCAGGAGACGCTCGCGCTTGAGGCTTTTCGACGATCTCAACAGCGGGCCAGTGTGCCCGACCAGGCCGGCAACCGGTTTCGGAACCAAAACAAGGTCGAGACCCAGCTCCTCGCAGATCGCAAGAAGGGTCGTGAGCTCGACATTGCCGTGCCCGGATTCGAGGCTTCCCAGCGTATTGCGGTGCACCTTGCTGCGGGCGGCGAGATCTGCTTGGGTGACAGCCAACGCTTTGCGTTGAAGCCGTAGCTTGTCGCCAATGTTCTGCAGGGTTGTCATCTGGGGCTCCTTTGCACTGCATATTGTGCATTGCCTGTATGCGCATAATTTACTGTGCAAATCTGCGATGGTCAACCGTTTGCATATTATGCTGTGCAAATCAGCTTCATGCACAACATAAACGGCATGACTATTCTACGACTCCGACACGTCTGGCGCGAGCGCGAAACGATGTCAATCAGCTGAAAGGCTCAAGGCCTGGACTCATTGGCCCCGCCACGTGGAATCAAATACCGCCATCAGCCGCCGCCTCAGCGAGGCCATGAAAACAGCCGGATCCAAGACCGAAATCGCGTTGGCGATAGCGCCAGTGGTTCCCCCACCCACCATGAACCGGATACTCGATGGAGCCGGCAAAAGCGGGCCAGAGAGCTCCACCGTCAGGAAGCTATTTGGCTGCGAGATGGGGCGAGACGAATGCAATATCGTCCCGATGAAATACGAGGGCAGTTTAGTGACTTGGTTTATACCGTTGCGCGGCCGGCCAACCATTCCTTGCCATCATGGGAAGGTCAAGTCCAAACCGATCATCCTGGCAAGGACGAAAGTGAAAAGCACCAGGCCCACGAGCGATAGCACGAAGATTGCGGCCACCTTGCCGCTCGCGCGCAGCACCGAGCGAGTGTCACGCCCTGCCTTCCGTTGATCGTAATGCCACTTGACAGCGAAGAACATGCCCGTGCCGAGCACCAGGACCTTGAACGTAATTAAGACTATCGGGATCCAATCCACCATGTTGCGTATTTCCAGGTTATTACGTGACGCGGGCTATCGTGAGAAGCACGACCTTGACGCGTTGTACGAGCTTCTTCGTCTTCCGGAGGCGCGAAGCCTTCAAGACCGACGTATGTTCCCCAATACTTGACGGCGTGTATGGCTTTGGCGCGCCGTGGCTGGCAGGATATCATTGTCGGGCCCACCGGGCAGTTTGCCGGGCCCGGTCGAACGGATACTCCCCCGCCAAGAAACAGTCTTCAAAGGTAGATGGGATGGATGGCTTTCCTCTAGGGAAACGCGGATTTATTCGTCGATACCGGCCAACCTATTTCGAAGCATAACCGTTATAGCAAGATAGCCATCAACACTTCCCCCAAGATGA
>NZ_JAXCHT010000056.1:0-7537 GCF_035984655.1 Actimicrobium sp. GrIS 1.19 | reverse complement strand
GCGACCACAGGAAAAATCGCAAACGTTCGACGTAACGCGAACAAAAAATCCGCGCTACGCCGTCGAACAGGCGGAATTCGATTTGTTCCGCGTTTTCTTAGCTGAAAAATGCGCGTCACCACATTGATGCTGATCCAAACCATCCGATTGCGACATGTGCAACTAGCGAGAACACTCAGGCGAACTTGACCGTCGTGTCCGACGCAAACGAGGAAACGATTACCGACCGAATCGACGAGGCAGCCGGCCAGACACCGTTCGTGATCGTCGACCTAGCGGGTACGGCTTCCAAAATCGTTGTCATGGCTGTGTCGCGAGCTGATTTTGTGATCGTCACGACGCTAGGTGCCGGGCTGGATGCGGAGCAAGATAGCGAAGCTCGGAACGTCATTCGTCAGCACGAAAAATCCATGCGCCGGGCAAATCCCTACTATGTCCTGCCGTACGTGGTGTTGCTGACCAGGACAAATTCAGCCATCCGGGCGAGGACGATGGCGCATATCCAGAAAAGTCAGATCGACGCCGGCATCCCAGTTTTCAAATCGGAGTTGAATGAGCGCGAAGCATTCAAGGCGATGTTCAGCTTCCGCCAGCCGCTTGATCACCTGAGGGCGTCGGCAGTAACGACCGTCGACAAGGCTATCGCCAACGTGCAGGGCGTCAGCATGACAACCAAACAGATCGATCCAGTAGCGGCGCCGGCGCGCAAATCCCTTTGCTGACAACTACCTCAATGACCTTCCAGCGAAGCTGGTGACCAAGCCGCGGCCGACGAAGGATGCCAGCGACGAGGTAGCCGCCAAGACCGGGTTCACGCGCGGCGCAGGGAAGGGCGTCGAGAGCCAGCCGGGCGTGCCAGGCGCTCAATGACGGGGCGGAATATGCAGCTGATCGACAAGGTAACAGGCGAAATCCTTGAGCGCTTTTACGCCATCGCTGACGGGTTGGACCGGCCGCTGGGCGATGTTTTCAAGCGCGCAGTGGTTGCGCTGAAGAGAAAATGACGAAGCAGGGCGATTACACTAGTAGCTACCCGCCGAGAGCGACCATTTTGTGCGGGTTTCCGGGCAAAGGCGAACGAAATTGTTCAGGAAACTTGTATTGCAGCGTCCGGGTTGGCGGCGTCAATCTGAGCAGAACGACCATTTCATGCGGGTTTCCGGGCAAAGGTGAGAGGAATTGTTCAGGAAACTCGTGTTTCACGTTCCAAGCTGACAGTTTGTGCTCGCCAAAAATGACCGTTTCATGCGGGTTGCAACGGCTAAGGTGAGAGAAATTGTTCAGGTTTTCTGTAGTTAGGTCGGCTCGGTCAGCTAAGGTGATAGGAATTGTTCCGATTTTCGAAAGGAATCAGAAAAACAGAGACGGGGGGCGGAATTATTTCCCTGTAGCATCTTAGGAGGCTGTTTCCGCCAGAAAATATGCTTCAATCGGCGCCGAGATCTGTGAAACGAAGAGTTCGGAACAATTCTTATCACCTTAGCCGACGCAAGCTGCATGTTGCCCTCATTCCACAGTTGATCGCAACCGTTGGCCTTGGTCTGCGCTTCGGCCATCGAGGCGTATTGGAAAAGCGTGGCCTGGCCGACCCAGGGCGTGTTTATCGGTGAACCGTTGGCCGCGCCGTACCGGGCATCGGCCGGTCGGTAAAAACTTGTCGGCGTAGTCCGTTCGGCTCATCTCCGGGTGTGTGCACGCCATCAGACTGACACAGTCGCTCGGTAGACTTGTCGTTGAGGCAAGTTATCGCATCGCCCCGTCAATTCGGTCTGTGCAGGACGCCATGCTGCTTCCGTGCTTTTTTCGTTCCAGTTGGCCACCCCTTCCATTGACGTGATTTCAGGAAACGACATGACAACGATTTTCAAGAATGCGCTGCGCACCGTCGCGGTGGCGGGTGTATTGGCTGCAACCCTGTCGGGTGCGCATGCTGCACCAACTGGCTTGCTCATTTCCGAGTGGATGTATAACGGCCTGGCCACCGGCGGTGTCGGCGAGTTCGTCGAATTCACCAACTTTGGCACGACCGCGATCAACATGAGCGGGTGGAGTTTTGACGATAACAGCCGCCTTGCCGGTTCAGAACCGCTGGCGGCGTTCGGCACCATTGCCGCCGGCGAATCGGTCATCTTCACCGATGCCACGGCTGCGGCATTTCGCTCTGCCTGGAACCTGGGTACATGTAGCGGCTCGCGTTTCAAACCGGCCGTGCTCGCATTCAGCGCGTTTTCCGGCTCAAATTAATTGCAAGTGATTAATCGCTCGTGCTCACGCTATCTGCAACTGTGCTTGCAATCAACCAGACCGGCTTGCATTTCATTTCGATGTGCTCACATTATTTGCGAATGAATTGGCGCAAAGCGAGTCAGGTGATTCTAACTTCGTTGAGCAAGTCGGGGTGACGATCCAGTACTTTGAGCAGCTTCACCAGAGCCAGCGGCGGCTTGGTCTTACCATTTTCGTAGCGCGAGAATGCATTGACGCCACCGCCGAAAATTTCGGCTGCTTGGCGTTGATCCAGATCGAGCTTTTTGCGCACCTTAGCAATGTAATCAGGATCGACGTAGGCCGCATTCACCTGACGCTGAAACTGCCCAAGCAACTCGCTGTAGCGGTCGCCATGCTCGCGGTTCAAGATCACCTCGCCGCAAGCTGGACAAAAGTCGCCCGTTACCGTTGGAATGGTGGTAGTTTCGCCCTTGTAGATGAAGGGTATATCGCGGGTGTCGTGGATCAGTTCCGCCGCTCCACAGCATGGGCATTTCATGGTCACAACTCCTTAAAAGAAACAATCAGAACGTCATCAATGACGGTCAGCTTCAAGTACACATCGGCACTATTGGCTGTCTTGGCGTGGTACACGTCCTGCCAAATTCGATGATCCGCGTGAGTCGTCATGCTCTTGTAGAAGTCGGCAGATGTGAGGGATACGACCACGGCACACATCCCGGCCAGATCATTGATGCCCAGCTCACGAGCACCGTTGAATGCGCTGGCCGTGGCGTTGACCTTACCGGCTTCGATCAAGGCTTTCACGACTGACAACTTGCAGTGAGGGGTGCCTTTTTCCATGCTTTATTATAACCTAGTTGGTAAATTTCGCAAGTAGGTTAATTCCATTGCGCTTTACGATTTCAGCGTCCCGTTTTGGTATACCCAAACGGGCGCGGCCACCGAGACGCTTTTTGCGTCTCGCAAGGGTTCATTCTGCACATCCGGGACGCCCCCAGCGACAGGTCTAGACCCTATCGAGACGAATTTTCCCCTCATCCCATTTGCACTTAGCGTGAGCACGGCGACATTGAATGCGAGCAGGTGCCGTCGAATGCAAGCTCGTTTGCAGATAGCGTGAGCACGAGCCCGTTTTCATTTGCAGTTAATTTGAGCCGAAAACTGCGTCGAATGCGAGCATGACCGTTTTCAAACGCGAGCCGCTACAGGTACAGGCGTCAAGATCATTGGCGGAAATGTGAACAATCTCGGGCGTTCCGATGAAATCAATCTGTACAACGGCAGCACGCTGATTGACCGCCTGACCTACAACGACCAGGGCACCGGGTCGGTCGTCGGACCCCGCACTTCCGGCATCAGCGGTGAAGCGAAGTCGGTCGCCGCCTTTGGCGCGAACAATGCCACGCTGTGGAAGCTGGCAACGGTGGGCGACACCGAGCATGCCTATACCTCCACGAATGGCGACATCGGCAGCCCCGGCTTCACCGCATTCGTCTCGGTTTCGGCGGTGCCTGAACCACAAGCTTACGCATTGCTGCTGGCCGGCCTGGCATTGTTCGGTGTGGTTGGCGCGCGCCGCAAGCAAGACAACGGTCAATAACCATTCGGGACGCGGCGGAGTTTTCCGTCGCATTCGCCGCTCTTAACAAGCATTCCCCTTTTTGGATAGCCATCATGAACCATAAAAAACTTCTTCCGCTGCTGTTGGCATCGCTGTTCGCCGCACCGGCGTTTGCCGCAGTCGATCTGCTTGCCATTGGCACGCTCAGCGGTAACGCGTTCGATCTGTCGAGCCAAACCGCTGGCCCACTTGAAAATGGCCTCGCCGGTAACTTGCTCGGCGGGCTCGGTTCAGGCATCGCCTATGCCGGCAACAATACCTTCATCGCAACGCCCGATCGCGGTCCGAACGCGACACCGTATAACTCGCTGGTCGACGACACCAGTTCTTACATCGCCCGCTTTCAGACCATCACGATGAGCCTGACCGCCAACACGTCCGGCAGCGGTTATGCGTTCAATCTGACGCCGACGCTGACGGCAACCACGCTGCTGTCGAGCGCCACGGCACTGACCTACGGCACCGGCGCCGGCCTGAATCTGCCCAATGGTGCGCCGGCGCTGAACGCGGTCAATAACACCAATTACTTCACCGGCCGTTCGGACAACTTCAACGCCGCGCTGCCATCGACCAATCCGAACAACGCGCGACTCGATCCGGAAGCGGTGCGCGTGTCAGTCGATGGCAAGAGTGTGTTTGTGTCGGATGAATATGGCCCGTACGTGTACCAATTCGACCGTGCCACCGGCGAGCGCATCAAGTCGTTCGCGCTGCCGGCCAATCTGGCCATCACCAATTTGAACGCCCAAGGCGCGCTTGAAATCTCCGGCAACACCACCGGACGGGTCACCAACAAGGGCATGGAAGGCCTGGCCATCACGCCGGACGGCAAAACCCTGTATGGCATCATGCAGGCGCCGCTCGAGCAGGACGCTGCTAGCAAGATCAAGAGCGTGCGCATCGTCAAGATCGATGTCGCCAGCGGCGCGGTCAACGAGTATGCGTACACACTGACCACCGGTTCCGGCGTGAGCGAAATCGTGGCCTTGAACGACCATCAATTCCTGGTCGACGAGCGCGATGGCAAGGGCTTGGGCGATGGCACCACCGCCGTGGCCAAGCAACTGTTCAAGATCGACATCACCGGCGCGCAGGATGTGTCGGCGCTGTCGGGCGACCTGTCGACCAAGGCTGTCAGCAAGATGCTGTTTCTGGACATCGTCGCCGTGCTCAACGCCAAAGGCATTGCCAGCAACATGATCCCGTCCAAAATTGAAGGTCTGGCCTTCGGCGCGGATGTGACGGTCAACGGCGTGCTCACGCATACGCTATACGTCACCAACGACAACGATTTCGTGCCGGGTACTGCTGGCGACAACAAGTTCTTCGTGTTCGGCGTGACCGATGCCGATCTGGCCGCAGTGGGCGCGACGTATGTGGCGCAATCGATTGCCGTGTCGGCCGTGCCTGAGCCAACCACGTCGTGGATGCTGCTGGCTGGTCTCGGTTTGATGGGCTTTGTGGCACGTCGTCGCAAGAGCGCCGCTGCGAAGTAATTGGTAATGCGCTGACCGGAATGGTCGGCGATATGGAAAAAGCCCGCGCCGTAATTATTTCCGGCGCGGGCTTTTGCATTGATGAGGGGCAGGCGCTACGTGGCATCCTTCGGTGGGTCATTCTTTGCATTGACTTGCAGAATTGCTTCGTAATTTTGACCACCGTAGAACAGGCCAATAATCGATATGTACCCGGCATCGACGTCGAAGGCAATCACGGTACGTTTCCTGTAATTGGTGATGCGCAGGCCCGGACGTATATCGTCGCGCATGGCACCGCGATGGGGAAAGCTGCCGAGGCTCTCGCAGTATTCTACGATCGCCTCGGTGTAGCGCGCTGCCGTATCGGGCGAAGCCGCCGCAGCGATGTAGTTGTACAAAGCGACAAGTTGTTCCTCGGCTTCGGGTGCAAAGTTGACGCGATAGTTCATCGCGCCTTGATGTGCTCGCCCGCGAGACGGGCACGAATTTGGTCTGCGGTAACAGCGCGGGATGGATCTTCCTTCAACGCATCGTAAGCTGGGCCGACCTGATCGTGCAGCCAGTTTTCAATAGCCCGATCACGGGCGAGAAGCGCACGCAAACCATCGCGGATGACTTCGCTCTCGGAGGCGTATTCGCCATTTTGCACCTTGGTTTTGATGGCGTCGGCCATGTCATTTGGCAGGGTAATGCTGAGTTGTTGCGTGGTTCGCATGTTGCGCTCCCAATGCATGAACAGGATTGAATCCTACTGCAATGTTTGCGATCAGTCCAACGGCGCTGAGTCGGCATGCCACCTCATGAAAGATGCGATGCGCGACGGTGTCGAAAAGTGCACCGTCGCGCAGCACAAGCTGCCCGGCTTACACCAGCGTCAGCGTCACATCAATATTGCCGCGTGTCGCATTCGAGTAAGGGCACACGATGTGGGTCGCGGCGACAAGCGCCTCGGCGGCGGCGCGGTCCAGGCCTGGCAGGCTGATTTTCAGTTCCACTTCAATGCCGAAACCGGTCGGGATCGGGCCGACGCCAACCGAACCGTTGATGGTGGTCTCGGCCGGGATGGCGATCTTGTCGCGCATGCCGACAAATTTCATCGCGCTCAGGAAGCAGGCCGAATAGCCCGCTGCAAACAGTTGCTCGGGGTTGGTGCCGACGGCGCCGGCGCCACCGAGTTCTTTCGGTGTCGTCAGTTTGACATCCAGCACGCCGTCGGAGGAAACGGCGCGGCCGTCGCGGCCTCCAGTTGCGGTGGCGTGGGCGGTATACAGTACTTTTTCGATCGTCATGGTGAAACTCCTGTCAAGTTGGTCCGGCGCGGTCGTGGCCGGGTTGGGGGAAAACGGTGTCGGCGCGCCAGTGCGGCAATCCGCAAACCGGGTCGTGCATGCTGCTGTTTAGTGGTTCTCTTGCAGGGTGGCGCGCAGTGCCGCCAGTTGCTCGGTCAGCGCCCGGATCTGCGCCAGCGTGCAACCGGATGCACAAAACATCGACTCCGACAATGCCGCTGCGCGCGTGCGCAGCGCCTGTCCGCCGGCGGTCAAGGCGATGATCACTTGGCGCTCGTCGCCGACGGCGCGTTGGCGCGTAACCAGTTGCTGTACTTCCATGCGCTTGAGCAGCGGCGTCAGTGTTGCTGAATCCAGAAATAGCCGTTCGCCGATGCCGCTAACAGTCAGGCCATCGTCCTGCCACAACACCATCAGTACCAGATACTGCGGATAGGTGATGCCGAGCGGACGCAAATGCTTGCGGTAGACCTTGTTCATCGCCAGCGATGTCGAGTACAGCGCAAAACACAGCTGGTCATCCAGTTGCGGGGCAGGGCGTTGTGGTGGTTGATTGGTCGGCATGCATCGCAGTTTAGATCGTGCGCTATTCAATAGCAAGCTATTTAAGATGTGGTAGTCTTGATCAGAATGCGTGACAAACCTCGTCCTTCAGGGCGGGGAAGGATAACGCGGACGGCGCAGCCGTCCTTGCATTTGTTTTCGCCTTAAGCTTGTCACGATCAACGTCGAGTCTGTATCTTCCAACCATGCTCCGACGCCAAGCCTACAAATACGAACTGATGCCCAACGGCCTGCACCAGCGCACGCTGCGACGCTTTAGCGGCGCATGCCGGTTCGCGTTCAACAAGGCTCTGGCGTTGCAGCAAGAAAATCGCGCCACCGGCGGTAAGTTCATCCGCTACGAATCGATGGCG
>NZ_JAXCHT010000055.1:0-7751 GCF_035984655.1 Actimicrobium sp. GrIS 1.19 | reverse complement strand
GGGCGAGTTTCTACTGATATTTCTTCAACTCCATAGTTGTTGCGATGACGATGAAAACTCCTGCCGAAATGTCGATTCATGAAACATTCAGGCTAAACGGTGGCGTAACCGAATTTCATCCGTTTCCTGCTTTCAGCTTGAGTGATTGCTTTCGTTCTTCCGTGTAGGCCCACCAAGGGCGAGGTTCCTCGCCAGCCATGAAGCGTGTCACAGACATGATAACGTCGATGACACAGGGATCGTGGCGCGTTGCAGTTTTTTCGCAAAGCGCTTCATACATCTCGAATGGACACCTGCCCGCAAGTTGACTTGGCGCGTGAATACCAAGAAGCCGAAAATCTTCAGCGCTGGCCTTCCCGACATTCGGGAGGTCTGTCAGCAAGACAACGCGCGTTCGATCAACCTTGGATGGATTCATTATGGTTATCCATTTCGATGAAGCAATTGACGAATTGAGACTGGGAGATTTGTTAAGAAAATATCGAATTGGTCGAACGCCTGGATGACAGTTTCTGGCCGGTTGTACGCGTGTGCGAACTGGAACTATCGGCCCTATATAGTGAATCCGTCTTGTTTTCGGTGATATTGATCTCGACAGGCAGGTAGCTGCCAGTGAAGCAGGACATGCACTGGGGAATTACGAATAATCGACCCGAACATACGATGTTTTCCGCTTTGGTTTCGAATTCCCCAGTGCGCTTGGGTCCGTTGACGAATACTCAGGGCGCGCCGCTTTGCCGGCTCTCTATATTGGCTTCGCAGAACCCAGCTTGCCGTTACCCAAAGGCCGAAATCTACTGCAAAGACATACCGCCCTGTTCCTCATCCCCCCGCTAACACCTCCTGCACCGACCGCGTCGCATCCAGCGCCAGCGGCGCCCCGCAATACACCACCGCCTGCAACAGCACCTCGCGCAACTCGTCCGGCGTGACGCCATTGTTCAGCGCACCGCGCACATGCCCCTTGATTTCGTGACTGCGGCCGAGTGCGATCAGCATCGACAGGGTCACCAGGCTGCGGGTTTTCAACTCCAGGCCGTCGCGGCACCACACGGTTCCCCAGGCGTTGCGGGTGACGAATTCCTGGATCGGCAAGGTGAACGCGTCGGCGTTGGCAAACGCCGTATCGACAAATTGCTCGCCCATGACCTGCTTGCGAATCTGTAAGCCTGCTTCGAATTGCTGGTCCATTGTTGTTGCCTCCCGGGTTATCTGACAAGCCGCCACTGTACACAGCTCCGGCCTGTTTCTGTCAAACAGATGGGGCTGGTCAGTGGCATAATTCGCCCCCGCCCTTCATTGATTGACAGAGATTCGCCAATGCGCAAAGGGATGCTTTATGCGGCAGCCGCCTACACCATCTGGGGCCTGTTTCCGCTGTATTTCAAAACACTCCAGGCCATTGCTCCGCTGCAGATTCTGATGCACCGGATGGTCTGGTCGTTGCTGTTCGTGCTGTGCATTCTGGCCTGGCGCCGGCAATGGTCATGGTTGCGCGAGGTCGCCGGCAAGCCGCTGGTGCTGGCCGGTTTCATGCTCAGTGCGGTGCTGCTGTCGACCAACTGGTTCATCTACATCTGGGCCGTCAACAATGGCCGGATCATCGATTCCAGCCTTGGCTATTTCATCAACCCGCTGGTCAATGTGCTGCTCGGTTATCTGGTGCTGGGCGAACGACTGCGCCTCGGCCAATGGCTGGCGGTGGCGCTGGCGGCGGCCGGCGTGGCCTGGCTGACCTGGCAAAGCGGTCATCCGCCCTGGATCGGGCTGGCGCTGGCGATGTCGTTCGGCGCTTATGGCCTGATGCGTAAAACCGCCCGACTGGGTCCGCTCGAGGGCCTCTCGCTGGAGACCCTGCTGCTGTTTCCGTTTGCCTTCGCCTATTTGATCTGGCTGACCGTCAACGGCCAGAATGCGTTCGTCCTTGCCGCGCCGATGTCGCAGTGGCTGCTGGCGGCGGCAGGCCCGATTACCGCCATTCCGTTGTTGTTGTTCGCCGCCGGCGCACGGCGGATCCCGATGGCGACGCTCGGTTTGCTGCAATACATCGGCCCCAGCCTGCAGCTGGTGTTGGGTATCTGGCTGTATAACGAGCCCTTCGGCACGGCGCGCTTGATCGGCTTCGCGGCAATCTGGTCGGCGCTGGTGGTGTATTCCGGCGAAGGCGTCTGGCGCGCCTGGTCCACGCGCAACAACGCTGCCACCGCGACGGCGCCACGATGAGCCACGTTATCGTCATCGGCGGCGGTCCGGCCGGATTGATGGCCGCCGAAGTGCTGGCCAATGCCGGCGTGACGGTGGATCTGTATGACGCCATGCCATCGGTCGGCCGCAAGTTCCTGCTGGCCGGGATTGGCGGCATGAATCTGACCCACGCCGAAGCGCCCGCGGCATTTCAGGCGCGCTACGCAGAACGCGCCGACACCTTGCGACCGATGTTGCAGGCGTTCGATGCAACCGCGCTGCGCAGCTGGTGCGACGGCTTGGGCGTGAGCACCTTTGTCGGCTCTTCCGGCCGGGTGTTTCCGGTCGATATGAAGGCTGCGCCGCTGCTGCGCGCGTGGCTGCATCGTCTGCGCGCCAGCGGCGTGCGCTTCCACATGCGCCATGCCTGGCGTGGCTGGACCGACGACGGCGCGCTGCGCATCGATCATCCGGGCGGGCAACTGACCGTGCGCGCCGATGCCGTGGTGCTGGCGCTGGGTGGCGCCAGCTGGGCCCGGCTCGGCTCGAACGGGGCCTGGGTGCCGTGGTTGCGCGAGCGCGCCATCGATGTCGCCGAACTGCTGCCGGCCAATTGCGGTTTCGATACCAGCTGGAGTCCGTTCTTCCAGCAAAAGTTTGCCGGGCAACCGCTGAAGTCGGTGGCGATCCGCTGGACCGATCTGGATGGCGTCGCCCAATACCGGGTGGGCGAATGCATGATGACGGCCAATGGCATCGAGGGCAGTCTGGTTTATGCCATCTCGGCCACATTGCGCGAGCAGATTCGTGCCCATGGCGCGGTCACCGTGCTGCTCGATCTGGCGCCGGGCAAGGATGCCGCCAGGGTGTTGGCCGAGGTCGCCCATCCGCGCGGCGCGCGTTCGTTGTCGAGCCATCTGCAGAGCCGGGTCGGGATTGCCGGCGTGAAGATGGGGCTGTTGCGCGAACTGCTGTCGAAAGAAGCCATCAACCAGCCAGCCAGTCTGGCCGCCGCCATCAAGGCATTGCCGCTGACATTGACAGCGACCCGGCCGATCGACGAGGCCATCAGCAGCGCTGGCGGCGTGCGCTTTGGGTCGCTCGATGCGAACCTGATGGCACGTGCTGAGACGGGCCTGTTTTGCGCCGGCGAAATGCTGGATTGGGAAGCGCCGACCGGCGGCTATTTGCTCACCGCATGCTTTGCCACGGCCCGCCATGCGGCACAGGGCGTGCTGCAATATCTGGCGAACCGGGCCGGTTCCTGACACCGGCCTGATGTTGAAATGATAAAAAAGACCTAACCTGGCGCACACCCGCGACATACAATAAGAGCTCACCGGGCACGGTCAGCGCAGCGCGTGTATCCGGCCCGACACGCTTTCACCAAAGGATCGCAGCATGATCGACCCCGGACAACCAGGCCAGTCGCGCTACCACTTCATGGTGACGCGCAGCCGCACCGAGCGGCGCGGTGCGGTACGCCAGACGCTGCCTTACGTCACCGAAGAAGGACTGGTGTTGCTCGACCGGCGCGGCGCATCTGACCGTCGACATGCCAATCACCAATCAAGTCGGGCTGCCGACCTGCGCGCCGAGCGCCGGGCGCTGTCGAGTCTGAGCACCGACTGAGGCCACCTCCGGCAGCTGATACGCTCAGTTGCCGCCGCCGTAAATCTCTTTCATGCGTGCTGCGTCCGGATCGGGCGCCGGGCGCGGTTCGCCAAAGATGCCGGTCGCATCCGGCACGGCCAGCGTGCCGGGCGCACCCGGTGCACCCGGTGCAACAGGTTCTTCCAGCCCCAGCGAGCGAACACCCCCCTGCGTGAATTCGGCATAGGTCCAATCGCCGGTATTGCGATTCAAGCCGTCGGGCTGGACATGCTGCATCGGCGCTTTGCCCTTGAGCACGGTTTGCATGTAGCTCATCCATAACGGCAACGCCAGCGTCGCACCGAATTCGCGGCTGCCCAGCGATTTCGGATCGTCGTAACCCATCCACGCCACCGCCACCACATCGCCACCGTAACCGGCAAACCAGCCATCGACTGAATCGTTGGTGGTGCCGGTCTTGCCGGCCAGATCGCTGCGACCAAGACGCGACGCTGCCGCCGCAGTGCCGTAACGGGTCACGTCGCGCAGCATCGAATCCATGATGAACGCATTGCGCGCATCCAGCACGCGTGCGGCTTCCTGCCCGGCGGCAATTGGCTGGGCCTGGGCCAGCACGGCGCCGCGTCCGTCCAGCACCTGCTGGATCAGATACGGCGTTACCTGATAACCACCGTTGGCAAACACCGCATAGGCGCCCGCCATCTGCGCCGGCGTGACCGAGCCGGTGCCCAGCGCCAGCGTCAGGTTGGCCGGATGTTTGGCCGGATCGAAGCCGAAGTGGGCCAGATGATCGCGCACCGTTTGCGGCGTCACCGCGCGCAGCACGCGGATCGACACCACATTCTTCGATTTCGCCAGCGCGGTGCGGATCGTCACCGGGCCGTCATAGATGTTGTCGTCGTTCTTTGGCTCCCACACCGGCAAACCGGCTTCGCCGCCGAGCGACAGCGGTGCATCGAGAATCAGGCTGCCCGGGCCGAAGCCCTTTTCCAGCGCAGCCGAATAAATGAACGGCTTGATGCTGGAACCCGGCTGCCGCCACGCCTGCGTGACATGGTCGAACTTGCTCAGGTTGAAGTCGAAGCCGCCGACCAGTGCGCGGTAGGCGCCATCCTGCGGGTCGAGCGCAACAAATGCCGCGGCCACGTTCGGCAACTGGGTAATGGCCCAACGCTGGCGGCCATCCTGTACCACCCGGATCACCGCGCCCGGGCCAATGCGCACTGCTGCCGCAGCCTTTGTCGAGAGTGCATTGGCGGCAAAGCGCAAGCCATCGCCGCTGAGCTCGATGGTGTCGCCCGACAGCAGCATCGCCCGCACCAGTTTCGGCGAGGCCGAGGTCACCACCGCGGCCTGCAATTCATCGCTGTCAGGATGCTTGTCGAGGGCCGCATCGATCGCGTCCTGGCGTTCTTCGGCATCCTCCGGCAAGGCAATCGTTGCCTCCGGCCCGCGATAGCCGTGGCGCCGCTCGTAGTCCATCACACCGCGCCGTACAGCGGCATAGGCGGCATCCTGATCCCGCGAGCGCAGCGTGGTGATGACCGTGAAGCCGCGCGTATACACCTCGTCCTTGTACTGCGCATACAGGGTCTGGCGCACCATTTCAGCGGCATATTCGGCGTGGCTGGAATACAGGCGACCGGCGCTGCGTACCTTGATGTCCTCGGCCGCGGCCTGCTCGAATTGCGCCGGGGTGATCAGGCCCAGCTCGCGCATGCGCTGCAGGATGTATTGCTGGCGCAGATGGGCGCGCTTCGGATTGACGATCGGGTTGTACGCCGACGGTGCTTTTGGCAACCCCGCCAGCATGGCCGACTGGGCGATGCTCAGCTCCGCCAGCGGTTTGCCGAAATAGGTCTGTGCCGCATTCCCGAAGCCGTAGGCACGCTGGCCGAGATAGATCTGGTTCATGTACAACTCCAGGATCTGCTCCTTGGACAAGGCGCGCTCGATCTTGTAGGCCAGCATGATTTCACTCACCTTGCGCGCGACGGTCTTGTCGCGCGTCAGGAAGAAATTGCGCGCCACCTGCATCGTGATGGTCGACGCGCCCTGCGCCGAACCGCCCCGCAAGTCATTGAGTATGGCGCGCAGCAGGCCGACGAAATCGACCCCGCCGTGCTCGTAGAAGCGACTGTCTTCGATCGCCAGCACGGCATTTTTCATGTGCGCCGGGATCTGTTTGATCGGCACGAAGTCGCGATGCTCCTCGCCGAATTCACCGATCAGGACATGGTCGGCAGTCAGCACCCGCAGCGGAATTTTTGGTTTGTAATCGGTCAGCGCCTCCAGCGATGGCATGCCGGGAGCAACGATCACGAAGGCGTAACCGAACAGCATGGTGACGAAGAAGGCAATGACGCCGCAAAGGCACAGGAAGGCAATCAGCAGGGGACGTTTCATAGGCCTCGATAAGCGACGCATGCGCGCCCGGAAGTGAACGCGAAAGTATAGACCAGTTCAGACGCGCCAACGCCTGATCGGCTGCCGTGCCTGACCCGCAAGCGCAGCCGGTTCGGCAGCCGCTGCCACGCTCGCCGGCGCCGCAGGCGTGGCGCAGCGCGCGGAGGTGCGTTGGGCGCAACGGTGTCATGGTGGCCAGGTGCAAGTTCGCTGTCGCACAGACTTGCGGCACGCGCTGGCGCAGGCTATGGCTTCCTCACAGCTCACAAGGCACAATCATGACATCAAGTACTCCTTCCTCCCCGCTGTTTCACGCTGTCGCCTTCGTCGATCATCAGTCTGCGCAAGTCCTGCAGTTCGATTCCGAACAGGTGGTCGAGCAAAAGGTCCGTGAGCACCTGAAGTTCACGCCCCAGCACGGCAGCGGTGTGCGCACCGAACACGAATTCTTCGCGCATGTTTGCGATGCGCTTGACGGGATTGCCGAAGTGCTGGTGGTCGGCGGACACAACGGGCTGGCCGATTTCCGCCACTTTGTTGAGAAACACCGGCCGCAGACCGCGCTGCGCATCGTCGGCTACGAGGTGGTGGATCATCCGAGCGAGAACCAGCTGGTCGCCATGGCGCGCAAGCACTTCGCCAAATACGCCCAGATGTCCGGCATGAAGGTGCCGACCGGCCAGGACGCCAAAGACACGCCATAACGCACGGCGGGCTGCGCAGGCACACCTGCGCAGTGCCGCAACCGCAATGCAGGGCGGATGATCCGCCCTGCACCGGTGTATTCCCCGCATCACACTGCGACCGGCCGCTGCCACGGCAGCCGCACGTCGCCAGAAATCTTTCCATGCAGTCCCCACCCTGCACGCGGCTGCGCCGACAGTGCGCAATCATGCTGCCGATCCCCCCTGCTTGCCTGCAACGCATTCATTGCGGCGGCGTGTTTCGTTGAGCGCAACACGGGTTCACTGCGGGAAAAGAGAAATATCTGCGCCTGACCACGCTTGAACGCAAAGCCCGAATCGCCTTAAAGGTGAATCATGGGAGGGTTAGCGGTGCGTTCAGAGCGCGCGGCGTGGCGTGCCTGGATGCAGCAGGATGGCCTGCAGAAAATGCATCCCGGGCCAAGGCGGACCTGGCAGGGCTGCGCATTACATCCATCAAGGGCTGATCAACCTGCCGGCAGTTGCCGTGGCAGATCAAGCCGTGGTGTTGATGGTGCGGCCCAGATTGGCCGGCAGGTTTTGCGTGGATTGCACGGGAGGCAGCGCGGCCAGCAAGGTGCTGGCGGTGGCCGCCTCGATATTCAGGGCTTTTTTCAGCACGGTATAACCGACCGTGGGATCGGCACCGCTGGCGGCCACATTACTGGCCAGATTGGCAATGGAATTGATGCTCATTGTGTGCTCCTGATGACCTGCTTCCTGTTATCGGCAACCATGGTGCGGATCTTTAGGGAAACGCGGAACAAATCGAATTCCGCCTGTTCGACGGCGTAGCGCGGATTTTTTGTTCGCGTTACGTCGAACGTTTGCGATTTTTCCTGT
>NZ_JAXCHT010000054.1:0-8206 GCF_035984655.1 Actimicrobium sp. GrIS 1.19 | reverse complement strand
TCGTCGCTGTATCGGCTCTTCCTCATGGCTTCCTCGCTGTCGCAAGGAGCTATCTTCTCAAATTATCCGTGGTCTTAAAATCCCCGGTCAGGTCAGACGGTCTTGGTGCTGACCCTAATTTTCGGTTTTCGTTCTTGGTTGTGCGTCGACGATAATTATGGTGGGTCGGCGCTGAAAGCGTGGCTTACTCTCCGTTGAATAAATTTGACATAAGGTTAATTCCGCCCCATTGACGTCGCCAAGGGTCAAAAAAAGCGGCTTGCCCTGTTGGCACGCCTCATATAGACTTAGTTCATTGAACCTAACCTATCTGAGGTTGCCATGCAAACTTACAACATCCACGAGGCCAAAACCCAGCTCTCCAAGCTAGTCGAGATGGCTGCCCGCGGCGAATCGTTCGTCATCGCGAAGGCGGGCAAGCCGATGGTGAAGGTCACCGCCCTGGACACGCCGGACGCGTCGGAAATCAAGCGATTCGGCTTCATGGCCGGTCAGATCAAGGTGCCGGACGACTTCAACACGATGGGGGCCGGCGACATTGAGAGCCTGTTCGAGGGCAAGCCTTGAAACTGCTGCTCGATACGCACCTGCTGATCTGGGCCGCGGACGGCAGCGACAGCTTGCCGCCAGGCGCGCGACAGTTGATGGCTGATCCACACAACGAACTGCTGTTCAGCGTCGCCAGCATCTGGGAAATCGCCATCAAGCGGGGACTGGACAGGCCCGACTTTCAGGTCGATGCACGCCTGCTGCGGCGCGGCCTGCTGGACAACGGCTACCACGAGCTGCCCATCCTGAGCGAGCATGTGGTGGCAATCGATGCGCTGCCGCCGATTCACAAGGACCCATTCGACCGGCTACTGATTGCGCAGGCAAGGGTCGAGGGCATCACTCTTGTCACCAATGACGCGACGGTGGCGCAATACCGAGGCGCCATCACGCTGGCTTAACTGAGGTCCGCAACAATTGCCACTGCACTGCGCCTGGCGTCGTACCTCGTGTCCGGGCAGAAGAGGGACGTGGTGGTGCAAGTGGCGATCACATGTGATCCGTCGTCATCAAAGGCATTAATTGTAGGGAGCAATTGCAATGGCCACTGTGATCGTGCGTAATTTACCCGATGAGACCCACCGCGCCTTGCGCGTTCGCGCCGCCCAGCATGGCCGCAGCACCGAAGCGGAGATCCGCGCCATCCTCGACAACGCCGTGCGCCCCGAGACACGCGTCAAACTGGGCTCGCTTCTGGCTGACATTGGCCGCGAAGCCGGCGGTGTCGATCTCGACATCACGCGCGACCGGACACCAGGCGAGTCAGTGGACCTGGCCTGATTCTGCTCGATGCCAACGTTGTGTCTGCGCCGCTCAAGGCGTCGGGCGACCTGAACGTGCTGGCCTGGATCGATGCACAACTCATTGATACGCTGTTCCTGTCGACGATCAGTCTGGCCGAGCTGCGCTTTGGCATCGCCGTCCTGCCCGAGGGCAAACGCCGTGAGACGCTGCACGTCAGTCTCGAGCAGCGTGTCCTGCCCCTGTTTGCCGGGCGCATCCTGACGTTCGATGACCCTGCGTCGCGCGCGTATGCAACGTTGCGCGCCCGCGCCCGCAGTAGGGGGGAAGCCATTGCGCCCGCCGATGGCTATATTGCCGCGATCGCTGCGGCGCAGGGTTTTGCCGTCGCCACACGCGATACGGCTCCGTTTGAGGCGGCCGGTTTGACCGTCATCAACCCCTGGAGTTGGCAAGCGCATTGAGCCCCACAGCCTGACCGATGATGGCGGGGCAGGGCAGGGCGGCATCGCGACTCACCCGCGCTGCGCGTTGCGGCCGCGCTTCGCATGCGGCAAGTTGGCTGTCGGCGTCGCGATCAGGATGGCATTATGCGCGGTGGCTGGGTCGAATGCGGAACCGTCCTGATTCGCCTCACGCGCGCGCACTTCGCCTTCTATCGCGGCTACCTCGAGGGTCTGGATCCTGGCACGCTGGCGCAGCACTATCTGGAGAACGCCGCCGCTGTCGACGAGGCCGTTACCGACCGCCGCGTCGCGCGTTCGACCATCGGCTGGATCCGCGCGCCGCTGCTGGTCGCGGCGCGGCGAGTGGCCCGTCCCTCGATGGCCCGGTTGTTGGCGCTGCCCCCCGAACGCCTGCAGCAGACCGATTGCGGTGACGTGCCAGCGCTCGACGCATTCCGGCTGGAACGCGACCCGTGCGAGGTGTATTCCGAGGAAGAACTCATTGCCTTGTTCACCGCGCAGTACGGCGCGACATCGGCGCGCGCCACGCACCAGTCCCGGCGTAACGAACGCCTGCGAAAACAGCAATTGGCCGCATTGCGCCAGCTCGAAGGCTTGATTGCGGTCGATCCGACTTTGGACGACGGCGTCGACGGCTGGCTCGATCCGGCGCTGGCGGCGCGCCTGAAGGCCGCCGGCATCCATCGGCTGTCGGAGTTGGTCGAGGCCATCAACGCACTGGGCTATCGCTGGTACCGCAAGGTTCCGAAGGCCGGTGAAAAAGCCGCCGCGCAGATCGTTCGCTGGCTGACTGATCCGGGCGTGTCGTCGGCGCTCGGGATTGTGCTGCCTACGCGCGCCTTGTCACCCCGGCGTGACCTGCCGCAGCACCCGCCGGCGCCGCTGCGCACCGGCATCGTTCCCCTGGAAAACCTGCTAGTTCCCCACGCGCTCGACGGCGCCAACGGTAGCAACCGCGGCAGCCGTTCGCTGCTGTCCGCCCACAACGATCTGGCGGCTATCCAGGCGTGGTTGAACCAGTGCAAACCGGGTGGCCACACCCAGCGTTCCTACCGCAAGGAAGCCGAGCGCTTCGTGCTGTGGGCGCTGGTCGAGCAGCGCAAGCCGGTGTCATCGCTGACGGTGGAAGACTGCATCGCCTACCGCGACTTCCTGTGGGACCTCGGGCGCGTGACGCCGGCCATCTGGTCGCAGAAATTCACCGTCGGACAAGACCGGTGGCTGGGCGCGCGCGGCACGCCGCGCTGGTCGGCCTGGTGGCGACCGTTCGCCGGGCCCTTGTCGGCCGCATCGCAAAAGACGGCGCTGGTGATCATCCAGTCGCTGTGCCAGTGGCTCACCGACCAGCATTATTTGCACGGCAATCCGTTCAAGGCGATCGGCTGGCTGGCCCGGCGCGACGACCACATCGACGTCACGCGCGCACTGACGCGCGCCGAGTGGCACGCCATCAGGCAGCATCTGGCGCAGATGGCGCGCGACGCCCGTTACTGGCGCCTGCGCCTGATCCTGGTGCTGGCCTACAGCAGCGGCGCGCGCCTGTCGGAACTGGTGAGCCTGCGCAGGAACCAGTTCACCTGTTTTACGCGCGAAGGCAACGAGGAGGACGGCGGTCACGCCGATCGGCAATGGGAAGTACGGATCACCGGCAAGGGCGACAAGGTGCGCGTCGTGCAGTTGCCGCTGTGTGTGATCGATGAACTGCGCCGCGATTTCCAGCGGCGCGGCCACGTGTCGTTCGACGCGGCGCCGCCCGACAGCCCGGTCATCGCGGCGCTGGAGGTCGATGCCGCCACGCAGGTGGCAGACCGGCCGCTGAGCCAGTCGCGCCTGTACGACATCCTGAAAGGATTCTTTGCCGAGGTGGCCGACGGCTTGCCGGCCGCACGGCATCAGGCCGCGGAGCGCATTCGACGCGCCTCGACGCACTGGCTGCGGCACACCTTCGCCACGCAGTTCCTGCACAGTGGCGGCGACCTGGCGATGCTGCGCGACCTGCTCGGGCACGCGTCGCTGGCGACGACCTCGGTGTATGTGACTACCGAGCGTGACAATCGCAGCCGGGCGATGGAGAAATTCGCAAGAGAGGCCATGTTGTGACCTGCGGCGCATGAAACGGCTTTATGCGTTCTGCGTGTCTTCACCGAACCTCTCTACACTGTTGAGAGTATTGCCATGGACGGCCAACCTGCAGCTCCTTCGCCAAGGCGGGAGCGAGGAGCAACGGTTGTTCGATCAACAGTGCGCGTCGCGTGGGCACCGGTCGGCACAGGATACTGAGTGAGATTTGACGGCGGCCAGTTTGAGCCGACTGGGGGCAATGGCGGCCCAATGACGTCATTTGTGCAAGTCGGCGGCCAGCCAGAATCATCAGACAGCGTCTGGTAATTGCGCACCCGCTGACATAGCGGGGGGCAACCGCCGACTTCGGTTCGCCAGGAACGCAATCGCTTTCCGTTTTCACAGAAGGGAGGCGCGTCGCGGTCAGTGGTCGGTCGGTTAAATCGACCCACAGACGGGCGGCCAATGTTGTGAACACAAATCATTAGCGCTTCACCAATCCTCCAGTGCTGCCGGGTGACGTTCAGTCCAGGACATCACTCGCGCACGGCACCCTCCTCCTGCCCTGCGCGAACGAGGCGCTCGGTCGTCCTTAAATGTAGGTTCGTGAACGAATTTCGATAAACTGGCTAAAAATCAGCATTTTGTGAATACGATTCGATTCGTACGAACAAACTTCGATTTGCGCGGCGCCAAAAACTGAAAAAAGTAGGCTATGCCCGCCATGTCGATTTGTTGGAATTGAATGTGTGACCGTTTGTGCAGGTCGCTGAAATCATCAGCGCGGTGAACAAGCGGCACGACACCGCCGTCTTGATATCGATTCCGTCTGGCGTCGCGAGCAACGATACCCCATTGGGCGATGTCGAGTTTGCACTGCGCCATGAAAGTGTGAGCCTCGAAGTGCTCGATGCCGCCTTCGACAAGATTGACCCCGCGCTTTTTGTCCTCAGATTGCGTGGAGAAATTTCTACTAATGGCTGGTACTAATTCTGGGGTACGGTCACCTAACTTCGGACGAGGTTGCGGCTGACCGAAACGTAATCATCCGCAACGGGCCTTAGGATGCGTGCCTTTCGCTCCTTACCAGGCAGAAAAATATCTCTTCCAGGCGGCATACGCCAACGCCTTTTCTCTATTGACGTGTCCATGCGCGGTTGCAAATGAGAGTTACCGAACAGACAACCAAGCTTTGGTTGTCTACATTGACAATTAGTTTTCATCGCTCGCGTCGGTGATGGGCCTGCTTTAGGCCACCAAGTCCAGCGACCGACACGCGCACGGCGCGCTTTGTTTCTGATTCATGCACTTTCAGATTCAACTTGATGAGCAAAAGCCAACGGTCGAAAAGTGCTAGTGCCGTTACGCGCCGCTGGGCTGATGTCAGCCGATACCGATCTTCAAGCAGTCGTCGTCCCACTTTAGTGCCAGCGTCCTTGCCGGCATGGATCAGCCCCTCGCACTTTCGCTCAACATTATTTAAGGATCTCCCATGAAAGCACTTGTATATAACGGACCACGTGACGTTCAGGTAAAAGAGATGCCGGACGCCAAAATTGAGAAAGCCACCGATGTGTTGGTCAAGGTCACGAGCACCAACATCTGCGGCTCCGACCTGCATATGTATGAAGGTCGCACGAACATGGAACCCGGCCGGATCCTCGGCCATGAAAACCTCGGTCTGGTTATCGAGATCGGCAAAGCCGTCGACCGCGTGAAGGTCGGCGACATGGTATGCCTTCCTTTTAACATCGGTTGCGGATTCTGCGAGAACTGCGAGCGCGGCCTGACCGGGTTCTGTCTGACCGTTAATCCAGGCATGGCCGGTGGCGCCTATGGCTTTGCCGGCATGGGCCCATACAGCGGTGGACAGGCCGAGCTGCTGCGGGTGCCGTATGGCGACTTCAACTGTCTCGTGCTGCCTGAAGATGCCGAGGAAAAGGAAAACGATTACGTCATGCTGTCGGATATCTTTCCGACCGGCTATCACGCTACCGAATTGGCCGGCGTCAAGCCGGGCGACACAGTCGTTATCTATGGTGCCGGGCCTGTGGGGCTGATGGCGGCAGCTTCTTCGTTCGTCAAAGGGGCCAGTCAAGTGTTTGTGGTCGACACGCATAAGGACCGATTGAAGCTGGCAGAAAAAATCGGCGCCACGCCCATCGACGACACGGAAGGCGGCGGCGTCGACGAGGTCATGAAGCTGACTGATGGGCAGGGCGCTGACCGCGGCTGCGAGTGCGTTGGCTACCAGTGTTGCAACCTCCACGGCAAGGAAGTGCCGAACCTGACCATGAACAACCTGGTGAAGACGGTCAAACCGACTGGTGGCATCGGCGTTGTCGGCGTGTTCTTGCCAGAAGACCCAAAAGCGCAAGATCCGCTCGCCAGAGAAGGCAAGATTGCCTTTGATTTTGGGCAGTTCTGGATCAAGGGGCAACGCATCGCTACCGGCCAGGCAAATGTAAAAGCCTATAACCGGAAGCTGTGCAATCTGATTCACGTCGGTAAGGCGAAGCCCTCGATGATCATCTCGCATGAACTGGCGCTGGCTGATGCGCCCGGTGCCTACGAAAATTTTGACCAGCGCAAAAAGGGCTGGACCAAGGTCATTTTAAAGCCAGGCACGTAATTGCCTGGACGTGGCTTTGCCGGCGTGCCTGCGCACGGGCCCTTGAGATCGCGACCAATAGCAAAAATGGAAGGAAGCCCATGTCGTTTAATGATTTGAGCCTTCAGAAGCCTGAATTAATTTTTGGCCAGGCCGCGCTTGCCCGTGCTTCTCATCGCCAGAGGATATTCGATAAGCTTTATCGCTGATCTGCGAAATCGGTGCTTTCTCTTGATTTTAAAATCGAGAATTTTCAAACTTGATTTTTCGTCAAATTGAATTATTTCAAATAGGGGATTTAATGAATTCCAAACACAAGCTGTTCATAACTGCTGTGGTAGCAGCTGCCGTGGTCGCCTCCAGCGCTGCGACGGCACAGACGCCACCCAAAGCCAACAAAGAGATGCAGACGGTTCTGGACGCGTTGAAGTCACTTGGCGGCAAGCCAATCGAAACATTGACCTCTGAGGACGCAAGAAAACAGCCAACGCCGGCGGACGCGGTCAAGAAAGTCATGCAGCAGCAGGCTAAGAGTTCGACGCCGGATCCGAGTATTACCGTGACGGACATGAGTGTTCCGGGACCATTAGGCGATATTCCTGTCCACATTTACACGCCCCCTGGCGCGGGTCCGTTTCCCGTGATGGTGTACTTCCACGGTGGTGGTTTTGTGATTGCGGATACGAAGACGTATGACGCGTCTCCACGCGCCTTGGCAAAAGGCGCCAATGCCATCATGGTCGCCGTTGACTATCATCGGGCTCCGGAGCATAAATTCCCCGCCGCACCGAATGACGCCTATGCCGCTTATCTGTGGGTGCTGCAGCATGCGAAGGAATTTAACGGGGATCCAACACGGGTTGCCGTGGGCGGTGAAAGCGCGGGCGGTAATCTTGCGACTGTCGTATCGATGATGGCACGTGACAAAAAGGCGACGTTACCGATTCACCAACTGCTGGTATACCCGGTCACGAACAATGACATGAACAATGCATCGTATAAAACCAACGCCCAGGCAAAGCCGTTAAACAAAGCCATGATGCAGTGGTTCTTTAAATATTACGCAACTCCGCAAGACGGCACGAATCCCTATGCGGTGCCGATGAAGGCAGAAACGCTAAAGGGCTTACCGCCAGCAACCGTTATCACTGACGAAATCGACCCACTGCGCACTGAAGGCAAGGAATATGCGGACCGCCTCAGAAAAGACGGTGTAACGGTTGCTTACGAGGATTATAAAGGCGTAGCTCACGAGTTTTTTGGTATGGGTGCGGTGGTACCTGAAGCCAAGAAGGCCGAAGATTTTGCCATCGACGAACTGAAAAAAACGTTTTCGATGCATTGATGCATGCAAGTGAGATCGTGGTAACTCGATTGCTAGCAAGGCCACCGCGCCAAATCTCATTGAATTTCAGTGAGTAAAAAGACTGATAACTTCGCACTAGCTTAGGCACGTTGCACCGTGACGAAGACCGATTCCAGTGAGGAGCCCGTGTGGACGCACGCGCTTGATGCGCTGAAACGCAGCAAGATAGCCAGCTTAGCGCGCCTCGAGCAAGCGTTGGATAGCGAGGCACATTAACTGCTAGTGAGATATCAACCTTTCCGATCTGATAGGCCGGCAGAAATAATTTCGATGAGTTGCACATCAAATGTTTTCGCATGCAGCGAATTTGATTCCACTAACCTGAATGTTTCATGAACCGGTATTTCGGCATGCGTTCCCATCATCATCGCTGCAGCAATGAGGTCGAAGAAATATCAGGCGAAACTCACC
>NZ_JAXCHT010000053.1:0-8210 GCF_035984655.1 Actimicrobium sp. GrIS 1.19 | reverse complement strand
ACAGGAAAAATCGCAAACGTTCGACGTAACGCGAACAAAAAATCCGCGCTACGCCGTCGAACAGGCGGAATTCGATTTGTTCCGCGTTTCCTTAGCGACACTCATTGTCGTGAATAAACCAATTTATCAATATGGGTATAGCCAAAGCGAAAATCGAATCCTAGCGCCGCGAAGACCGAAATCGATCAAGCTTGAGTTCTTTGACGAATTAATTAGCGAACTCGCCACCGGCAAACGTGCGAGTAGAAAATCGTCCATGCGGGCCCAATCATTTGCGATTGCGACGATGGCAACTGGACTCCGTCCAGCAGAATGGTCCAACGTCGAATTAGCAGAATATGAAAGAAATAGACTGTATCAAGACGATACTCCCGAGGGAAGCATTGTGCTGACAGTGCAGACGGCAAAGAGAAAGGTAGGCGAACCACCCTCCCGGCGCGACTTTATTATTCACCCCGGTGTGGAACAAGATCATATCCGCCGGCATATTTTTCTGCGAGATGATTTTTTAAAAAAGACAAAGATGCAAAAGAGTGCTGCCGAAGAAGAATACACGCACGAGACTTCAAAGATACTCAGTAACATGTCAAAGATGATTTGGCCAATGCATCCCGAAAGATGGATGACCTTATATACGCTACGCGGACAGGCCCGCGCAAATTTTGAGCGCAAGTTCGGGGCTGAAGTAGCCGCGGCCATGGCGGGACACTCGATGACAGTAGGCCAGCGCTCGTACGCTGGGCCAACGAGAGCAAGCCTGCGCAAAGGGCAGAGATTAATTCAGCCCGGTCGCGAGTCGCTGCGCATCGCTCAAGAAATGACCGCAGAGCCTGTTGAAACGCTGGAATCAGAGCCGACCGAAGAGGATATTAGCGTGGGACAGTCCCCATCATTTTAAATCGGCGCAGCTGGCTCGGCTGAAACCGGGGGCGCGAGTAACGATCGAAATCACCCGCTCCCCCAGTCCGCTCACCGCCCACTTTGGTCATTGCAATGTAACGTGGACGATATACACTCTTGCGTCCAAACCACTAGACTGCCGCCATGACCACATTACTTTTCTACGAAAAACCGGTAATCATTGATCGCAACGTGCATCGCGATCTGCGCCTGAAGTTGCAATCTAGCGGTTTTCGCTATGCAGCCAAAACCAATTCGATTCCGCTTGCGGCTGTGGAATTTGCCATGGTGTGCCACGAATACCCGATCGTTTTCATTCTCGATGAAGGCGATGGCGGCGTCCCGGTCGCGCTGACCGGCCTGCGCGACAACGAAAACCTGAGCGTGCGGGCCGATGGCAAATGGGATGGCGTGTACATTCCGGCCTTCGTGCGGCGCTATCCGTTCGTGCTGCAAATCGATGATTCCGCCGAAGAGTCGCGCGTGCTGATCGATTCCGCGGCGGATGGTTTTGGCGCGCCAGACGGCGAGCGCCTGTTCGCCGAAGATGGCGCCAACACACCGTTGCTCAACGGCATGCTCGATCTCCTCAACGAATACCGCGCCTTCACCTCGCAAACCACGGTGATGGTCAAGCACCTGCGCAAGCTGGATCTGCTGATTCCGCGCGTGGTCAATGCCACCCTGAACAACGGCGCCACCATTTCGATGGATGGCTTCCACGTGGTCGATGAAGCGCGCCTGAATGCACTGGCGGACGCCGATTTGCTGGAACTGGCGCGCACCGGTCATCTGTCGAGCATCTACGCGCATCTGATTTCGTTGCCGAACCTGCAGAAACTGTTGGAGCGGCTGGAGCGTCTGACGGCGATTGCGGCCTGAGTCTTGGCCGGGGCCCAGTGAAGTTGCCGGTCATTATGTTGTCATATAGGACAGCTACACTACGCCGGCGGTTGCAGGAACCATCCGGCAACCCGTCGGTCGCAGTGCCGGCCGCACCCGCAGTCCCGAATTCACGATCACAGGAGAGCGTTGTCATGAAGACATGTCGAGCATTGATTCTGTCCGTTTTACTGGCCGGCTCCAGCTTGGCCAACGCCGCCGCTGTCGCAGTGACGCCAGATGTCAAGGCAGCGCCATTGCACCTCGAAGCACGCAAGATGTCGCACGTGCCCGAGCCGGAAGGTTGGGCAATGTTGGTGTTAGGCGTCGGTTTTGTGGTATATCAGGTGCGCCGTCGCAAGCGCTCACGCGATTCCTGGAAGTCGAACTGACGCAACGCGTTGGCTGTTTACATGTTCATGGCGGGCCAGATCATCTGGACGCCATTTTTTCTGCCCGGCTGCCGATGCGCGCAGCGGTCAGTCTTAACCAGTTAAGGAACGCCATCATGGCAGGTCGCACAGTATCGTTGGTCGGGCAGCACGCATTGAGCAAGGCAGCATTGATCGCCGTGGTGGTGGTGCTGGCCGCCTGCGGCAGCAAGGAAAAAGAGCCGGGTCAGTCGCTGGTGCAGGTCAATGGCCAGGAAATCACTGTGCATCAGGTCAACGAAGAACTGGCCCGCAGCAACGTCCCGGCCGCGCAAAAAGACGCCGCCACCAAGCAACTGCTGGAAGCGCTGATCGACCGCCAGTTGCTGCAGGGCGAAGCCGCGCGCGACAAGGTCGACCGCGATCCTATGGTGGTGCAGGCGATCGAACGCGCCAAGGCCCAGATCGTCGCCCAGGCCTACCTGCAAAAACGGCTGGCCAACACGCCCAAGCCGACCAAGGACGAAATCGAAGCCTACTTCAACGCCCATCCAGAGATCTTCTCGCAGCGCAAGGTCTTCGACATGAATCAACTGATCATCGCGTCGAAGGATTTCAACGACGAACTGAAGGTCTTGTTGGGTAACGCCAAGTCGCTCGATGAAGTAACGGCATGGCTCGATGGCCACAAGATTCCGTACGCACGCAACCAAATGTCACGCAGCACCGCCGACCTGCCGCCCGAGCTGACCAAGAAATTGATCGGCATGAAAAAAGGCCAGATGTTCGTGATTCAGGAAGGTGACCGCAACGTGCTGGTCGCGCTGGCCGACATCAAGGACAACCCGATCACCGCAGCCATGGCCGCACCCCAGATTGGCCAGTTCCTGATGAACAAGAAGAACAAGGAAGCCTCCGAAGCCGAACTGGCGCGCTTGCGTGCCAGTGCAAAAATCGTCTACCTGAATCAGCCGAAGGCAGGCGAGGGCAAGGACAAGACCGCGCCGGTACCAGCGGTACCAGCGGCACCCGCCGCCGCTGCCGCAACACCCGCAGCGCCCGCCGCGGCTGGCGCGGCAGCCAAGCCGGTCACTGACGATCACATCAAGCGCGGTGTTGCCGGGCTCTGATAAACGCTGTAAGTTGGCGGGGGTCCGGCGGACGCGGCATCGTTGCAACCGCCGGGCCTTTTAACCCAACCCTTGAGTGACAACAAGGTGTTCCGGCCGCATGCCGTGAAATGCTTGCGTCACAATCTGCTGATCAAAATGGAAGCAACGAAATGAAACGAATGTTCATGTGGATGCTGGCGCTGTTGTTCAGTACGCTGGTCGGCGCCGCCCAGGCCGAAGACGTCCTGCTCGGTGCCGGCGATGTACTGAAAGTATCTGTCTACGGCAATCCCGACCTGACGCTGGAAACCCGCGTCAGCGAAACCGGCAGCATCACCTTTCCGCTAGTCGGCGAAGTCGCCATCGGCGGCATGTCGACCTCCCAGGCCGAGAAGAAAATCGGCGGCCTGCTCGAAAGCGGCGGCTTTCTGCGCAAGGCCCAGGTCAACATCATCGTCACCGTGCTGACCAGCCAGCAGGTCTCCGTGCTCGGCCAGGTGCTGCGGCCGGGGCGCTATCCGATTGAAGGCAAGCGCACCCTGACCGACGTGCTGGCGCTGGCCGGCGGCGCCAACCCCGAAGGCGGCGACGTGATCACCGTGATCCGCAACCGCAACGGCAAGAGCACCCGCGAAGTGATCGACCTGCACGACATGATGCAAAGCGGCGACATGAAGCAGAACATCGAGCTCAACGGCAGCGACGTGGTCTACGTCGACCGCGCCGCGCGCTTCTACATTTACGGCGAAGTGCAACGCCCCGGCCAGTTCCGGCTCGAACGCGGCATGACCGTCCTGCAGGCCTTGTCGGTCGGCGGCGGCCTGACCTTGCGCGGCACCGAACGCAACATCCGCATCAAGCGCCGCGACGCTGGCGGCAACCTGCAGGTGCTCACCGCCAAACACGACGATCTGATCCAGGTCGATGACGTCGTGTTCGTGCAGGAAAGCCTGTTTTGATTTCCCCGAAGTGCCCCACCGTCGCGAGTAGCCGTCCATGAACTTCACCCTGTTTCTGCGCATCCTGTACGCGCGCCGCAAGATCATCCTGATCACGCTGGCGGTCGTAGTCGTGGTGACCACCGTGGTCAGCTTCCTGCTGCCGAAGACCTACAAGGCCACGGCCTCGCTGGTACTCAATTACAAGGGCGCCGACCCGGTCACCGGCATGCCGTTGCCGGCCCAGCTGACGCCGGGTTACATGGCGACGCAGGTCGACATCATCAACAGCCGCAGCGTCGCGCTGAAGGTGATCGATGACCTGAAAATGGCCGAAGGTCCGGCCGTGCTGCAACAATTCAGCGAGGCGACCCAGGGGCGCGGCTCCATCCGCGACTGGCTGGCCGACCTGATCCTGCGCAAAATCGAAGTCGTGCCGTCGCGCGAGAGCAGTGTGCTCGACATCAACTACAAGGCCGCCGACCCGCAATTTGCGGCTGCCGTGGCCAATGCCTTCGCTTCCGCGTACCAGCTCACCAGCATCCAGCTCAAGGTCGAACCGGCCAAGCGCGCCGCGATCTACATCAACGACCAGATCAAGGTCTTGCGCGACAACTTCGAAGCCGCGCAGAAGAAGCTCTCCAAGTTCCAGCAAGATAACGGCATCGTCAGTTCCGACAGCCGCATCGACGGGATCGATGTGGAATCCGCCCGCCTCAATGAACTGTCGGGTCAGCTGGTCGCCGCCCAGGCGCAGTTGATCGAAGCGACCTCGCGCCGCAGCCAGGCTTCTGGCGCCGGCGCTGGCGAATCGCCGGACGTGATGAGCAACAGCCTGATCCAGAACCTGAAAGCCAGCCTCGGCAACGCCGAATCCAAGTTCGCCGAAGTGTCGCAACGCCTCGAAAAGAATCACCCGCAGTATCTGGGTGCCAAGGCCGAAGTCGACAAGCTGCGTTCCGAACTCAATGAGCAGATCAAGGCCGCCTCCAACAGCGTCGGCAACAGCGCCCGCATCTACCAGCAACGCGAAGCAGAAATCCGCGCCGCGCTGGAAAAGCAAAAGATCAAGGTGCTCGAAATTAACCGCACCCGCGATGACCTGAAACTGCTGCGCAACGAAGTCGAAAGCGCCCAGCGCGCCTACGAATCGACCACGCAGCGCTTCACCCAGACCAATCTGGAAGGCCAGTCGAATCAGACCGACATCACCATCCTCACTGCCGCCGTGGCGCCATTGACGCCGTCGAACCCGAAGATTCAGCTCAATATTCTGGTCTCGATTTTCCTCGGCACGATGCTCGGCGTCGGCCTCGGGCTGCTGGCCGAATTGCTCGACCGCCGCATCCGCGCGCCGGAAGATCTGGTCGAAGTGCTGAAGCTGCCGGTGCTCGGCGAAATCAACTGGAACCCGCCAAAACGTGCGCGGTTCCGACTGTTCGGCCGCAATAGCGCCCTGCAACGCAACCTGAAAGCGATCTGAGCATGGACCGCCAAATGACCCAATCCAACGCCGCCGAAGTGGTCCCCCTCGACCTCCTGCGTGAATCCAGCATCGGCCGTGTGCTGCTCGACATGGGCAAGATCAAGCCGGAAGACGCCGAGCGCATCCTGCGCCAGCAAAAGGAAAAGGGCCTGCGTTTCGGTGAAGCCGCCAAGAGCCTCGGCCTGATTACCGATGCCGACATCGAACAGGTGCTGGCACGTCAGTTTGATTACCCTTACCTGCAACCGGGTCAGGGCAACTTCGCCAAGGAACTGATCGCCGCCTACCAGCCATTCAGCCCGCAGGTCGAAGCGCTGCGCGCAGTGCGCAGCCAGCTGATGCTGCGCTGGTTCGCCAGCGGCCGCAAGACACTTGCCATTGCCAGTGTCAACCCGGGTGAGGGCGCCAGCCTGTTCACTGCCAATCTGGCGGTGGTGTTTTCGCAGCTGGGCGAACAGACCTTGCTGGTCGACGCCAACCTGCGCACGCCACGCCAGCAACAGATTTTCAATTTGCCCGGCAAGCAGGGCCTGTCCGATATCCTGGCCGGCCGCGCCGATCTGGAGGCCATCGCCAAAATCGATTCCTTCGTTGATCTGTCCGTGCTGCAGGCCGGCACGCTGCCGCCTAATCCACAGGAGCTGCTCAACCGCAGTTCCTTCGATCAGCTGACCGCCAATCTGGCCGAACGCTACGACGTCGTCCTGTTCGACATGTCGGCCTTCTCCGCCGGCGCCGATGCTCTGGCCATTGCGGTGCGCGCCGGCGGCGTGTTGCTGGTCGCCCGCAAGAATGTCACCAGCCTGGCTGACATCGGCACCGTGGCCGAACAACTCGGACGTGTCGGCGCGGAGGTGGTCGGTTCGGTGATGGTGGATTACTGATGACTGCCGTCATCAGCGAACGCGAAAGCATGGCGTGGAAACCCGCGCTGATGACCTGGTGGCCAGTCATGGCCGGCCTGCTGTTGCTGTATGTGCCCACCTTTTACGATCTTGCCGTTGGCATCTGGAGCACCGAAGCCTACGCCCACGGCCCGATCATCCTGTGTTTGTCACTCTGGCTGATCACGCAACAATGGCAACCGATGCTGGAAGCCAGCCACGGCAAGAGAGGTTCCTGGGTGGGCTGGCCGATCGCCATTGCCGGCATGCTGCTGTATGCGTTGGGTCGCTCGCAGGGCATCATCATGGGCGAGCTCGGCTCATTCATCGTACTGCTGGTGGGCATCCTGCTGATCACTCGTGGAAGCAGCGCACTGAAGGTGCAATGGTTTCCATTCTTCTTCATGCTTTTCATGGTGCCGCTACCAGGTCCGCTGGTCAGTGCGTTGACGCTGCCAATGAAAATGGCCGTCTCATATGTCACCGATCAGTTGCTGTATCTCGTCGGCTATCCGATCGCCCGCACTGGCGTGGTGCTGCAGATCGGCCAGTACCAGCTACTGGTCGCCGATGCCTGCGCGGGCTTGCAAACGCTACTCACGCTTGAAGCGCTTGGCCTGTTCTACCTCAATGTCGTGCGGCACACGTCGCTCATTCGCAATGTCGGGCTGGCCATGCTGATCATCCCGATCTCATTCACGGCCAATGTGATCCGTGTCATCACGCTGACGCTGATCACCTATTACTTTGGCGATGAAGCCGGGCAGGGCTTCCTGCATGGCTTTGCCGGAATGGTGCTGTTCATCAGTGCGCTGCTGCTGATTTTCGGAGTGGATTCGATGCTGCAGTTTTTCGTCAAGCTGCGCGAGACGAGGAAATCCTTGCCAAGTCGGAGCGCACCATGAAGCCGATGATGCTGGTCAGTTTTTCGCTCGGGGCGCTGATGTTGCTGACGACCGGGCTAACCCATGTCATGACACCGACCACGTACTTTGCCCAAAGCCGACCGAAATCCACCCTTGAGCGCGCGGTACCGAAGCAGTTTGGCGACTGGAAAGAAGAGATCCAGCAAACCGCTAACATCATTAGCCCCGATCGCATTGCCTTGCTGAACAAGCTGTATTCCGAAACGCTCACGCGCACATACGTCAACAGTGCCGGTGAACGCGTGATGCTGTCGATTGCATACGGCCAGGATCAACGCAAGGGTAACGAAGTGCACTACCCGGAAGTCTGCTACCCGGCGCAAGGGTTTGAACTGACCTCGTTGACACCAAGTGTCCTAAAAACGGAGCAGGGGTCGATTGTAGTAAATCGTCTGGAAACTAACCTGTCGAAACAGCGGTACGAGCCGGTCACGTACTGGACCACCATCGGTAATCAGGTCACCCTCGGTGGCTCCGACAAACGCGTAAAAGAACTCGCCTTCGGCCTCAAGGGTGTGATCCCGGATGGACTGGTTTTCCGAGTATCTACTATTGACAGGGAGCCATCGCATGCGTACGGCGTACAGGATGCCTTCGTCAATGCATTGCTCGGAGTTCTAACCTGAATGTTTCATGAACCGGTATTTCGGCATGCGTTCCCATCATCATCGCTGCAGCAATGAGGTCGAAGAAATATCAGGCGAAACTCAC
>NZ_JAXCHT010000052.1:0-8479 GCF_035984655.1 Actimicrobium sp. GrIS 1.19 | reverse complement strand
CCGCCTAATAATTAGGCAGGAGTAGTAGAACACCTGGGTCAGTTTTCAGTCGGCACAACGCCTACAAGTGGGTCAGTTTTCGGTCGGCGCCAACAATCGTTGCTGCCGATTGGGCCGCGCTGGCGACATTGCGTGACGAGTCACGCGTGCGCGCCGTCGAAGGCATGATGCTCAAGGCGGTCGAGGCGCAGTATGGGGTCGGTCGCACCAAGGACGTCGGCACCTGGTGGAAATGGAAGGTCGACCCGTTCAGCGTCGATGCCGTGCTCATTTATGCCCAGAGCGGCAGCGGTCGCCGCGCCTCGCTCTATACCGATTACACCTTCGCCGTGTGGGACAGCGACGACGTCGGCAACCGCAAACTGGTGCCATTCGCGAAGGCGTATTCCGGCTTGACGGATGTCGAAATCGCCGCCGTCGACGCCAGAATACGTCGCACCACGATTGAAAAATTTGGCCCGGTGCGCAGCGTCAAACCGACCATGGTGTTTGAAATCGGGTTCGAAGGCATTGCGCGCTCAAGTCGCCACAAGGCTGGCCTGGCGGTACGGTTTCCGCGCATGTTGCGCATGCGCGAGGATAAAGCGGTGGACGAAGCCGATACCCTGCAAACACTGCTCGGCATGTTGGCGTGACGCCGACCGAGTGGTTCGCCGAACGCGGCTGGAAAATTTTTCCGTTTCAAAAAGCGGTCTGGAAGGCGGCGTTGCAGGGCCAGTCCGGGCTGCTGCATGCGACCACCGGATCGGGCAAGACCTACGCCGTGTGGTTTGCCGCGCTGTCGCGCGCGCTGAAAGAAAAAAAGCCGCCGCGCGGCCTGCGCGTGATCTGGCTCACGCCAATGCGCGCGCTCGCTGCCGACACGCTCCAGGCATTGCAGGCGCCGCTGGCCGACCTGCAACCAGGGTGGACTGTCGGCATGCGCACCGGCGACACCACCTCGGCGGAGCGGGCGCGCCAGCAGCGCCAGTTGCCGTCCGCGCTGGTCACGACGCCGGAGAGCCTCAGCCTGATGCTGTCGCAGGCCGATGCGGCGCAGCGCTTCGGCGGGCTCGACATGCTGATCGTCGACGAGTGGCACGAATTGATGGGCAACAAGCGCGGCGTGCAGACGCAATTGGCCATCGCCCGACTGCGCCAATGGCGGCCTGGCTTGCTGGTATGGGGGCTGTCTGCCACGCTCGGTGACCTGGCGCAGGCGCAATCCGCATTGCTGGGCGAGGCCACGGGCGTCATCGTGGAAGGCGCCGTGCGCAAATCCATCCTGATCGACACGCTGTTGCCGGAGCATCCTGCAAGGTTCCCATGGAGCGGCCACCTCGGACTACAAATGCTGCAGCCGGTGATCGACCAGATCGCAGCGCATGCGACCACGCTGGTGTTTACCAACACGCGCTCGCAAGCCGAGTTGTGGTACCAGAATCTGCTGGCGGCGCGCCCGGACTGGGCTGGTGTGATTGCGCTGCATCACGGTTCGCTCGACAAGTCGGTGCGCGAGTGGGTCGAGGCCGGTCTCAAGCAGGGGGCGTTGAAAGCGGTGGTATGCACATCGAGTCTGGATCTGGGCGTGGACTTTCTGCCGGTCGAGCGGGTATTGCAGATCGGCAGCGCCAAGGGCGTGGCGCGGCTGCTGCAACGCGCCGGCCGCAGCGGACATGCGCCGGGTCGGCCGTCGCGCATCACGCTGGTGCCGACCAACAGCATGGAGCTGCTGGAAGCTGCCGCCGCCAAACGCGCCATCGCGCTCCGCAGTATCGAAACACGGCACGCGCCCGACAAGCCGCTGGATGTCCTGGTCCAGCATCTGGTGACAATCGCGCTTGGCAGTGGCTTTCGCCCGGACGCGTTGCTGGCGGAAGTGCGCACTGCATGGTCGTATCGCCATCTGACGCAAGAGGAATGGGAGTGGGCGCTCGGATTCGTCGCGCACGGTGGGCAGAGCCTGACCGCCTATCCCGAATACCGACGCGTGCTACAGGATCAGGACGGCGTCTATCGCGTGCCGGATAGTGGTCTGGGCCGCCGTCATCGGATGAGCATTGGCACGATCGTCGCGGATGCGTCGATGCAGGTCAAATTCCTCAGCGGCGGAAGGATCGGCACCGTCGAAGAGTCGTTTATCTCACGGATGCAGAAAGGCGACAATTTTCTGTTCGGTGGCCGCATGTTGGAGTTTATCCGGGTCCACGAAATGACCGCGCTGGTCAAACGCGCGACCACCAAAAAGGGCGCCGTGCCGCGCTGGAACGGCGGCAAGATGCCGATGTCGTCCGAGCTTGCCCATGCGATGCTCGACCGTATGCAGGAGGCCTCGCGCGGCGAGTACCAGGGACCGGAGATGCAGGCGATTCGCCCGTTGCTGGAGTTGCAGCAGCGCTGGTCCGCATTGCCCAATGCCGGCCGGCTGGTGCTGGAAACCCACCATAGCCGCGAAGGCCAGCATCTGTTCGTCTACCCGTTTGCCGGCAGGTCGGTGCACATCGGGCTGGCGTCGCTGATCGCCTTTCGCGTCGCAAAAAGAGCACCCGCCACCTTCTCGATCGCCGTCAATGACTATGGCTTCGAACTGCTGTGCGGCGAGCCGTTCGACTGGCAGGCGTTGCTCTCGCAGGTCGATGTCTTTGCCTCTGACAATCTGCTCGAGGACGTGCTCGCCAGCCTGAACGCCGCGGAACTGGCCAGTCGACGCTTTCGTGAAATCGCGCGCATCGCCGGACTGGTGTTCCAGGGCTATCCCGGCCAGCCAAAAAGCACGCGGCAGTTGCAGGCATCGTCAGGTTTGTTCTACGACGTATTTCGCAAATACGACAGCGGCAATTTGTTGCTTACCCAGGCGCAACAGGAAGTGCTGGAGCAGGAGCTGGAGTTGACCCGGCTGCGCGCTACGCTGGTCGAACTGCAACAGCGTGAACTGGCGTTTTTCGTGACGCGCCGCGCCACGCCGTTCGGTTTTCCCCTGATGGTCGAACGCTTTCGCGAAATGCTGAGCACCGAAAAATTGTCCGATCGGGTCGCACGCATGGTCAGGCAACTGGAACAGGACGCGTTGACCGACCGGGACCGAGTCCGGACCGCCACCTGATCCCGCCAATGGCAGCCTCGACTGCGACACGCTGGCGCGAGCGTCGCCGGAGTAGAATTCGCCCGTGATTCAAATCGTCGCTTCAGAAACCCTGCATTTGCTGCCGCAACGGTGTGTCTATTGGCCGCGCGAAAGGATGCTGATCATTGCCGACATCCATCTTGGCAAGGCTGCCGCATTCCGGGCGCAGGGCGTGTCGGTCCCGCATGGCACCACGGCGCAGAATCTGCAGGCGCTGACCTACCTGCTGGCGCAGCATGAGGTGGCAACCGTGCTTTTTCTGGGTGATTTTCTGCATGCGAAAACGGCGCGGGCAGCGCCTACGATGGCTGCGATTGCAGCCTGGCGCGCGCAACATCCGGCTGTGCAACTGATTCTGGTGCGCGGCAATCACGACCTGCACGCCGGCGATCCACCGTCGCACTGGGGCATTGGCGTGGTCGATGAACCGCACCGCCATGGCCCGTTCACGTTTTGCCACCATCCCGCCGAGCTGCCCGGTACCTACGTGATGGCGGGCCACGTCCATCCGGTCTTCAGGCTGTCAAAACGCGGCGACAGCTTGCGTCTGCCTTGTTTTTTGCTGGGGCCGCAGCGCATGATCCTGCCATCGTTTGGCGCCTTCACCGGGGGCTTTGCCATCGCACCGGAAGTAGGTGACAAGGTGTTTGTCGCCACCGATGACGCTGTCTTTGCCGTTGCGCCCTTGCGTTCAACCCCATGATGATGATGACAACGCTTTATCGGATAGCTCGATAAGTGGCTACTTTGATTGATTTGGGACCGTGGTGTTAGGGGTCCAAGGTTGTAGCGGTGCCGCAAGTCAGAAGGCACCAAAAGAAAAACCAGCAACGTCAGAAATTTCTACCAAGGTCCGGTCTTAATTCTGGGTTGCCGTCATAACGCGCAGGCTTCTGCGCAGACGACTGGTCACCGAGCGTTGAATGTTGGAGATTCGGGACGTAGCGCCGCCACGCAGGCGTATTTGGCGCCGCTGCCCGGGCTACTCGATACGGCTATTCTTCCGCTCCATCAAGCGCACCAGTTCCGCCACCGAGGTGACCTCCATCTTCTTCATGACCCGCGCGCGGTGAACCTTGATGGTTTGCTCGACGGTGCCTAACGCCGCTGCCGCCTGCTTGTTTAACTTTCCGGACAGGACAAGCCCCAGTACGTCGCGCTCGCGCGCGGTAAGACGGGCCATGCACAGGTGTATTTTTTCGGTAGCGGTGTTGTGCGCGTTGATTCGACGGCTTTTTTCGATGGCCTCGCGCACGGCGGCGAGCAGCGTCGCACTCTTGACAGGCTTGGTCAGGAAATCAACGGCGCCGAGTTTCATCGCTTGGACACTGGTGCCGATGTCACCATCCCCGGTCAAGAAAATGACCGGCAAGCGGCTTGACCGCCTCGCTAGCTCCTGATGCAGCTCCATTCCGCTCATTCCCGGCATGGAGAGATCCAGCACCAGGCAACCCAACGCGTCGGCGTTATCGCTATCGAGAAATTCTGCTGCAGAGCTGAACACGGCCGTTTTAAAACCCGCCAGCCGCATCAAGCGCGACATCGCTTTTAATACGCTGGCCTGATCGTCGACGAGGAAGACGGTGGCTGGATCGTTCATGTGTTTTTCGCGGTCATGATCGGCAGGGCAAACTGAAAGCTGGCGCCGCCGTCGATGCCATTGGCGGCCCATAGACGGCCGCCATTGGCAACGATGATGTTGCGGCAAATGGATAAGCCGAGACCCATTCCTCCCTCCTTGGTGGTGTAAAAAGGACTGAACATCTTCTCGCTGCCGGTATCGCCGATACCGGGCCCGTGGTCAATGACAGACACGCGCAGGTGATCGTCCTCATCCCATGCCGTGCGCAGAATGACGGTGCGGTTGATGGTCTTGTCCGAATTCATTGAATCGCAGGCATTGGTGATCAGGTTAATCAGCACTTGCTTGATCTGAACGCCGTCGACATTGACCGAAGGCAGTCCGCTGGCCAACTCCGTCTGCACAGACACCTGCTGACGGACCAATTCATTGCGCACCAGCCGGGCGACATCCAGCAGCAGCGCATTGATGTCGTGCGCTTTCACCACCATTTCCTGCCTGCCAAACATCTTTCGCAGGCTGTGAATGACTTCCCCGGCACGGATGTCCTCGTCCACAATATCCTGCAGGATCTCGTCGAGTTCCGGATGACGATCACCGCTCTGTGCCAAATAGAGTTGCGCCGCTTCCGCATTCGCGAGAATCGACATGAGTGGCTGATTCAATTCGTGTGCCATCGCACCGGACAACTCGCCGAGCGAGGCGAGGCGCGAGAGGTAGGTGTGTTCCAGCTGCCGTTGTCCCGTTTCAATTTCGGCCTGTTTGCGCTGCGTGATGTCGACCGAGGCGCCGCGGATCCGCCGCGCCTTTCCATCAGCGCCGAACTCGATGCGCGCACGCGTTGTTATCCATCGTATGGTTTCATCTGGCAACATGATCCGATAGCTGTTTTCATAATAGGCATCGTGAGCATCCGCCACCTCCAAATTCTCGACGAACGGCGGACGATCCTCTGGCACGATGTTGCTGGTGAACGTGGCCATGTTTATCGACTGGTCGGGGGAAAAATACAGGATTGTCCGGCATTGCCGGGACACCAGGAATTCATCCCGCAAGACATCATAGGTCCACATGCCAAGGCCGGCCGCATCGCCTGCGAGGGCCAGCATCTTCTCGTTTTCCTGCAGATCCGCTTCGTTCAATTCAAGGCGGCTCGATAGCAGTGCCGCATACTCTTCGCTGTTTCGCCGGTCGCGCTCCTGATCGGTAATGTCGCGTACCAATGACAGCACGGTATCGGCGTCACTGGGTACGACACGCGCCTCGTACACATGTTCTTGCCCATCCGGCATCGGGAGTCGATATCGGACTTCCTGCAATCCCGAGACGAACGCTGCGGAGATTGCGTCCGCAAAGACACGTGCTGCCGGCTGCGGAAGGATGTCGGTGATACGACGGTGAAGGACCTGCTCGGGCGCCATGTCTAATTGCCTTGGATCGGATGTGTGGACGGACAGGCATTCTCCATTACGGTCATGCGTAAAGACCAGGTCAGGAATCGCCTTGATCATCGCTTGATTCCGTGCTTCGCTCTTCCGCAAAAAGTTATAGGCGGTCTTGATCTCCGAAATATCTGTCACGAAGACAAAAAATCCCGCCACCTGATGATTGATCAGGTGCGGAATGTACCGGGCCAGCGTGTCGCCCACCTCGCCATTCGGCTTGGTCAACGTGCGTTCGAATTGCTGCTTTTCACCCGCCAGGGCGCCCTGGACGTACGGCAGATTCGTCAGGAATACGGCCGGCCCCAACAAGTCTTGCAATCGTGTGCCCAGAATTTGCTCGGGGGTGCGGCCGAACCAGTCGACATACTCCTGATTTGCAAAGGAACAACGCAGATCGCGGGTCCAGTACCCCACCATTCCGGGCGTATTCTCCGCAATGCTTTTCGCGAAATTCTTGTCCTCAAGCGACGCCTTCTCGGCCTTCCGCGCCTGCGAAGCATTGCGATCGCTACACATCAGGGTGAAGCCGAAGCAGAGCAAGACGACCAGGATATGAAACACCAAGTAGGAAGTGCCGTTGATCCCGTTCCGGGAGAACGCAACCTGGCCGGGGTCAGGGTTGTAGGCGAGATAATAAAATGCCCGACTTGCCATAAAAACACCGCAGAGGCCAAAGATGCCCGCTGTAAAAAATTGGCCCGATTGTCGCGCCGGTCGACCAGCGAACAAGAGCATTGCCGACCCGAGGGTCAGGATTGACGTACAGACGGAAATGATGACGTTGCGGGCAGTCAGGTTCGGATCGACGACCGAAAAGTAAAGCAATAGCGCCACTTCGATACCGACGATGGCATGCACGCCCGTGGCGCCGATGCGTGTGCCAACAAAGTCCGCAATGATGATCAGGTACCAGGCAAACGCCAGCAGAATCAATCCATTGCCGGCAACAATGGACAGGACGTCGGGTATGACACCACGCAGCGCGCCGACGATGATCCAGCCCAGCGCCTGGACCAATGTTGCTTTGCCCCACAGCGCCACGCCGCGAACCAGCCCGGGCGAGCCACGGGTAATCACCAGCAGGCCTGCGCCCATCACCGTCGTGTTGACGATCGTTAGAAGGATTATGGTCGGCACATCCAGATTCATCGGGTGGGTTCCTTATCTTACTGACTTGTAATTTGTGCGCATGACATCGTCCCCGCTGATACACAGAATCCATCGAGGCATTCTGTTTGCACGGCGCAATATAACGTACGGATGATTGTTGACGGCTGGTGACTGCAAATCCAAGTCATCCTGGCACCGAGAAACCTTTCCGGCGCCACCATGGCGTGGCCGCAGTCGCCTGGCGCCCGAATCAAAATCCAGGCTTTGCGCCGCCTTGGAACCATGCCTTGTTATACCAAGGTGCAATATCCAAGACGGTTTCATGCCATTACCATCAGACAACAAATAGTGTAGATACCCGTGTTGGTCCAAAAAATTTTTGTCGGGTTGCGTGCCTGTGCATCGTTGCGTTTTTGGCTGGCACGCGTCGTATCTTCGGGGGTGGTGTATTTCTCTCGCCCGGTGAGAAATGCGCTTCGTGTCAAGTTCACATCGGCGTCTTGCAAGACGGCTCAGGAGTGGCCCGTGTTACCCACGCACATGCACGACAGGTCGTCTGCCGCGCCACCAGGATCCAAGACGCCAACGAAGATTGAGCCCGGAAAATAGTGCGTGCCACGGTGCGACATTGTCGATCGCGATTTTCCCTGTCGCGAGTTATTGGGCGACGTCGCGCTGGACGCCTGTCCGCGGTGCAGGGCGCCACATGACGCGCCCCCGACAGGATAGAAAACCCCAACGGATGCAACGCCGACGATCGGCCCAGCATTTTTGCGGCAGTCAGGATTTTATGGAAATGCACGTCCCGGGGCTGGCAGAACAAACGCCAGGTGCCAGGCGAGCAGACATGTGATGGAGTTGAAAATTTATAAGAATTGACTACAACGGGCGACAACGCATCAATCAACAATGCTTTTGGTTCAAATAAAAGATACATCAAAAATAATTATTACTTTATATCTTTTTTTAAAATTTCTTTGGAGCGGGAAATAACGCTTTCAAATTTCAAGATCAGCACGCGCCTTGCCGTCGGCTTTGGATTCGTTGTAATCATGGCGTTGGCACTGAGCGCGGCTGGCAGTTTTGCCATTTATGTCACGAACAAGGCGACGGCGCATACTCTGGACGAAACGCTCGTCAAGGACACCTCGTTATACACAAGTCGTCTGATCGCCAAGTCGTCGTAGAGCACGCATCGTTCGAACAGCAACATGAACATCTTTCAATCCAAGCCAAATC
>NZ_JAXCHT010000051.1:0-9047 GCF_035984655.1 Actimicrobium sp. GrIS 1.19 | reverse complement strand
TCGGCGTTGTGCTTGTTTGGCATCGGTTCGAATCAGTAAAATTGTGGCCGCATCCTACCATCAACCACTTTTTAATCCTGAAGTGCACCAACGCCTCGTTCTCAACTAATGTGGGCCGAGGCGGATGTAATCAGGCTGTTCTCAATTAAAGTGGTCTCGTTCTCACTTAATGTGGGCCGGAGCGCTCGGATATTCTCAGCTAATGTGGTCCCGAAAAGCCGATGTAATCGGGTCGGGGCGCCGATGTAATCGGGCCGCTACACATAGGCCTAACTTTAGGCCTTTTCAATCATCTTTTTCCAAGAGGTTCCTGATGCAACAACGTCTTCGAATGCGAGCCGCTACAGCAGCGGCTGCAACGGCACTTCTCCTCGCCATGACCACTGGGCTGACGCAGGCGCAGACTCAAGCGCCGGCGGGGACTGCCGTTCCGGGTTTTGGTGCCACCCATACCGCCCCGCGTGCTGCTGAGCATCCGAGTAAGTCGCTTCGCTACAAGGTGCTGTTCAGCGTCACCCAGGGCAACGACGATACGACAAAGCCGAATGCGAGCCTCGAAAAGGTGGCGCGCTTCATAAATCTGCTGGCGGCCGATGGTATTCGACCGGTTGCTGGCGATGTGGTGGCAGTGATGCACGGCAAGGCGACGCCGATCGTGATGGACGACACCGCGTACCGCGCCCGCAACAACGGTGCTGCGAACCCCAACCTTGAACTGATCGACCAACTTAAGAAAGCAGGTGTGTCCGTTCGAGTGTGCAGCCAGGCCCTGGCCGCAGGGTCGATTACGCCAGAAGCCGTCGACAAGCGGGTAGAGATCGATGTGGCGGCGTTGACGACGTTGGCCAACTTGCAGTTGCGCGGCTACGCGCTGATCCCCGATTGATGCACTCGCGCGTGCACCACCACCGCCAATTCACACGAGTGCGCCGGCAGCCGCTCGTAACAAGGAGAAAGTCGCAATGAAACCAACCCGCCTGGCAATTAAGCCGATCACCGTCTCGGCTTTCATGGCAATGCTTCTGCTGCAATCTGCTTCTGCCCAGACGGACGTGCGAAACGCGCCGCCTGGCGCCGACAAGAGCGTCAAAACGCGCATACTTGAATTGGGGGCCAAAACCCTTCAGGGCAACAGGCCCGTTGACATCCTGGACATCTACCTCGACGGCTTTCATCCGATGAAGGACCACCCGGAAATGCAGATGGAGGCGCACCACTTCTGTCATCAGGTCAACGAAGATTTCGCGCAGTGCACGCTGTTCGACGGCAATACGAAGAGCGCCAACCTCAACGGTATCGAGTACATCATTTCGGAGAAGGTGTTCGCCACGCTGCCCGCGGCGGAGCGCAAGTACTGGCACCCGCACAACGGCGAGATCCTATCTGGGCAACTGGTCGCGCCGGGCATTCCCTCGGTAGCCGAGAAGGCTCTGATGAAAGGCAAGATGAACAGCTACGGCAAGACATGGCACGTGTGGAACACCGGTATGTTCGGCATGCAGGCCGACAAACTTCCGCTCGGAGAGCCGATGCTCGCATGGTCGTTCAACCGGGACGGCGAGCCGCTTCCTGGCATCGTTGAACAACGCGACAAGCGCCTGGGCATCGACAGCGCAAAACTTCGTCGCGAGCGCTCGGATCTCGAACGGTTGGCGCGCCCGCAGACGGGTGTCGACGATCTGAAAGGAAAGTTTGCCCGGCCGACTTCCGACATTCCTGGTGTCTCCGATCCGAAAAAGGGCGGGAATTCGACCAATGCGGCGTCGGGCGCGTTGCGCTGACGACTCGTTCACTACCAGGAGCCACGATGAACCGGTACACAAAACACTTTTTTGACTTCGACCACCCTGTTATTGAGCATGGTTGCGAGCTGGTCGACACCGGCGACTGCACAGGAAGCGATCAATGTCTACGGCCCCGGTGGGCCGGCCCCCGCAATGCAGGAAGCCGGCAAAGCCTTTGGCTCGGCGAACCAAGTGAGCGTCAACGTCGCCGTCGGTCCGACGGCGTAGTTCAAAAACGGCAATTTTAGGGTTACACGGGCGAGCGGCATACTTCCACGGTCGCAATGGAATTTCGATGTGACGTGATTTGGTCCGGGAGGCTTTCGCCTCCCGCAGCTCAGGCTCGCTGCGGCTGAAGCGGCCCCATGCCGAGAAGCCTGAGCCAGTGAGGATGGGCTTGGCCGGTCATCAGCTGGGCCGGACTTTTGCCGACCCGCTCCGGGACCCGGCTGCGCAAGTAGCTCCGATGGTTCAGGAAGAACTGAAGAAGATCCAGGTACGAGCTGCCGAGCTGACGGCGCAAGGTGAAGTAATTGCGCAGCCTGGAGTTCAGATTTTCGACCAGTGCGCTTGAGCGCGGTGTCTGTGCCATAGCCTGCGCCACGGCGTCAACGACTGCCAGGAATTTAGTTCCCATCTTGGCGCGCAGCCGGTTCCAGCCTTGCCAGTACGCCGGCGAGGTGCTCGGCTTGCGGTGCAGTACACACACGGCACGCACGAGATGTTCCGGCAACTCGTGAGCGCGTGCGATCGTCGCCAGCTTGTCGTCGAGTACACCGGCGAACGCGAGCAGGTCGTCGCGCTGGTTTTGCAACGCAAAGCGCACCGGCCGAATGCGGCGGTAATCGTCGGACTCGCGTCGGCCAAGCTCGGCGACGATGAAGTCGAACAGACCTATTCGGATGTCTAAGCTCGGACCAGCCAACGCCAGCACGTCGTGGGCGATCCAGGCGGTGAGCGTTCGGATGTCGTCGGCCAGAGCATGCGCTTCACGCTCGACCGGCAAAGCGAGCGCGATCCGGTCGGCAAGGTCCGGATCGCGGCGTGTTTTTCCGGTCTTGGCGTGCAGCTTCTTGCGCCGCGACTTTGCACCTTTGGCGATGCTGGCCAAGGTGTCGGCCAGGGCCTCGCACTGATGCTGAATGTGGAATACGTCGCCGTGACAGGGCTTGTCGGGTTCTGTCGTATTAACGGAATTCGTTGGGCCGATCAGATAGACTACGGTGCCCGAACCTAGCAGCCTGTCGGACTTGAGCAAGCAAAGCACAGTCAAGACCTGAATTTGTTAAAAAAATAGGCAGAGATATCCATATATTGGTGATTTTTACGGCTTCCCGCCTCGATTTCCTTGCTTACCCACATTCAGGACGGAGTTTGGCCATCCGTTTTACATTCCATGCCAGACAAACCAGCTGCCATTCGCCACGCACTTTTTGTAAACCACGCAACGAGAATTGGCGAAATCCCATCACCGATTTGATGATGCCGAAGACAGGTTCGACGGTTTGCTTGCGTAAGGCATAGAGCGCTCGCCCAGCTTTCGTCTTCAGACGATGTCGCATTTTATCTGTCGGGCTGGCATTGTCTGGCAATGACGCCGGTTCGCTGTGGCGCTCGCGCCAATGAGGATGGTGCGCGTCTCGCGCTACCGCGATAAGTGGTTCCAGCCCTGCTTTCTCGCATGCCCGGATGTTCTTTTCACTGCAGAATCCGGTGTCGGCAATCAGGCACGTCACCTCGCCCAGGCTCTGGGACTGCGCCGCCAGGATGGCCAACATGGGTTCAACCTGCTCCTTGTCGTTGGTCGCTTGCGTGACCTGGGTGGCAATGACCAGCATCGTTGCCGCGTCCACACCCGCTTGCGCGTTGTAGGCTTGTTCGAAGCCGCCGCCAGCCGTGGGCATGATGCGGGATTCTTCATCGGTCAGATTGATCTGGTCGCTGTCCTTCGGGCCAGCTTCCGGCGGCTTGGGCGGCTTGCGGTTCGACTTTTTGCCGCTGTCTTTTTCCTTGACGGCACGCTGCGTCATCTTCTCGTCGTACTCTGCTTTTTCGCGTTCATAGCGCTCTTGGGCACGTGTCGCAATCTTGCGCTTGGCGTCGGCCATGACCGCAAGCCGATCTTCCCGTCGCTTGATTTCCTCGGGCAGGCTCACGCCATCCGGCACATCTGCTTGATCTGCCTTCTCGGCCAAAGCAAGCAATTCTTGCACTTCTGCTTTGAGCTGGACTTCCAGCTTCTCGATGTGGCCGTGTGAGAGGGCGCTATGGCGTGAGGCGTTGGCGTGCATCTTGGTGCCATCAAGACAGACAGTACCCAGCTTCAGTAATTTCATTTCCTGCGCCAGTGCCAGCACCTGCACAAACAGGGCTTCAAGCTCGCCGAGAAAGCGGCGCCGGAACGTGGCCAGTGTGTCGTGATCAGGATGGCTGCCGGCGCTAATGTAGCGAAACGCCACCGAGTCATAAGTGGCGCGTTCCAGTTTGCGACTGGAAAATACGCCGGTGGCGTAGTCATACACCAGGATCGCCAGCAGCGTGGCAGGGTGGTAGGCCTTCGAGCCTCGTCCAGCATACTGCCGAGTAGGAGTCGAGATATCCAGTTGATCAACTACTTCGACAACGAACCGTGCCAGATGATCTTCGGACAGCCAATCTTCGAGTGACGGTGGCAACAAGTAATCGGTTTTGCGATCAGTAAGGATGAAATTCGTCATCGTGAAAAGCGCTGGTGTGGATCGCTAGAATCTTCCCACGACGATTCATGCCGTGGGTTGAAGTCCGACAAACTGCTAGAAGGTCGCCCGTTTGCTGGCGCCTGCGTGCACGCGAACATCAGCAGGGTTGAAATATACCTGCTTCGCCTGCAACCTGATGGGGCGAGAACCCATCTGCTTTTTATGCTGCGACCACTGGCCAACGTCGGACTCCTGAATGCGGCATTGTGGCGCAGTGCAGTGTCGCGCTCGAGCCGGCATTAAGCAAATATCCCAACAAAAATACGCTCAGCTTTTGGCAAGTTTCCGCCACCCGACAGAGGCAACCCGCCTCCGGCAAGAACCATCAAACACGGCTGGTATGTCCCATTTTGCGTTGCGTCGGCACGTGTGTTCCGACCTGGCGCCATCCCCATTCTTGCGGAAGGTTCTTGCAAGTCAGGCGATGTGCAAAGTTTTTGAAATTCCGGCATTCCGCTCTTTACTTTTTCAAAAAACTCAGGGATCATTGATTCATTAAGATCAAATGGAAGTCTAAATGGACTCAGGCAGTTGTAGGCGACCTTTCGACTACACATTAGCGAGCTGTTGAGACACGTTTTCGGACCAACATGATGTTGGTGTCCACTGTCTCGACACTCAATGACGAGGCAGTGCGCACGCGAATCAGTTCGAGATTTCGGCTCGAACGCACTCTGTAGCGCCCTTCCAAAAAAATAATTGCGATTGCCCAGCATGGGTGTGCTTTTGCATGCCCGCGTCGGGTTCTCGCCGCGCGCTTGTGCCGGATTTTTAATCCGAGGCATCCGGCTGCGTGCGCACAAAAAAGGGAGTAACACCAATGCACCACACTACACACATTTCGAGCATCTACGGCACGCTGGTTTCCACCACGCAGCGTGATTTTGGCCACGTCACGCAAGCCCCCAAACAGGATTGGGCCGGTGTATTGCGCAGGTCTTTCATTGCTCTGGCAAGGCTGACGTTGCGGCATCCCGGCGTGCGGCATATTGCTCTCCTGACGCTGATCGCCATCACATTGCTGGGGTTGACACTGCCCTCAATGAGCGTTGCCGCTGACGCCGAACCGGTCGCAGTCGGCAAGACGGAGGCAACGCCGTCCAACGCCACCATCCCTGAAATGCAGCCGTGGGCCGTGCACGGCCAAGTGACGAATATCACGCAAAAGCATTCGCATTTCAATTCACCCTACAGCGGAGCAAACAGTCTCGATCCGGACGGCCGCATGGAGGAAACCACCGACGTCACCCTCTTCGCCGGGGTGCGTCTGTGGCAAGGTGCGGAATTCTGGGTGAATCCCGAAATCGATCAAGGCTTCGGCTTTAACAATACGCTGGGCGCTGCCGGCTTTCCGAACGGCGGCGCATACAAGTTGGGTTCGAATGCGCCGTACTTGCGGCTACCACGCGCATTTATCCGGCAGACTATTTCGCTCGGCGGTGAAGCGCAATTGATCGAGCCCGCCGCCAATCAACTGGGCGGCACCCGTTCGGCAAACAACCTGACGCTGACCGCCGGTAAATTTGCGGTCACCGATATCTTCGATACGAACGTTTACGCCCATGATCCGCGAGCGGACTTTTTGAACTGGTCGATCATCGACTCAGGACCATTCGATTATGCCGCCGACTCATGGGGCTATACCTTCGGCGGCGCGGTGGAGTGGACCCAGGACTGGCTTACCTTGCGCGGCGGCGTGTTTCAACTCTCCGAAATTCCAAATGGCAAAGTCACTGGGCTGCATCTCAATCAAAACGCCCTGATAGCCGAATTGGAAATGCGCCATCAGATGACAGGGCATCCCGGCAAGATCAAGCTGCTGGCGTTCCGCAACCACGGCAACATGGCCAGCTATCGCGAGGCCACGCAACTCGGCGTCGATACGGCTTCTGTACCCGATGTCGCTCTGGTTCGCCGGGTCGACTCGCGCTCCGGTTTCGCTGTCAATCTGGAGCAAGAAATTGCCAGTGACCTTGGTGCGTTTGCGCGGGTTGGCATGAATGGTGGCGACAAGGAAGCCTTTGAATTTTCTGACATTAACAATTCGATCGCGGCCGGCCTGTCGATCAAAGGTGACCGCTGGAGCCGCCACGACGATACCGTCGGCGTGGCATTCGCGGTTAACCGGTTGTCGGGCAGCGCGCGCGACTATTTTTCGGCGGGGGGCCTCGGCATCCTGGTCGGTGACGGCGCCTTGAATTACGGCAGTGAAAAAATTCTGGAAGCCTATTACACCTTACGCGCAAACAGTCATTTGGCTTTGACGCTGGATTTCCAACGCATCGCCAATCCCGCCTACAACCGCGATCGCGGTCCGGTCAACTTCGTCGCCCTGCGGGTGCATGGCGAATTTTGAGGAGTGCCGTTATGACTAACAAATCTGCATTGAAAATGGTTGAAAGCGTGCCGCCCTTGCACTCGGGGGCGGCACTCGACAGCGCTCACGTTGGCGACATTCGTGGCGCCTTCGGCACCATCTCGGTGAACGATACCGGCAAGCGCACCACCTGGATGGCGCGCTTCAAAACTCTGATGGCGATCATCGGGCCGGGTCTGATCGTGATGGTCGGCGATAACGATGCCGGTGCCTTCGGCACTTATACGCAAGCCGGACAGAATTACGGCACGACGCTGTTGTGAACCCTGATGCTGTTGATTCCGGTGCTGTACGTGAATCAGGAAATGGTGCTGCGCCTCGGTGTGGTCAGCGGTGTCGGTCACGCGCGATTGATTCTGGAGCGCTTCGGCCGCTTTTGGGGCGCATTCAGCGTGATCGATCTGTTCCTGGTAAATGCGCTCACCATCGTCACCGAATTTATCGGGATTTCGCTCGGCCTGACTTTCTTGGGTGTGCCAAAAATTCCCGGCGTGATCGTTGCTGCCTTGCTGATCATGATGGCGGTTAGTACTGGCAACTTCCGCCGCTTCGAGCGATTTTCGATGGTGCTGGTATTTGCCAGTTTGTTGCTAGTGCCGGTATTCATCATGGTGCATCCGCCCCTCGGGCAGGTCGCGCATGACTTTCTGGTGCCGGCCTATCCGCAAGGCGCCAAGCTGAGCGACATCATGTTGCTGGTAATCGGGATTGTCGGCACCACGGTCGCCCCCTGGCAGCTATTTTTTCAGCAGAGCTATGTGATCGACAAGCGCATCACGACCCGCTTCATCAAGTACGAACGCTGGGATCTAGTCCTCGGGATCGTGCTGGTGATCATCGGCGCGGTCGCGATGATGGCGTTTGCTGCCCACACGTTTGCAGGCAAGCCGGAGTTCGGCAACTTCGCCGATGCCGGCGCGGTGGCCAGCGGGATTGCCAAATATTTTGGCAAATTACCAGCTCAATTATTTGCCGTTGCGCTGATCGACGCCTGCATTATCGGCGCTTCGGCGGTCTCGCTGTCGACCGCCTACGCGGTCGGTGATGTGCTGTCGATGAATCACTCGCTACACCGCAAACCGAAGGAAGCCATCGGGTTCTACGCCGTGTATTTCATCTTGATCGTGATTGCTGCGGCCTTGGTATTAATTCCGGGTACGCCACTCGGTTTGCTGACAAATACCGTGCAAACGCTGGCCGGCGTGTTGTTGCCAAGTGCCTCGGTGTTTCTGCTTTTGCTTTGCAACGACAAGGAAGTTCTTGGTCCGTGGGTGAATGGTCGCAAGCTGAATATTTTTACCGCAGCGATTGTGGCGATCCTGGTGATGTTGTCGATCATCCTAACTGCAGCGGTGATCTTTCCCGACATCTCGGGCGAAGCGATTGTTGGCATTCTGCTGGGCGGCACGCTGATCGCGATTCTGGCGACGTTGGCGGTCAAGGTGGTGCAGGCCAATCGCGATCTGGCCGAGGTGACACCAGCGCCGGTCGAGCCGGTGCAGGAGAAGTCAGGCTGGCGCATGCCCTCGCTGGATCAGCTCAAGCCAATGAATCTGACGCTCGGTACGTTGGTTTGGATGGGCGTGTTACGCGGGTATTTGATCATTGCGATTTGCATGGTCGCGTACAAGGTGGTGCGGATCGCGTTCGGCTGACCGCATACCTACTCTTCGGCGGCGGTGGCCGGCGCGCTGCCGGCCCATTGCCCGATCCTGCAAGACCGAACTAGGAGTTGCAATGAACCTGATTACCTGTACCCCGCATGGGACAGCTGCCGCGGGCCGTGCTGCGCGCGTCCGCATCGACTGTTTGAAGCCGATCGAGCGCGATCGCTGTGTGAAATACGTCAGTAACAACAACGTGGACACGTCGCGCTTTGTGCGTTTGTACGAGGTCGCCAAGCGTGCCAGATTCGGCCAGTTTGAAGCGGATTTCACCCAGTTTGGCGCATCGGAAGAAGAGAACGTGATGGTGCGTCAGCTGTTTCGACAAGGCCTTAACTTCCATTTGCTGGAGCTTTTCTCGACCACACCGAGCGGGTTGACTGCACCGTGGCGTTGGTGCACTTCAGGATTAAAAAGTGGTTGATGGTAGGATGCGGCCACAATTTTACTGATTCGAACCGATGCCAAACAAGCACAACGCCGA
>NZ_JAXCHT010000050.1:0-9669 GCF_035984655.1 Actimicrobium sp. GrIS 1.19 | reverse complement strand
CACAGGAAAAATCGCAAACGTTCGACGTAACGCGAACAAAAAATCCGCGCTACGCCGTCGAACAGGCGGAATTCGATTTGTTCCGCGTTTCCTTAATGCGACAGAACCGTTTATGGAGCACTTACGCTCGAACTGCTGGGATTCACTCTGTTTAAGCGCGCTTGAGTTGAACCAGAAGGCGTCTACCTGCGCTTTCGTTTGCAGCTTCACTGAGATTCGAAAACTTTGCATTCCGCTATCGTTTAGCGGAAGGATTTTTCTCGTCTGTGTAACCCAAAATAGGCTCTTTTTGAACCATGCCAAAAAAACTGAGTCTTTGGTCTATTGAATTGCCCTAACGAGACGCGACACGGGTACCATACATCAAGACACTGCCCCATTAATATTGAACGTTATCGATTGGAATTACCATGAATCACATCTACCGCACCGTGTGGAACCACCGCACTCAATCGATGACCGCCGTGGCGGAAAACGCCAGGGGTCGTGGCAAATCCGGTGGGAAATCCAGCAGCACGCCAGCGCTGCTGGCTTCTGTCCTGGCCGCCGCTTGCGCGCTACCTGCTGCAGCAAGTGCAGCGCCCCCAAATGCCTTGCCAACGGGCGGACAAGTTACAGCGGGTGCGGCCAGCATCAGTAGCAATGCCAACAGCCTTACTGTCAACCAGGACAGCCAGCGCGCAGCCATTAACTGGCAGAGTTTTTCGGTCGGCGAAAATGCCACTGTCAACTTCCAGCAGCCTAATGCGTCATCCGTGATCCTTAACCGGGTAGTGGGCACGGAACAATCGGTAATTGCCGGGGCAGTGAAGGCCAACGGTCAGGTGTTTTTGCTGAACTCGAACGGCGTTTTGTTCACCGGCACCTCGAGCGTCAACGTCGGTGGCCTGGTCGCCTCGACGCTGAACTTGAGCGATGCCGACTTCATGGCCGGGCGCAGCACTTTTACTGCCAATGGCAGTCGAGCCAGCGTGATCAACCTAGGCACTATCAACGCTGCTGATAGCGGTTATGTGGCGCTGCTGGGTAATCAGGTTAGGAACGAAGGCATCATCACTGCTCGACTCGGAACCGCCATCATGGGCGCGGGCGACAAGATCAGCCTGAATTTCAATGGCGATTCGCTGGTGGGGGTCGCCATTGACCAAGGCATCTTGAATGCGCTGGTGGAGAACAAGCAAGCCATTCGTGCGGACGGTGGCCTGGTCGTCTTGAGCGCCAAGGGGCTGGATGCAGTCATGGCTACGGTGGTCAATAACAGCGGCGAGATTCGTGCCCAAACTGTTGCCAATAAAGAGGGCAAGATATACCTGCTTGGCGGTATGGACAATAACCTTATTGAGGTGGGTGGCACGCTAGATGCAAGTGCACCGCATGGCGGTAATGGTGGCTTCATTGAAACCAGTGCGGCGAATGTGCAGGTCAAGGATGCTGCGCGTGTCACTACATTGGCTACCAGTGGGCGCACCGGCACTTGGTTGGTTGATCCTACCGATTTCACGATTGCGAGCGGTGACGGTATACAGACATCAAGCAGCATTGGCGCCAGTACCCTCTCTAACAGTCTGGGCACAACCAGCGTCACACTGCAGACCGACAACGTCAATGGAACTGGTGCTGGCGACATCAACGTGAATGCGCCGGTCGGCTGGAGCGCCAACACGACGCTTACCTTAAATGCGTATCGCAATATCAATATCAATTCCGACATAGCCGCGACTGGATCAGCAAGTAAGGTGGCTTTGCTTTATGGTCAACGTATGGGGCCTAGCGCAGATGGAAATGACTATTACATTGCAAAAAATACAAAAATAGATCTTGCTTCCGGTCAAAATTTTACAACCAAGCATGCGAATGAAAGTGAAGTTACTTACACAGTGATTCGTTCCGCCGCCGATTTGCAGAATATTGGTAACCTTGGCAATTTGGCCGGAAACTTTGCTCTTGGTTCAAATCTCGATTTATTTGGTATTACCTGGACACCGATAGGTGGTATTCCGATCGGTAATAATTTAAATAGATTTACAGGTATTTTTGATGGGCTTGGTCACACGCTGAATAATTTAATGATAAACAGGACAACTCCTCTTACTGGGCTGTTTGGTTATGTTGATACTGCGGGCGGCGTTAAAAATATTGGCGTAATTAATGGTAATGTTCACAGTAGTTCTAGTGGTATTGGGGGGCTTGTTGGAAACAATAAAGGTTTCATTAAGAACGCCTATTTTTCTGGATCTGTATCGACGGCGTTATCAGACGTCGGTGGCTTGGTAGGATACAACTACGGAAAAATATCAACGTCATTTGCAATTGCAGATGTGACCAGTACCAGTACTAACGGGAGTTCAGCGAATGCTGGTGGTCTTGTAGGATCAAACGCTTCATCAATTTCCGATTCCTATGCTATAGCCAACGTCAACGGATCTGCTGCTAATAACGGCATTGGTGGATTGGTAGGTTTTTCTGGCTACCAAAGTACTATCTCCAATAGTTACTCAAGTGGCACGGTTACTGGCGGCATCCAAGTTGGTGGGCTTGTAGGTAGCATATACGAGGCAACTATAAACAATGCCTATACAACTTCTACAGTGGTTTCAAACGGCATTAGTAGCACAACAAGCGTAGCTGGTGGTTTAATTGGTGCTACTGCCGGCGGTAGTGTTATTAATAACGTCCATGCCACAGGACGGGTAAGTGGAAACTTTCCACTCTTGTTGGGTGGATTGATCGGAGACACACCTAACCAACCATCAGTTTCGAATGGCTATTGGGACACCACGACAACAGGGCAATCGAATGCCAGGATATCTGGTTCGCTCGTTGGTACAACTGGTATAGCCAATGCTGACGCTTACAATCAGGCAAGTTACGTCGGCTTTGATTTCAGAAGCACTGGTCCTTGGTTTTCTGTCAACGGCTACACACGACCTTTCCTGCGCATGGAAGCCGCGAACTCGATTACCAATGCGCATCAGCTGCAATTGATGAGCATGAATGTGGTGGGTAGTTATACCCTCGCCAATAACATTGATCTTGCGCCATCGCTGACAAACAAGAGTGAAATCTGGAAAGATAATAGCGCCAGTGTTAATTACAGTAATTACAAGGGAAGTTTTGTCCCTGTTATGGGCCTGATTACGCAAGTTACTGGTGATCCCAATCCTTCCGGTATGGGTCGCTTTTCAGGTCAACTAGATGGCTTGTCACATGCGATTGACCACCTTTATATTTATCGCCCCTTAAATTCAGAAATTGGTCTGTTTGCCCAAGGTGCGAGTGCGACATTCAAAAACATCGGGCTTACCAATGTGGATGTTACGGGGAGCGGAGATGTTGGTGGCTTAGTGGGTTATAACGGGGTTAATGGTTTCTCACTGCCAACGATTCTAAATGCCTATGTAACCGGTTCGGTTACAAGTAATTTTTCTCAATTTAATGTCGGTGATCTTGTCGGTGGTTTGACTGGTTACTCGAAGGGTACTATCTCGAATTCGTATTCAACAGCTACCGTAAGCGGTAACGTATCTTTGATGGGGGGACTGGTTGGTCAAAATGACGCCATCATTTCTAATTCTTATGCTACGGGAAATGTTAGCGGTACCGGCATCGGTACCCGCATATCGGGAATCTCGGGCGGTGCCAGCCAGTATATCGGTGGATTAGTAGGAAAAAATGACGTTGCACTCGCTGCCGGGATTATCCAAAGTACGGACTCCAGTTTTTCCTATGCGACAGGAAATGTTAGCGGTGTAAATTATGTGGGTGGTTTGGTGGGCTGGAATGGGACTTTGGGAACAGTTTCAGGTGCCTACGCTACCGGCAACACCACAGGTAGTGGTGATTATGTTGGAGGACTCGCTGGACAAAACAGTAAAACAATTACTAATTCTTATGCCACTGGCTCGGTAATTGGGAGCGCCAATGTTGGTGGTTTAGTTGGTAATAATGATTCAACTGGTGTTATCAATAACTCTCATGCCCAAGGTGCAGTAACAGCTGCGAGTAACTATACAGGTGGACTGGCTGGAAGTAATTATCATACGATCTCTGGCTCCTTTTCAACAAGTACAGTAAATGGTAATGATTGGGTTGGCGGGCTGATTGGATACAACTATGCTGGCGCTATTTCAACGTCGTACCATACGACTGGCTCGGTCCACGGTGGGCAAAATGTTGGTGGTCTCGTTGGTCAAAGCACATCCTCTAACAGTAACTCCATCTCAGATTCCTATTCGAGTGGCGAAGTCGTAAGTATCGGCAATGGCGTAGGCGGATTGGTCGGAGACGCACAATATACAAACATCACTCACTCCTACACATCGGCCACTGTGTCCGGAGGGGGAACAAAAACTGGTGGCCTTATTGGTAATGCAAGTACGGTTACGGTTTCTGATTCTTATGCGACTGGCGCTGTCGCTGGCAGTAGTTCCTATGTCGGTGGACTGGTAGGTAATGACAACGGTGGTCATTATTCTCGAACAGTTGCCACAGGCACGGTAGATGGTAGGAAGTATGACAATGTTGGCGGTTTGATTGGTTATGCAACAAATACCCATATCGACACGAGCTATGCAACCGGTACAGTTCATGGGGGCACAAGCGTAGGGGGTTTGGTGGGCTACATGCAAGAGGCCCCTAACACTCTCGAAAATAGTTATGCAACGGGTGCAGTAACCGGCACCGTGACTGACACGGGCGGCCTAGTCGGCACTGTGATGAACAGTACGGTGGTCAACGCTTATTCTTCCGGTCTGACTACAGGCAATGCAAATGTTGGTGGCCTGATAGGCAATGCGAGTGGTTCAACAATTACCAATAGTTTCTGGGACAACCAAACCAGCGGGCAGGTAACTAGCAGCGGCGGCGCGGGTGTCACCGGAAAAACCACCGCCGGGATGAAGATGTTCGCCACTTTCGGCGGCACATCACCAGCGTGGAATATCGTCGTAGACCCAACCCTGAGCAATGTTTATCCACAACTGCGGTGGGCTACTACGGGGCTCAATCCAGGCAGCTCGATATGGGTCATTGGCCGTGAACTGGTAACGTACACAGTCGCTGGCGGCACTAAAACCTACGGTCAGTCTTTCGCGTTGCCCGCCCCAAGTTTTATTGGTGGTAGCCCAACAGCCACACCCACGGTGAAAGTATACGACGTTGCTAACAACGACGTCACCAGCCAGGCAACAGCAGGTACTTTGCCGCTCGGCATTTACACCGTTAAAACCCTGTTGGTAGATCCCAGTTTCCAGCTGGCAGACAGTGGTAACACAACAGGAACACTGACCGTTGGACAGGGCAGCGTGAACTACAGCGTAGCCGGGGGCGCAAAAACCTTCGGGCAGTCCTTCACCTTGCCAACTCCTACAATTACAGGCGGCAGCCCCACCGCGACGCCAACGGTAAAAGTGTTTGATAGCAATAACAATGATGTCACCAGCCAGGCACTGGCAGGCACTTTGGCGACGGGTACGTACATCGTCAGGGCGCTGTTAGCGGATACCAACTACCGACTGGCTAGCAGTGGCAATACAGAGGGTGTCTTGACTATTACGAGTGCTGTCGCGGGAGGCGGCACCAGTCAAACCGCTCTCGGCAATGCCATAGCCGATGCCATAGCCGATGCCATCACAATGCCAGAAAACAATGTGCTATCCAACAACGGCCTAGCGGGCAGCCCTATGTTCCCAGGTGGCGCGGTCCCAGATTTTGGCCAACCGCGTACGATCGTGAATGTCACCAATCCGTTACCTGCCGTTAGCGCAGCGTTTGGTCCGGGTGAACGTCTTGCGGTGGTCTCTTCCCCCACCGCCAACGAGCCAACTCAGGTCGTGACGCTCTCGCAAGCCCGCAGCATGATGCAAAGCCCCGGCCAAAACGACGGTAGCGCAAGCGATGGCGACCGGGAGGTTCGCGTTCCCGCGAGTCGCAACTCGCTCGCCGCGATCGTCAACGGCGGTGTAAAACTGCCCGACGGCGTCGAGCAGCAAATGTTTGTCGTGCAAGCCAATTAAAGAAGAACAGCCATGAATCTCCTCAATGTAAATCGGGCGCAAGTCGCCGTCGCTGTCTCGCTGGCCCTGGGTTCCACTCTAGCCGCGGCCCAATCCACACCCACCATCGGCGACGCGCTGCGTCAGGTGCAACCGCCGGTGCTACCCACCAAACCGTCACCTGCACTGCCCTCTGTGGGCGGTACCTCCCAGATCGAAGCGCCGATGAGTGCTTTGCAGGGCGGTGCCCAGGTGGCGGTCAAGCAGATCGAAGTCATCGGCAACCGCGTCATCGACACCGCCAAGCTCATCGCGCTGGTGGCCGACGGTGCCGGCAAATCGCTGACCCTGACCGAACTCGAAGGCCTGGCGCAACGCATCACCAAGTATTACCGCGCCAATGGCTACTTTGTTGCCCGCGCTTACATCCCAGCGCAAGAAGCCAGCAACGGCACCATCAAGATCCGGGTAGTGGAGGGCAACTACGGCCAGTTCCACCTGAAGAACCAGTCGCTGGTGCGCGACGACATCGTGCAAGGCATGCTCGATGACGTGAAAAGCGCCGACATCGTCTCGCTCGACACCCTCGAGCGCGCCATGCTCATCATCAACGACACCCCCGGCGTACGGGTCATACGTGCCGATGTGATGCCGGGCACCAAGGTCGGTACGTCCGACTTTGCCGTCGACACCCAGGCCACCGCTGCCTACGACGGCTACGTGCTGCTTGACAACTATGGCTCGGTCTATACCGGAAAAAACCGCATCAGCTTCAATGCCGACGCCAACTCTGTCACCGGCCGTGGCGACCGCCTCGCACTCAGTGGTTTGGCCACAGACGGCGGTGGCTTGCTTAATGCGCGCCTCGGTTATGGCCTGCTGCTGGCACCCAACGGCTTACGCGGCGAAGTCGCCATCAGCCAAACTCAATACCAGCTCGGCGATACCTACAGCAGCCTGAACGCCAAGGGCACTGCCCGCGCGCTGGACGCGACGATGACGTATCCGGTGCGCCGTATTCGCGCCCAGACGATTGAAGCCAGCATGAACCTGGCATATAAGGACCTCGAAGATAAGATCGACTCCACCGGCACCCGCACACCCAAGACCTCCAGTGCGGTAACGTTTGGCCTCTTGGTCCGCGACGAGTCGCAGGTGCTTGGCCTGGACGGCCTCACCCGTTTTAGCCTGAACCTGACAGCAGGCGAGCTCAGGATCAACGATGCAGCGGCCCGGGCACTGGACGCTGCAGGCGCCAATACCCAAGGTAGTTTCAGCAAGGCGCATGTGAGCCTGAGCCGCGTAAGCCTGTTGCCCAACGCGTTCAGCCTGACCACCGCACTCTCTACCCAACAGGTGATCACAAACAAGAACCTCGATGGCAGCGAGCGCATGACCGTGTCGGGTTCCAACGGCGTGATGGCCTATCCGTCGGGCGAACTGATCGGCTCGAACGCCACGCTGGTGCACCTCGAACTGGCCCGGCCGTTGCCTGCGTTGGGCAAGCTTCAAAGCAACTGGCAGGTCTTTGGGAACTGGGGACAAGCCTCCGCCGCCAAGTCCTTGGCAACTGAAAAAACCCGCAAGCTCAGCGACGTGGGTATCGGCTGGGCGGCCAATTACGGTGATGCCATCATCAAGGCGCATCTGGCGCACCGGTTGGAAAATACCCCGTCGCTTAGCGAAAAGACCGACAGGGACAACTTCCTGGTGCAGGTGGGCTGGTTGTTTTGATGTTGGGCAGATGGGCTGTCGATGGCGTCCGGGACGGCGTGGTTCAAAAACGGCAATTTTAGGGTTACACGGTCGAGCGGCATACTTCCACGATAGCAATGGAATTTCGATGTGACGGGATTTGATCCGGGAGGCTTACGCCTCCCGCAGCTCAGGCTCGCTGCGGCTGAAGCGGCCCTAAGCCGAGAAGCGTGAGCCAGTGAGGATGGGCTTGGCCGGTCATCAGCTGGGCCGGACTTTTGCCGACCCGCTCCGGGACCCGGCTGCGCAAGTAGCTCCGATGGTTCAGAAAGAACTGAAGAAGATCCAGGTACGTGCTGCCGAGCTGACGGCGCAAGGTGAAGTAATTGCGCAGCCTGGAGTTCAGATTTTCGACCAGTGCGCTTGAGGGTTCTGTCGCGTTGTGCGGCACGAGACGGAATTTTCCGTGCTGAACATGGCTTCGGTTTAAGCAGTACGGACTTGTCCTGCCAAGGCATAAAACTGGTTTGCAAATGACATGACGGTGCCATCGATGGCGAACTGGCCCTTTCGAATCATGTGCATGAGTTCAACGCCAGCAATAACCTGGGCTGCGCATCGGAATGACTTGAAGCCCAGCATCGGCCTGGTCACCCGTTTGATTGCACGATGGTCTTGCTCGACGATGTTGTTGAGGTACTTGACCTGGCGCACTACGATCGGGACGTCACGGCCAGCGTTGATCGCATCGATGGCCGCCTTGTTGGCGCCGCTCTTATCCATCGCGACCTTGTCAGGTTCGCCGTTTGCTCCCATGGCCTTGTCGAAGAAGCGCTTCGCCGCAGCCATGTCGCGCTTCGCTGTCAGCAGAAAGTCGACAGTCTTTCCTTGCTTGTCGACGGCGCGATAGAGATATTTCCAGACGCCCTTGACCTTGATGTAGGTCTCATCCATGCGCCAGCTCCCGCCGACCGGGTGCTTGTGTTTGCGAGCCATTTTCTCGATGAGCGGCAAGAAACGGATCGCCCACCGGTTGATCGACGAATGGTCAACCGACACACCACGCTCTTCCATCATCTCCTCAAGGTGCCGGTAACTCAGCGGGTAAGCCACATACCAGCGGATGCAGAGCAAGATCACGTCGGTCGGAAAGCGCATCCCTTTGAAGTTAAGCATCTCGGTTCGTCCTGGATTCGGGCACCGTCGTCTATCTGATCGGCCCAACGAATTCCGTTAATGCGACAGAACCTAAACCCTTCATGCGCAGCAAGTATGAGCGCCTGGTCAATAAAACGCCGGTTGAGGCCTTGACCGGAAAACCACATCTGCCTTGGCTCGAAATGCTCGGTTTTGCCCCTGTCAAAAGGTACGCCGCCTAACTTCACACGGTTCTTCAAAGAACATTTTTAACCCGCATATTGCAAGATATCAGCGGTCGTTTCTTCACGTCTGGTGTTCAGTAAAACGCGGTGTTTTTGAACCATGCCGAAAAAGCCGCTGAATGCAGGTCTAAGCATTATTCAATGCAGGTCGCTACAGCTACACATAGGCCCCGCCTCCTGTCGCTTCATTGTATGCAATGAGTATAGAAAAATGACCGTACGCTGCCACGATCACCGGCTTGGTGGCGTGAGTGTAAATAAGATTTTCCGTTTCGTCCCCCTCTTGTGTGCCGGTATTGCCATTAATGATTTCTCCAAGTGAATGGTTCATCTGGTGGATGTCCAGCGTAGCAGACTCGTAATCGAGCCGTGGATAACCTGAGGAATTCGGATCGGGCTGCACCCATGGTCGAGTAAGGATAAATCCTTCCCTTGCCCCGAGTTGATTCATCAATTCAACGATATGCACTGTTGTGCCTTCCTCGGCGTTGGTGCACTTAAATTTTGAAGGCGAAAGTACCCCCGCCCCGGATTTTTTATGCGGGTACTTTCTGATTACGAACGGAGTTAGGGCGTCCAGCAGCGAGCATGCGATTTAA
>NZ_JAXCHT010000049.1:0-10699 GCF_035984655.1 Actimicrobium sp. GrIS 1.19 | reverse complement strand
TGGAAAGCGGCCCTGAACCGGTTCACCATCATGTTCGACGAGCGTATGCCCCAGCATTAACAATTTCCCGATTACACAAAATCGCGGACACCCTCCGAACAGGCGGAATTCGATTTGTTCCGCGTTTCCCTAGGTTCGGGCACCGTAGTCTATCTGATCGGCCCAACGAATTCCGTTAATGCGACAGAACCAAATCACGGTACCCCACAAGACTCGACGGACTTCCCGGTTTATAACTACAAAATATCGCCGGAATTCACATTTTTTTCAATATTGTTGATGTAAGCATTTTGATCATGTCCTACATAGCCACCAAGAGCTTGACGATAAATAGCTTCGGAGGATGCACCTGCCCCTAGCTTATCCTTGGCCTCGTTTTTATAATCGGCCAAATGCTGCATGCCGCTAAGTAACTGTACGGCCGGATTGCCGTCTAATTCTTTACGCGCCAACAGCCTGCCAGTATCACTTTCTTTAATAACACCGCGATAACCAGGACGCGCCCAAACGCCTCCGTCAAGGATCCCGGTCGTAACTTGAAGTAAGCCGATAGAAGGGCCGCCCGACTCCCAATTGCGATCACGGTCTCCTATGCAAGAGGGATCGCCATTCGATTCAATGCGATATTGACGTTTTACCAATTCAGGATCAAGACCGAACTTTTTGGCATTGGCATCAATAAAATGGTCATAGTCGGCTTTGTTTTTCAACTGACTTCCGCTCGCTTTGGCATCTCGCAACATGCCACTCGAAATATATTCTGTGCCAGCCCGGTCTGTACGGATATAGGATTTGGACAAAGAAAAAGGGTCATCCGAATGCCCTTCTCCTGCTGCATGATGCCCTTCTCCTGCTGCATGATGCCCTTCTCCTGCCGCATGATGCCCTTCTCCTGCCGCATGATGCCCTTCTCCTGCCGCATGATGCCCGCCGCCATAACCCGGTTCGTTCCAATGTCCGCCCGTGCTACGCCCTACCATTTCTGTTGACATATAGATTCCTATTTACCCAGACAATGATTTTTCCGCAACTGTCGGTTGTGTGATCGAATTACAGGAGCCACGAGTGGCTCGTATTTTTTCAATATCATTAAGCAAGTTACTGTAGATGAGTAAAATTAAATCTCACTCCGTTCCATTCGGGCTTTCACGAGGCGGAAAACAGGATGGCGGCAGACACTGCTGTTTGAAATCTGAATCGATTGCCTGTCTGACGAATTCGCAATAGCAGGCCTTGCAGGCAGGGGGCGTGGTGACGAGTACGAGTATTTTCGGCGTGGTTCAAACGAGGGTCACACGCGCCGCGTAGATTGTTGCGGTTGAGCGATACTGTTGGGCGTTGGTGCACTTCAAAGTCGAAGGCGACAGTCCCCCAGCCCCTATCCGATTATGCTGCCATTTTTTGACTGCGAACGGAGTTTGGGCGTGCGGCGGCCAACATGCGGTTTAACACAGCGACCCCGATGGCAGCTTCGGTTTGTTGCGCCGCAAACCCTCGTGAACGCAGCCGAGGGCCAATCAAGGATTTGTAGCAGCCCATAATTGTCTCGACCAAGGCGCGCTGTCCATAGCCAGTGGCGGTTCGCCAGGCCAACCGGCCTTCTGTGTTGATCTTCGGCATGGTTCAAAAAGAGCCTATTTGGGGTTACACAGACGAGAAAAATCATTCCGCTAAACGATAGCGGAATGCAAAGTTTTCGAATCTCAGTGAAGCTGCAAACGAAGGCGCAGGTAGACGCCTTCTGGTTCAACTCAAGCGCGCTTAAACAGAGTGAATCCCAGCAGTTCGAGCCAATGCGGATGGCTTTGCCCGGTCAGCAATCGTTTGGGACTTTTGCCGATACGTTCGGGAATTTCGCTACGCGAAAAAGTGCGATGATTCAGAAAGAACTGGAGCAATCCGAGGTAAGAGGAATTGAGCTGCTTGCGCAGGAAGAAATAATTGCGCAGCCGGGAATTGAGATTCTCCACGAGGGAGCTGGCGCGTGGGGTACGTTTCATGGCATCGACAACAGTATCGAGAACGCCCTGGAATTTGCCGGCGAACTTGGCGCTCAACTGACCGCAGCGTTGCCAGTAGGCCGCGCAGGCCGGCGACTTCCGCTGCAATAGGCAAACATCCCGCACGAGATCGAGCGAAACCTTGAAATTCATGGCGATGGTTGCCAGCTTTTGATCGAGCACACCGGCGAATCCCAGCAGGTCGTCGCGCTGGTTTTCCAATGCCACGCGTACCGGGCGAATACGATCGGCATCCAAAGGTTCTCGCTGCAATAGTTCGGCGACGGCGAAATCGAAAAGCATTTGGCGTTGGTCCAAATCCGGACCCGCCAGCGCCAGAATATCGTGGCTCAACCACTGCACCAATGTCTTCACGTCTCGCGCCAATTGAACCGCTTGCCCTTGTGTTTGCAGCGCTGTCTTCCATTGCGCAAATAGCGCTTCCAGGACACCCTTGTCTTTGGCAGCTTGTATTTTCGCTTCCAGCTTCTTGCGCTGTGTCACCGTGCCCTTTCCCACACGGGAAAGTAAATTCGCCAGCGTTTCGCAAGTATGCTGGATGTGGAAAACATCGCCGTGACAAGGCGTATCGTCATACACCTCTTTGTGGCCAGCCCGCAGCCCGGTGCCGGCATCAACGATGAAGCGCTCTGGCGCAAGTCCTTGATCCTTGGCATAGAGCAAATTGATCGCCCACGTGTCGCCGTCCCGGCGCTCAGCGCACTCCAGCAAATAACAAAAGGTGGACGCCGCGTCGACGCCTGCCAGCACCGGGGTGGAGCCTTGGAAAATCTCGTCCAGCAAACCATCGCGGATCGCCGAAAAATCCTGGGCGCGATTGATCCCCGCGGCTTGCTTGGCTGCCTCCTGCAGCCGGTTGTGAATGGTGCTCCTGCTCATGGAAATGTCGAACACATCGCGCAGCAATTCCTTTACGCCGCCGTACGAACTATGACACGTGAGCACCAACGAAATCATCAATTGCTTCAGCCATGATTTGCTGACCGGCAGATTAAACAGCACATCGTCATCGTTCTTGTCTGAAAACTTTTCATCCAGTGCTTCCTTGGCTTTATGTTTTTGCCGGTAAATATATTTTCGGCTGATTCCCTCGCTTGCCGACAAGCCGGATATCGATTCAGTTTTCGATAGCGATGAAATCGCAATGCTCTTGCGTTTTTCCTGCGTCAGTGTCTTGGCGATTGGTAAGGCTTGCATGCCGATTCTCGATCCGAAAAATTGGGATATCGAGTATCGCCGATCATCGCGTTTCGTCAAACTTTTGTTACCTTCATTTGAACCAAGCCCAATTATCTGATTGGCCTCGGTACGGTCGAGCAACGGATGTTGATTCTTATCGATATCGACAAGCTAATATCAGGCGGTGAGATGAGGATGCTTGAAAAGCTCGCCGCATAATGAGTCATTTGGTGGAAAATGCTGATCGTCCGCTATTGGCCGATTGCTGTTTTTGGCATGGGCATGAAGCGTACAGTACGGGGGCGCGGGTGCACTTCTTCTTGCCAAATGTCGCCGATTTGTGCGTTCGCTCCCAATGCGCCAGTTATACACGTGTCAGCACCATCTACCAGAAACCGACACGCAGTTCCAAGATTGAAGCTACTGGTGCCGCTTTCAACCAGCGGCACGTCGTTGCCGCAAGCATCAGCTGTAGCTTTGCTGAGGGTGAGCGTCCGCAGTGGCGTAATTCTTATTCGATTTGGTTGCGTCGCCAGGCTTTGCACCATGGATCGGTTTGCGTTCAGCGCCACGTCTCGAAGTGGGTGACATCTTTTCCCTGTTGTCCACCGCGACAGGATTCGAAGGACGTGATGCCGGTGGATTTCTCGCGGCGGGTGGCTTTGGTCGATCGGGTGCAGGCTGTGCGCCGAAAAGTTGTGGCGACGTGACTGGGTTGCCTGATCCAGGCACTGGGAGAGGATTTGGCAAAGATTGTGGTTGTGCCATCGACACAGGTCTCGTAATACCGTGTTCGTGTGAGGCTTCATTATCCGGTGTCAGCGGATGGGGAAGAGCAGCAACTGGCGCGGCTGCTTTGTTGGGCACGACAGGCTGAACGGGTGCTGCGGCATGCCCTTGATTTGGTGGGTGTTGGTGGACCTGTGCCATTTCCGCATGAACCATTTGTGGTGGTGGCAACGCAGCCGACGGGTGCCCTGCGACATACGACTGAATTGCCTTTGCAGAGATTGGTTCGGGGGCGGCAACCCTGACCACCGGCGGCAGCGATGCGGCCAGATGGGCCTGTGCTGGAACGGAAAAATTCACCGATTGTCCGCTTGCGGTGGCACTTGCCGGCGCGACGATGGTGACGTTGGTCACGTTTCTGATGTTCGTCAGATTGTTCGTGACGTTGTTATTGCTGATGGCATTGTTGGTGACAGAATTATTGTTGTAAGTATTGTTGCTATTGCTGTTGACGTGAATTTGCATCCCTTCATTCACCACTGGCGGCGCGCTGACGACGACCGCAGGTGCGGTGCCGATCGGCGCCGGAATAATCAATCCCAAACGCGACCCAGGTGGCGCCGGTACAAACACACCCTCTGGACCGACAGGTCGAAGACCGATTGCCACACCCATGGTTACTTGAGCAACAGCGATATTGATATTGGGCGCCGGTGGCACGAATGACACGCCTGGTGCGGCCCAAAATCCATTCACGAACAGCACCGAGCCGCCACGGTTTTCATAATAGGGATTTACCCATCCGTAACCCGGTTGTGGAGGCGCGGCCCAGCGACCGTGTGCCCACACCCAGTTGCCCTGCCAGACCCAGTAGCCGCCCGTCCAGATCGCATCTGGATAGGGCCGATAGGGCACCGTTTCCACCAGCATTGGCGGTGGCGCCCACTGCACGCGAATCGGGGGCGGCTGATACATCGGCGGTTCGACATAGACGCTCACGACCGGTTGTGGTGCCGGCGCCAGATAAACTACCTCGGCGGGCGGACGTACATAGACCCGGGGTGGATAAACTGGCGTGGCTGCGCAGCCAGTCAGCAACACAGAGATGGCGAATGAAAGTTTTTTCACGGATTGTCCTGAGTGGAAATGTAAAAGCGGTGATCGTTGGTTTCCTTTCGTCCAACGTCGGACAGAACGCATCTACATACCAACAATCTGTCAATCCTGTAAGTAAACGTAAACAATCATCCGCGGTCGCGGTAGGGACAGTGAGTGTGGTCAGCCAATTTGATGGTCCAATATTCATGATTGTTAGCACCGACGAGTTTTTGCCCCAGAGTGCCTACATCGACTGACCCACCCTGGCCTTTGGCAAGCATTGCTGCGTCTACCTCTGCGTCAGTTCGGGTGGGTCAGTGAAAATCGGTCGGGTGGTTCAAAAACTCGTCGGCGCCAACAGCTGTGTTAAGCCAGCATGCTGGCCCCCGCACGCCCAAACTCCGTTCGCAGGCAAAAAATGACCGCATAACCGGGCAGGGGTTGGGGGGATTGTCGCCGTCGACTTTGAAGCGCACCAACCGCCAATAGACGCCGGTATGATGCGGATGCCAGCTTTTCAAGCTACTCAATTCAGGAACCGTCATGTCGTTGTATCGCAATCCTATTGCGCGCCAGATCCGGGCACGCCCGCGTATCTTTATTGCAGCCATGATTGCACTGATCGTTGGGGCGGCATTGCCCGTGTCGGTTGCTTCCCACCTTGCCACGCGGTTGTTGATCACTTGGAATACAGGAACTTGTCTGTACGTCGTCCTAGCCGCAGTAATGATGGTCAGATCTTCGCAACGAACCATGTACCGCCGCGCCCTGTTGCAGGATGACGGCCAGCGCATATTGCTTTTTTTGGTGGTCGTCACGAGCGTGGCCAGTTTGGTAGCCATTGCAATGGAGCTGGCAGTGGTCAAGGACATGCATGGGCTCATCAAGAGTGCGCACATTGCGCTCGCCGGCATGACGGTACTGTCGTCGTGGGCGTTCATCCAAGTGATGTTTTCGTTGCATTACGCACACGATTACTATCTAGCACGCCATCGTAATGAGCCGTGTGGTCTGCAGTTTCCGGAAGAAGAGCAACCAGGGTATGGCGACTTCTTTTATTTCGCCGCAGTCATCGGGACCTCCGGTCAAACTGCTGATGTCTCATTTACATCCAAATCGATGCGCCGTATTGGCGCAGTGCATTGCATCCTAGCTTATCTCTTTAACACGGTGGTGCTTGCGCTATTAATCAACATCGGGGCAAGTCTGTTTTGAACAATCTCGAAAATCTCCAATGCTGTTCAACCTCGACAGAACGTTGAACGATTTGATCAGGGCCGGACGCGAAAGTTTGTCGTACAGTGATTCGGCGCCGATGCTTCTCTGTTGACCTCTTCCAACGAAGGAATACCCATGCGACTTCCCCTCATTGCACCCGCCGATCTCACGCCCGAACAGTCAATCCTGTACCAGGACATGCGCAAGGGAATTGCCGGCAACTTCAATACATTCAAAGTCGAGCGCGAAGATGGCGCATTGATGGGGCCGTGGAATCCGTGGCTGCATGAGCCGGCAATCGGCAAAGCGATCTGGGATCTGACGCTCGCCATGACTGCCAACGCAAGCTTGCCTGACAACGTGCGTCAGATTGCGATCCTCGTGGTCGGGGCGCGGTACGACGCGGCTTACGAAATCTATGCCCACATTGCCGTTGCTGAGCACGAGGGCATGTCAGAGCAGCGACTAGCGACGCTGGTGGCTGATCTCAAGCCCGCCGATCTCACTACGCAGGAGAGTCTAGCCTACGATCTGTCATACGCTCTCAGCCGAGGGGGCGTGCTTCCGGAGCCGCTTTATCGTCTCGCGGTCAGCACCTTCGGCCAGCATGGCACCAACGAGCTGATTTATCTGGTCGGCCTGTATGCCATGGTATCCACTACGCTCAACGGCTTCAATGTTCCGGTACCAGAGCGTGAGTAATGGCCTCCGGAAAAGCTGGCTGGACACGGCGGCTGCGCCACGCGAGTGCGCCAAGCCGTGTGCCACGGCGTTCGAAAGCATTGCACTTTTGCTTCAGGGCGGTGGTGCGCTCGGTGCGTATCAAGCCGGCGTGTACGAGAAGCTCGTCGAGTCGGGTATCGAGCCGACCTGGGTTGCCGGCATTTCAATTGGGGCAATCAACGCCGCCATCATTGCCGGTAATCCGCGCCAGGATCGGGTTGGGAAGTTGCACGAGTTCTGGAATCTCGTCAGTGATGCAGGCGATCATGGATTGAGTGATTACTGGTCCTCTTTACTGCGCGGCGATGCCCAGCGTGAATTGGGTAACCAGCTTGCCGCCGGCCGGATCATGGCAAAAGGGGTTTCCGGATTTTTTGAGCCGCGCATGCCACCGCCTTATCTTATGCCCAACGGCGGTGGCGCAACCAGTTACTACGATACCAGCGCACTCAAGCTAACGTTGGAGCGGCTCGTGGACTTCGACCGGATCAACGCCAAGGAAATGCGTTTCAGCGTAGGGGCCGTCAATGTTGGAACTGGCAATTTTTCTTATTTCGATAACGAAAGCCACCTCATCCGTGCGGCGCATGTCATGGCAAGCGGCGCACTTCCGCCGGCATTCGATGCGGTCGAAATCGACGGCGAGTTTTACTGGGATGGCGGACTGGTCTCGAACACGCCACTCGACTGGGTCCTGTCGTCACGCTCCGGCCTGGACACCCTGGTGCTGCAGGTCGATCTCTGGAGTGCACGCGGCATGATCCCGGAGAATTTCACGCAGGTTGCCGTGCGGATGAAGGAGGTTCAGTTTTCAAGCCGCACGCGTGCAGCCACCGATGCCTTCTGCAAGTTGCAGAAACTGCGTGCCACCTTCAATGACCTGTTGGCGCAGCTGCCGCCGAACCTGGCCGCAACGCCTGCCGCAAGGATGCTTGCAGAAGCGTCCGATCCTGCGGTCTACAACATCGTGCAGTTGATCTATCGGTCCGCCAACTACGAAGGACAGTCAAAGGACTTCGAATTCTCCCGGCGGACCATGGAAGAGCATTGGCGCGCTGGCTACGATGACGCCACCACTACGCTGCTGCATCCCGAAGTGCTGACACTCCCCAGCACGGCGCAGGGCGTGGCGATATACGATTTCGTGAGCAAGGCAGGGCGCGTGTAGTGTCTGATCGTCGGTTCATGCGAGGTATCGTCGTCGGTTCCGATAGTTGGAGCCCAAAAAACATGAACATTGTTTTTAGCTTTGCCGACGAGGTTCAAACACGGGTACCACGCCCTAAGCAGTTAGCTGCAGGCTTTACCGTGATCGCCGTGGAACCCTTTTGATTTGGCATCAGCTTCTGGCATGTAGGAGCCAGCCTTGGTCTTGCCGTAATACTTTGTATTTTCGCAGTGGTAGACCTTGGTACCGCTGTTCACCCAAACCTGACCAGTACCACCTCCAGCAGCAGGCGCCTTCGCCGTTACGGGCGTCGTGGCCTTGGTCGTTGCGGTCGTTGCCACCGAAGGGGCTGGGGCAACTTTATTGGCGGTCGCCGGAGTAGCAGGACTAGCAAGAGTAGCGGATGGAGCCGCAGGAACACTGGTAGCGGGAGCAATTGGAGACGTAGCAACGGATGCGGCGCTCTTTGTTCCGTACCATTCCTTCACACCCTTGTGTCCGGAACAAGCGCCACTTTTTGTCGCACCTGAAAAATAGGTGCCATCTTTGCATTCGGCGGTGCTGCCGGCCGGTGCATCAGCGGGAGATTGCGCGAAGGCAACGACCGAAGTGAGCAGCGCGGTGACGACACTTGCGACGATGAACAATGTTTTCATGTTTGAGCCCGTTGGGTGAGTGATTCCGTTGTGCTGCGAAGGAAGTTTGTCTTTGTCTGCTTATTTCGACGAAACAGTACTTTTTGCCGAGGTAGCCGATGCTTCTTTCTCCGCTGCTTTCTTGTTAGCCAAGTGGCGCCCCATTACACAACCGCCGACCGCACCAACGATAGCGTGGTGACCGGCATAGTGTCCGGCAATCCCACCGACGGCCGCGCCTTTGAGGCAGCCTTTGGCGTTTGCGGTATTAGATACTCCTGCTAGTGCAATGACGCACAACATGGCAACGGCGATGTTCGATTTCATGGATGTCCCTTTGTGCGTCGACGGTGTCGCTCTGAATAACCTTAACGTAACTGGAATGAGGCACGGTTGACACCGTTCTGACATTCCGGTCACGAACCGCTCGGGTAGGCACAGCTTATTGCTAAGCCGCATCCCCCTATAAACCGTGCGATGGGCGCTAACGCGGAGCGCCTATAGCGTCGCCAGCATGGCGAGCACGGCGAGGGCCATCATCGTCGTGGCCAGCCAGCCGAGTATGCGCAGGCGGGCGGTGATCGTGAACCGGCCCATGATCTCGGGCCGTACCGCCATCAACATCATTACAACCATGATGGGCACCGAAATGACACCGTTGATGACCGCACTCCAGTACAGCGCCTTGATTGGGTCGATGGCGGTGAATCCCAGCGCGATACCGATCAGCGTCGACACGGTAATGATTCCATAAAAGGCTTTGGCGTTGAGGGGCGTGTCTTCCAGGCTGTTCTTCCAGTTGAATGTGCCAGCCATCGCATAGGCGGACGATCCGGCCAGTACCGGAATGGCGAGCAGGCCGGTGCCGATAATGCCGGCGCTAAACAAAAAAAAGGCGAACTCGCCGGCAATTGGCCGTAGTGCCGTGGCCGCTTGTGCCGAGCTCTGGATGTCGGTGATGCCGTGCAGATTCAGCGTGACCGCGGTAGTGAGGATGATGAAGAACGCCACCAGATTCGAAAAGCCCATACCGATCCAGGTATCCATCTTGATGCGCCGCAGCGCCTTTGATGCCTGATCGGGCGCAGCGACCAATGGCTGCGCGTGCGGATCGGCCAGCTGGTCTTCGACTTCCTGTGAAGCCTGCCAGAAAAACAGATACGGACTGATGGTGGTGCCAAACACGGCGACGACGGTGGTCATGTATTCCTTTTGCCACGACAAATGGGGCGCCAGCGCCCGTGTCAGTACCTGCGCCCAGGGAATCCGCACCACAAATACCGTGGCGACATAGGCCAGCAGTGCCAGCGTCAGCCATTTCAGCAGGCGCACGTAGCGCCGGTATGGAATGAACACCTGCAGCAGCAACGACAGCACACCGAATAGCACGGCATGCAGGGGCGCCGAGCCGCCGGCAATGAGCTTCATGGCTTCCCCCATGGCTGAGACATCGGCGGCGATGTTGATGGTGTTGGCGATGAGCAGCAGCCCGACCACCGCATACAGCAGCCAGGCCGGATAGTGACGGCGGATATTGGTGGCGAGTCCATGTCCGCTGACCCGGCCGATGCGCGCGCTGACGACCTGAATGCCGACCATCAACGGATAGGTAAACAATACGGTCCAGAGCATGTTGAAACCAAATTGCGCCCCCGCCTGCGAATAGGTGGCAATACCGCTTGGGTCGTCATCGGCGGCGCCAGTAATCAGCCCGGGGCCCAGTTTCTTGAACCAGGATTGTTGTTGGTGCTGGGTCGGGCGGGGCGATGAGGGCATCGGTTGTTTTCCGGACGAAAAGTGGAGCAACAGGACTACGGGAATTCTACCGTCAACGGGGGTGTCAGGTATTTTGTGTAAACGGGTTTTCGTTTAAGCCTGCGGCACCCGGTCTTCAAACTGGATGGCGAAGCGATTTAATGCCGCTTTCC
>NZ_JAXCHT010000048.1:0-11891 GCF_035984655.1 Actimicrobium sp. GrIS 1.19 | reverse complement strand
AGGAAAAATCGCAAACGTTCGACGTAACGCGAACAAAAAATCCGCGCTACGCCGTCGAACAGGCGGAATTCGATTTGTTCCGCGTTTCCCTAGGGTTCGATACGGCTCACCCGGGTGCTCCAGTTGGTCAGCGCGACCCGGGTCCCGCCGCAGGTCAGCAGCGCTGCCGGATTGACGAATTGCGCCAGTGTGCAGCTGCGCGCGATGTATTCCGAGGCAACCCAGAAATCGCGACCATCAACGGCGGCAGCGCCGTAGTCACCCCAGCGGCTGCGCGGGGTGCCGAACGCTTGATAGTTGCCGAATTCGTCATCTGCGCCCATGCCTTCGGCGACCAGATTGATGGTGCTGCCGCGGTGGCCGCTTTCGTCGTTGAATCGGACATAGGCGGCGCTCGGATAATGATTTGCGCCGATCAGGCTGAAGGCGATGACCCCTTTGCCGCCGGGCAGCGCGGCAATCGCTGGCCGGGTCAGGCCGTGCCCGGCCAGCGCGATGCGGCCTTCCCGCAGCACCCTGGCGTCGGCCCGGTTGCCCGACACGCGCGGCTTGAGAATGTAGTAGGCAATGCCGGTCTGGTCGACCCCTGCGACATTGACGATGGTGTCGAGTGCCGCATACAACTTGCCGCCGGTGAAAAATACCTGCTGCATGCGCGAATCGTTCGGATCGAGGTCGGCCAGCGTTTCGGTCACCGCCGGCTGGGTGGCCGTCAGGTAGTTCCAGCAGCCCGGGCCGAATGGCGTCGCCACGCTGCGGTCATTGAGGCAGTCCCGCAATGGCGCCAGTCCTTCTTTCTGGACGATGGCCGGTGGCACGCCGTAGGTATCGACATTGACGACACTGTGCTGCAGCGTCAGCGCCGGTGTGGCGCTGTTGAGCGAGCGGGTGTTGCCGAGTGCCCAAAAGCGCAAACGGTTGTCGTTGCCCGAATCGGTAAAGACCGCCGTCGAACTCATCAGGTATTCGGTGCCGCGGTTGTTATCCTCGAAATCACCCGATGGCGAGACGGCGGGCCAGACGGTGAATCCGGGATTTCCGTCGAGCAGGTAGTCCGCCGTATCGATCTGCACGACCTTGATGGCGGTGCTGCCGGCGACAAGCGCGGCTTTTGACATGGCATAAATTTGCGCACTGTTAAAACCGCCCGAGAACGGAAATTCATTCGTGGTCAGATAGATGCCGTGGGCATCGGCGCCAATATGCGGATAGTCGCCCAGGCACGGACAATTCGGATGCGTCGGCGTGCCCTGGGTGCCATCGTCCTGCACCGCAATCCGGTAGACCGTCCAGCTGCCCAACGGATTGGCGCTCGAACTGACTGCCAGGTCGAGATGATTGTTGCCATTGGCAGCTCCGGTGACGGGATCCGTGTCAAGGGTCAGCACCGCGTGAAACCAGCGCCTGACCTGCGGATCGTAGTAGCACACCGGATCAGTGATCGAGGGTCCGAACACGCGCGGACTGACCTGCCGGTTGATCGCAGGCGGGTAGCCGTAAAAAGCGTTCAGGGCGATATCGCCAGTCAGCGCTGCGCCCTTGCCGTCGAACACCTTCAGGACGTCGTTGACCGACTCCAGCACATAGCCGTTACCCACGCACAGGGCTTGGTCCGGCGGCTCGACCGAGAACTGGTTGCCGCCGCTGGCGAGGCGCTGGTTGCGCGAATTCAGGCCGTCGAAACTGGCCAGCAGGTGGCGGTCGACGCCGGTGCCGACCATCGCTTCGGCAGGCATGCCGTGGCCCTCGTGTCGCGCAATGCTGCGATTGATCTTGAATTTCGCGCTGCGCCGAAGCACGTTGCTGGTTGCCTGCGTGCCGTTGCCACCCGCCGCAGTGGGACCATCGGCCAGGTCGGGCGCGTTGTTAAAGGTAGGTTCGACTTCCGGCGCCGAGAGGCCGTCGATTCCCAGGTTCGCCGCCGGAAACTGGAGCGTTGAACTGCGCGGAATCTGTCGGATTAACGTTGCCGCCCTGGTCGGGAGCGCAACGGCACAAGTCAGAAAAACAAGCAACGCAAGCAACGCAAACCTGCCGAAACGGATGATCATCATTGTCCCCTTGATAGTGTAGGCACTCGTAGCAATCAGGGCGAAGCGCGCCAGCCTTCTCTTTCATGGTGGTTTCGCTAAAGAAAACACCAACGACAATATCAAGAAACGTTTCAAATGCGTTATTTGTCGTGTTGATAAGTTAACTCAAGACAAGGAAAGCGCCACATGGTGACCACCCATGCGCCGATGGCGTCGTGCGTCTTGCCATGTCCTTTTCTGATGTTGGACGGGTGCGCCGCAAACCTCGGCCTCCCTGCGGTGTCGACAGCGCGCGCAGCCCAGTGGCGTGGGACGTGCAGACCATCTGTTGGAAGGTTTTCTAACCCGTCTGGCGCATCTTTGCGCTGGCGCGACAGGCCCGTGGATTTCTGCCGCACAGGCTCCTGACGTTACCCGTCGAGTGCTGCAGCACGTCCGGGGCCGAGGCGGCGTATAGTAAAAATAACATCCTCAGTCCATCACTTCCCCGTTTCCAAGGAGAATCACCATGCGCATGAAAACCCTGGGCCAAACCGGCCTGTTCGTCTCCGAACTCTGTCTCGGCACCATGACCTTTGGCGGTGCGGGTGACGACATGTGGAGCAAGATTGGCCAGCTGCAGCAAGACGATGCCGACAAGATGGTACGTAGCGCCATCGATGGCGGCATCAACTTCATTGACACCGCCGATGTCTACGCCGGCGGCATGTCGGAACAGATCACCGGCCAGGCGTTGCGCAATCTCGGCATCGCGCGCAATCAGGTTGTCATTGCGACCAAGGCGTTTGGCCAGATGGGGGCCAGTCCCAACCAGGGTGGCACGTCGCGCGTGCACCTCATCGAGGCGTGCAAGGCCAGCCTCAAGCGCCTGCAGATCGACCATATTGATCTTTACCAGATTCACGGCTTCGATGCCGTCACGCCGATGGAAGAGCAATTGCATGCGCTCGACAATCTGGTCCAGCACGGCCATGTCCGTTACGTCGGCGTGTCGAACTGGGCCGCATGGCAGATCGCCAAGGCGCTCGGCATCGCCGCACGGGATCGTCTTGCGCGCATTGTCTCGCTGCAGGCGCACTACACCATCGCCGGTCGTGACCTGGAGCGCGAACTGGTACCGATGATGCGTTCCGAGGGGGTTGGGCTGATGGTCTGGAGTCCGCTTGCCGGTGGTCTGCTGTCGGGAAAATATGACCGCGCGCACGAAAGTGCCGGACAGGGTCGGCGCGCCAGTTTTGACTTTCCGCCGGTCGACCGTGACCGCGCCTACGCAGTCATTGACGTGATGCGCCGGATTGCCGATGGCAAGAGCGTGTCGGTGGCCCAAATTGCGATCGCCTGGCTGCTGCACCAGCAGGTCGTCACCAGCGTCATCGTCGGCGCCAAACGGCCGGACCAGCTCACTGACAATCTCGCCGCGACCAGGATTGCCCTGTCGGCGGGCGAGTTGGAGATGCTCGACAAGGTCAGCGCCTTGCCAGCCGAATATCCCGGCTGGATGCTCGAGCGCCAAGGCGCCGCCCGTCTCGCCTTGTTGCAACATCCGCCGCGGGACGCCTAGCCGTTGTGATCCGCCGGCCGAGGTGGTCGGTGAGCGTGGTCCGGCCATCCGTACGGTCCGGCCGGACCCGCACCGTCAAGGCCGCAGCGGCAGTGCCTCCAGATACGCAGCGACATTGCGCATGTTGGCCGCGTCCAGGCCATGCGCGACGGTTTTCATGACCGCGCCTTCGGGCCGCTGCTCGGTGCTTTGAAATACCTTGAGCTGCTTGACCAGGTAGTCGGCATGCTGGCCGGCCAGCCTTGGAAACAAAGCCATGCCCTCGCCTTTCGGTCCGTGGCAGGTGCTGCAAGCCGGCGTATTGCTGCCCGGCAGACCCTGCTCGAAAATGATCTGGCCTTCCTTCAGCAGAGCAGCGTCGGCGCGCTTGCCCGGTGCCGGCGTCAGGCCGGCATAAAAGGTTGCCAGGCCGTCGATCTGCGCATCCGTCAGGTTCGCGCTGAGGCCCCACATGCTGTTGACGGCCGCCGGGTCGGAACGTCCATGGCTGCGGAACGCCTTCATCTGCTCGGTAAAATACACCGGCAACTGCGCCGCCAGATGCGGGAACGCAGGCGATTCCGAGACCCCCTGCGGACCGTGGCAATTGGCGCAGACCTGATTGGCGATGGTGACGGCGGAGACATTGCTGTCGCTCAGGGACCGTGATCGTTCGGGGGCGCTGCAGGCGGCACCGAGCAACACCACGCCGACGGCCATGCCCTTGCAAACCAGTTGCCATTTCTTGCTGCTGATTGCGCGCATGTCAGTAAGCTCCCCAAGCGTATAAGAAGAAGGTGTTGTTGTCTTTGGCATCGCGACCGTTGCCGTCGTAATTTTTCTTCGCGCCATGGAAGCGGTCAAAGGCAAAATACTGCGCGCCGATGCGCACGTTCTGCACCGGTATCCAGAACACCTCCGGTATCCAGCCGCGCGTGTCAGGATTGGTTGCCGCATCCGGATACAGCGTCTCGTCGGAGCTGCCGGTGGTGCTGAAATATCCCAGGCTGGCGCCGTACCTGTTCTGATAGATATAACTGCCCTTCAGGCGCAGCGTGCGCAGGGTGTTGGATGAATTGGTCGCGGTACCGGCGACGTCGCCATTGCCGATCGATTCGCGGATATAGCTGGCCTGCACCGTGACCGTGTGCGGATCGAGCAGATACTGATACTGCGCATCGACGCCGCGATCGCGATAGCCGGTGGTCGGTCCGGTCGGATTGAGATTGTCGGGATAGACGTTGGCGTTCATGGCGAACATGCCGACCATCGCATTGTGCGCACCCCATTCACGGGTCAACGCCAGCCGCAGGTACGGATTGGTGCCGCGCAGTTTGGTCTGGTCGGCATGCTTGACGCCCTGGCTCAGGAAGGACCAGACGCCATTGGCGGTCTGGTACCCGGCGAGCTCGGCATACAGCATCCTGTTCCAGAACACGTAGGCACCGACGCCGGCTGCCTGCGCGCCCAGTTGCGACACGATCGGTGCGGCATCCGGGCTGGTCACGCCAAAGCCGGTGGGCACATATTGAATCCAGGCCGGCGCGGTATTCCAGGGGTCGGCCAGCGACGGGTTGTTATTGACGCTCAAACCCCAGATCACGTCCCGGTTGGCATCAATGGTGCGGTCGGCATAACGGATGTCGATATTGTCGGAGCTCCACTTGCCCTGCCATTTCCCGTTATCGAGATTCTGGTTGTCGTAATTGTTGTAGGTGGCCTGCGCGAAGACACCCACATTGTCGGTCACCTTGCTGCCCAGGAAGACACTGCCGGTTTGAAAGATCACGTTGCCGTCTTTCGAAAACGCCGGGTCTTCGGTGGGCGTCTTGGTCTTGGTGTCACTGATGACGGCCATCACCGAAAACGGATTGTTGTCGCGTTTGCCGATGGTGTAGCCGGTCATCTTGAACAGGCGCCCGTATGGCGACAGTTCGGGAAACTGGCCGCCAGCATGGCAGGCCACGCAGTTCTGCCCGGTCTGGCGTGCAAACGAGGGAAGCGCCTGTGCAGAAAACGATGCCAGCAAACCCTGTGCAAACAGGGCAACCGCCAGCAGGCGCGAAGAGGTGAAGCCGAAACCGCGGCCAGTGAGTGCGTCCATGTGCGTCCGATCCTTCTCGTCGAATATTCAAGTTATTGTCACGAACGCGTCACGCGCTGCTACATCAAGTACGAGTCCAATGTAGTTCACGCGATTCCGGATGCTTTGTGCGCTGCCGCACATGTGGCGGCATGACAACCTGCGTTGCGTCGACAAGCCCCCATTGCCAGTGTTGGCACAATCTCATGCTGGGCAGAGGTGTTCCATGATGTGCATCAAAACTGCTTTCGGGATGCGGTTCGCACAAAGAACGTTGTGCGACCATGCTGGTCAGCGCAATTTCTCATTCAAGACGGGCAACCGTCTGCGTCAGACAAATGCGCACGCCGTGTCAGACGGTTGTCAACCATGCTTGATGCGAGTTGGTTAAGGAGGCTCGGATCGACGTCGTCGACACAACAAGGACCTTCAATGAAATCGCATATCGGCATTGCCATGCTGCTCGTCACCGCACTCGCAGGAACCGCCTCCGTTGCCAATGCCAAAGGCTGTATCAAAGGATCAGCGGTGGGCGGCGTCGCCGGGCATGTCGCCGGACATCATGCCGTCGCCGGCGCAGTGGGTGGTTGCCTCGTGGGACGCCACATGGCCAACAAGAAAGCGGCCGAAAAAGCTGCAGCGGCCGCCCCGGCGCCCACCGTCGCGCCTTCGAAATAACTGACAAGAACAGAGTTCCTTCGCTGCATAACGCATCACCCAACCTGAGGGCATCACATGAAAACACTGTTCATCGCAGCAAGCATGGTCACCACCCTGCTCACCTCTGTCATTGCCAGTGCACAGGCGCCAGCTGCGGCCCCGGCTGGCAGCACCGCCGAGTGCAAGGATGGCACCTATTACTCCGGCGCCGCGAAAAGCGGCGCGTGTTCCGGGCACAAGGGCATCAAGGAATGGTACGGCGCGAAGGATGCCGCGGCGGCTCCTGCGGCTGCCAGCCCGGCTCCGGCCAGCAAGGTGGTCCCGGCCCCGGCTGCAGCCGCGGCGCCAGCCAAGACTGCCACCCCTGCACCAGCGACCCCAGCCGCTGCCGGCGGCGGACCTGGTCAGGTTTGGGTCAACAGCAGCAGCAAGGTCTACCACTGTCAAAATACGAAGTACTACGGGAAAACCAAGGCCGGCTCCTACATGACGGAAGCCGATGCCAAAGCCAAGGGGTTTCATGCCGACCACGGCAAGGCCTGCAGCTAACCGCGCGCCCACTGCCCACGTGCTGGCGGGGCTACAACCAGCGCACTGCGCGATGTCGGCGATGCCCGCTGCATCGCGCAGTAGCATGTTCTCCGCCAACGCCATGGCCAAGCCAGCAGGTGCGCCATCGGAAGGTAACTACGCTGTTTTTTGTGGCGGAATCATGATTTTTCTGCAGAGGCTTGCACCGGCCGGTTGGTGCGATCAAACCAGCGCTCCAGACGGTGCTGCAATAATTCAAAACACACGCTGAACAGCCAGTACACCATGGCGGCGGCGATATACAGCGGCAGCGGCCGGAAGGTCGTGGCGATGACTTCCTTGGTTGCCAGCATCAGTTCGGTCACGGTAATGACCGAAACCAGCGAGGTGTCCTTGATCAGGCTGATCAGGGTATTGCTGATGGCCGGCACCGCGATGCGCAATGCCTGTGGAAGAACGATGTAGCGCAGGGTCTGGCTATCGGTCAGGCCGAGGCTGGCACTGGCGGCCCACTGACCACGACTGATGCCCAGAATTGCGCCTCGGATGCTTTCCGACAGATAGGCCGACGCATTCAGGCTCAATGCCAGGATGCCGGCGGTGGTCGGAGAGAATTCAATGCCAATGCCTGGCAAGCCGTAATAGATGATGAAGACCTGCACCAGCAGCGGCGTGCCGCGCAGCACGCTGACATAGCCGGTCGCGACCCATCGCAGTGGCGTCGCGCGGGAAATGCGCGCGACCGCCAGCACAAAGCCCAGCACCAATCCGAAAAACATGGAAGCGAGCGCGAAGACCAGCGTGTAACCCGCGCCCCGGATCATGACCGGTGCGGCGATCCGGAGTAGCTCGATGGGATCCATACTTTTCCAAAAAAAATGCCCGCACAAATCTGTGCGGGACGGGACTGCCAGAACGGATTAGTGCGAGGCTGGCGCCTTGCTGACGTCGATGCCGAACCACTTGACCGAGACTTTCTTGAGGCTGCCGTCGGCGATCGATTCTGCCAGGGCCTTGTTCAAGGCTGCCTTGAACTGCGGATTACCCTTCTGAAAAGGGATGCCAATCTTTTCGACGCCATCCAGCACAGCGCCCGGCTTCAGCGGCAAGCTGGAGGTCTTCAGCAGATACGCAACCATCAGCGTGTCGTTGAGGGCGGCGTCGATGCGCGATGCGGCCAGATCCTGCAAATATTCCGGTGCGCCCGGATAGCTCTTGACCTCGATGCCAGCGACACTCTTTGCCTTCTGCTCATAGTTTGATCCCTGGCCGACACCCAGCTTCTTGCCTTTCAGATCGTCCAGGCTCTTGTATGACACCGTGGTCTTCTTGTTCACGATCAGCTGCGGGCTGGAGACCGTATAGGGGTCGGAAAAATCAAAGGCTTCCTGGCGCTTTTCGGTGATGCCGACCTGGTTGACGATCACGTCGAACTTGCCCGCCGCCAGCCCGGCCAGAATACCGCTCCATTCGGTGGTCACGAATTCCGCCTTGAGACCCATTTTGCTGGCCAGGAGTTTGGCGACATCGACGTCGAATCCGGTCAGCTCGCTGCTTTTCTGATCCTTGAAGTTAAATGGCGGATAGGTACCCTCCACCGCAATCTTCAGTGTTCCCCGTGCCTTGACGGTATCGAGCAGGTCAGCCGCACTGGCCCCAACCGTCATGACCGCTGCGATACCGAACGCGAGCAGATATTTCGCTGCGGAGAAATTGACTGGAGTTTTCATTGTATTTCCTTATGTTTTCGCCATGGCAAGGCAGGCATCATAGAACAGTCCGGTTTTGAATGCGAACGAAGAAATTCAGCTTTGCATAGTCATGCACGCTACAGCCGGGAACCCAAGCGCCATCGTAGTCGCAATCCCGTGGGCGATGGATGAAAAATACGTCGAGCGCTGGTGCGTCAGGCGCTCGAAGCAGATTCATGGCCCGCGCGGAGCGCGATGCTAAGATTGCTTCGGCGGCAAACCGGCACGGTGCGCCCCTTGCGCCGAGACCGACACCACCAGATCCTGGAGAAGCGCCATGCATCAACACGCTTATCGCCACACCGCCGGCAGCAAGACCTGGGGCTTTCGCGACCTCACCGACCTGATGGCCAAGGCCACGCCGCTGCGCTCCGGCGACCAGCTGGCCGGGATCGCGGCACACAGTGCCGAAGAACGCGTGATCGCACAAATGACGCTGGCTGCGCTGCCGCTGTCGGTTTTCCTCAACGATGTGCTGATTCCGTATGAAGACGATGAAGTCACGCGCCTGATCATCGACAGTCACGATGCCGCCGCGTTCGCCGTGGTCAGCCATCTGACCGTCGGCGACCTGCGCAACTGGTTGCTCGGCGACGAAGCTAACAGTGCCACGCTGGCCGCGCTGGCGCCCGGGCTCACACCCGAAATGGTGGCGGCGGTGTCGAAACTCATGCGCAACCAGGACCTGATCCTGGTCGCGCAGAAATGCCGGGTCGTGACGGCCTTTCGCAATACGCTCGGCCTGCCCGGTCGGCTCTCGACGCGGCTGCAACCCAACTACCCGACCGACGACGCCAGCGGCATCGCGGCCAGTGTGTTCGATGGCCTGATGTATGGCAGTGGCGATGCGGTCATCGGCATCAATCCGGCTTCCGACAATGTGCCGCAGGTGATCCGCCTGCTGGGCATGCTCGATGAAATCATTCAGCAGTTCGCCATTCCGACCCAGTCGTGCGTGCTGACCCACGTCACCAACACGCTGGCGGCAATCGAGCGCGGCGCGCCGGTCGATCTGGTGTTCCAGTCGATTGGCGGCACCGAAGCCACTAACCGCAGCTTCGGCATCGATCTGGCCTTGCTGGGCGAAGCACGCAGCGCCGCGCTGTCGCTGCAGCGCGGTACGGTCGGCGACAACGTGATGTATTTCGAAACCGGGCAAGGCAGCGCGCTGTCGGCCAATGCGCATCACGGCATTGACCAGCAAACCTGCGAGACGCGCGCGTATGCGGTGGCGCGCCACTTCAAGCCGCTGCTGGTCAACAGCGTGGTCGGTTTCATCGGTCCGGAATATCTGTTCGACGGGCGGCAGATCATCCGCGCCGGACTGGAAGACCACTTCTGCGCCAAGCTGCTCGGCTTGCCGGTGGGATGCGACGTCTGCTACACCAATCATGCCGAGGCCGACCAGAATGACGTCGATGTGCTGCTGACGCTGCTCGGTGTGGCCGGCTGCAATTTCGTCATGGGGATTCCGGGTTCGGACGACATCATGTTGAACTACCAGAGTACGTCATTCCACGATGCGCTGTACCTGCGCCGCACGCTCGGCTTGCGCGCCGCGCCGGAATTCGACGCGTGGCTGGAGCGCATGCAGATCACCAGCGGCCCATTGCAATTGGCGACAACCCTGCCCGCCGCCTTTGCCAACGCATTGATGCGCTTGCCATCATGAGCCAGCCACCGGTCATCGACAATCCGTGGCAGGCGCTGCGCCTGTTCACCGCGGCCCGCATTGCGCTCGGTCGCGCCGGCGTGAGCCTGCCGACCGATGCGCAGTTGGCATTCCAGCTGGCCCATGCGCAAGCCCGCGACGCGGTGCATCTGGAGCTCGACGTCGAACAATTGCAGCACGCGCTCGGACAGCCCTGTTTGCGCTTGCACAGCGCGGCGGCGGATCGCACCGTCTTCCTGCAACGGCCGGATCTGGGGCGCCGACTCGACGAGCCGTCGCGCGCACGATTGCAGCCGCATCCGGCCGATCTCGCTTTTGTGCTGGTCGATGGCTTGTCCGCGCCGGCGATCATGCGGCACGCCGCGCCATTCCTGCACCTGATGCTGCTGCGCGCGGCACAGCAAGGCTGGTCAGTCGCGCCGCTGTGCATCGTCGAACAGGGACGCGTCGCCATCGGTGATGAGATCGGCGCATTGCTTGGTGCGCGCGCGGTGGTGGTGCTGATCGGCGAACGCCCCGGCCTGAGTGCACCGGACAGCATGGGCCTGTACCTGACCTGGCAGCCGCGCGTCGGGCTCACCGATGCCAGCCGCAACTGCATTTCGAATGTGCGACCGGCGGGCTTGCCATGCGCGGCCGCTGTCGACAAGCTGCAGTATTTGTTGGCCGAAGCGATGCGGCGCAAGTTGTCCGGCGTCGCGCTCAAGGATGAGACGGCGGCTGCATCAACATTGCCCGATGCAGCCCCGGGCAGCTTTCTGCTGGGCTGAGGCGGCGACGGACAGATTCAGAAAGAATGGAACGATTTTGGCGGCCCGACATATACGTCAGGTGCGTGCTGGTCAGCATCGCTTCTCTCTCGAAAATCCAAGGTAACCGTATGCGTTCATCCGCTTCTTCGCCCCTCACACCAGGTCGCCTTGCGCACGCCGCGGCGGCACCGTCCACACCAGCCCCGGCGCTGCGCGCCCAGGTCTTCAGCGCCGCGCCGATGTCACGCGTATTGCGTCATTTGCCCGGGTCTGAGCGCCACCGCCTGATGCAGGCGCTGCAGTCGTCAAATGCCTTGCAACCGGCAGCGCTGCACGCAGTCGTCGACGAACTGGTGCGGCCTGAGGCTGCCCTGCCGGCTGACCAGGATTTACCCGCTGCGCTGCTGTCCGCGCTGGCATCGGCACTGGCACGGGTGGGCGACGACCAGCAACGCAATCCTCAGCTGGTGGCCTTGCTCAGTGCCTGCGACGTCATGCCGCAGCGCCATCAGGATCAGATCATGGCAGCGTTGCTGTCGGGTGCAGCTGGCAGTGATGTCGGCCATCAGGCGGTGTTGCTCGATGTGGTGACAGCGCATCTTGCAACGCTGGAGCAGCCGGCACGCGCCAGAGCGCTGCGCGACCATCTGGCTGCGAGCCTGCCAACACTGCATCCGGACGTGTTCTGGCAAGCCTAGGGAAACGCGGAACAAATCGAATTCCGCCTGTTCGACGGCGTAGCGCGGATTTTTTGTTCGCGTTACGTCGAACGTTGAGGGTGTCCGCGATTTTGTGTAATCGGGAAATCGATTAATGTTGCGGCATACGCTCATCGAACATGATGGTGAACCGATTCAAGGCGGCTTTCC
>NZ_JAXCHT010000047.1:0-12693 GCF_035984655.1 Actimicrobium sp. GrIS 1.19 | reverse complement strand
AATTCATCGACCACCGTCAGACATTTCAATTGCTGCCCGTTTGCGCAGGTATCGAAAACGAAATCGTAACTCCACACCGCGTTGGCCACCATCGGCGCCATTGGCCGTGGACGGCCCGTGGCAATGCGCTTGCGGGACCGTTTCTTTGGCACCTGCAAGCCATGCTCGGCCCATAGCCTGCCACAGCGATCTTTCCCGACTGCGAAGCCTTCCCGACCGAGAAACACCCGAATGCGGCGCGCGCCATACCGCGGATATTGCGCCGACAGGCGGCACATTGCCTGAACAACAGGCGCATTTTTTATCGGCAAGCCCGGCACGTACTTCAAGTTCGACCGACTGACACCCATCAGCGCACAAGCCCGTCTCTGCGAAAGGCCCCGTTCGATTGCATAGCAGGTCGCGATCCGACGGGCTGGTGCGCTCACCACTTTTTTGCGGTGATTTCCTTCATGATTTCAATTTCAAGATCGCGCTCGGCCAGCAGTTTCTTGAGTCGGACATTCTCTTGCGTCAAACTCTTGAACTCCTTGACGTCATCGGCGGCCATGCCGGCAAACCGCTTGCGCCAGCCGTAGATGCTCTGTTCGCTGACCCCATGCCGTTTCGCCACCTCCGGCACCGGATCCTTGTCCGCTTCCCGCAAAATCCGGACGATCTGCTCGTCGCTGTATCGGCTCTTCCTCATGGCTTCCTCGCTGTCGCAAGGAGCTATCTTCTCAAATTATCCGTGGTCTTAAAATCCCCGGTCAGGTCACCCTGCCAACGAAGCTGTTGCGATAAATGTAAACGCCAGCATTGCCCTGACTGGGCGAGTTAAATTCTTTTGCTTTTATCGACTCGGCTCTTGATGCCATATCGACAGAGGCACACCCTGAAATCAAAAGTGTGGCTACAAGCGTACCGGTGAATACAATTTTCATTAAGTTGATTCCTGGATTGAGTTGATCGAAGCTTCCTGATTTACGCCCGCTCACTACGAAATGGTGCATAGCGAATAGCGCTTATCCGCCACTCCGGAAACGTGCATCGTTACTCACGATTCCTTCTGCGACCAGGTTGGACGGCAATAAAATTTGCGGCAGACAGCTTGCTAAGCGCCTCGTCAGTGTATGGCCAAATTATCTTCCAAGCAATGAATTGTATTGCCTGGAAGGTTACAAGGGATCCCTTTTCGAGCGAATGCTTCACTGTCTGGATTTGGTCGATTGCGCACATTTCCGAACTGGCGATTTCGGCCCAGAGCGAAGCGACACCAAGATCGTTCATTGCGCGGGCAACTCAAATCGCCTTCTTTGCAATTCAGAAGTTTGCTTATTTCGCGCAGCCGAGCGCTAGTCGTTTCAGTACGACACAGGCAATAAATCATTGGATAGGCAGTACCACTCTGTTCACGCCTGAGCTCTCGAAGTCACACGAGCGGACTCGATATTTTATCCATGCCAATTGTGCGTCTTTAAGCTGGTTTTTCTGTGACGCGTTGAGACGACTTCAGTACTGAGACTATGCCGTGTTCAATTTCTTCTCTTGCGATGCGTAGGCTTGCCCAACGCATCTCGTAATTTCCAGCTCGCTCTGCAAATCCGCTGCAAATACGTTGCCACATATGGAGAGTAGAACAACAAAAATATGTTTTCCAGCAAATCAACCCGAGATGTGCGCAGCGGAATGGAGCTGTTTCGAATCGCCTGAATGAAGTCAAGTGCGCGCCGGTTGCCGCTGGAGCTGTCAATACGAAAAACCTGATCCGGCCGAAAGAACCGCACGAACAATTAACGAGAAACCGGGCGCCGGCAAGGCCGCAAACTAGTTGGTTTGCTTTGTCTGCACCGAAGTGTTGCCGCGAGCCTTGGCGACAAGACGCATGACAGTTCTGACGATGATGCGAGCCAACGGGTGGAGCACTGAGGAAAGAAGAGCGAAGACACACGCAATCATGGTTGGCAGAACCGCACCAAAAATGAAAGTCATGCCAAGCACGAACCCAAGCAAATACTCGGCGCTGCAGATGGGAAGCGTCACGGCAAGCACAAACAAGCCAAAGAACAACGTCGAGGTGACAGCCTCATACCCAAATGCGAAGGAAGCGGCGAAACCTGCCCCGTAAAGAAGGGCCGCCAGAAAGCGCAAGGCTATTGGACGGGCGACAAAGGCATGAGATTGAGAACCACCCCTGGCCTGCATCCGGCCTATGAGTAGCCATGCGAGAACGGGAAGCACAACGAGGCCCCACCAGTTCGACATTGCGGGCCAGTCCGAGCGTTGCAACAGGTGATGGCGCATTACTCCGCCGTGCAAATATTCCCAGCCGAGATGAAGCACTTCATAGAACGCCACGGCAACGGTGAGTAATAGGCGTGTGCGAACAGGTTTTGCGTGCGGCATGCGGCGTCACTCCAAAATATGCTGAGAAGGCAAATTCGTGGCCTGACACGTCACTGACATGGGCACTAAGGCATCATCGTCGATTGATGGCCGTCGTGTCGAAATACAGCCAGGATTCGATAACACCGCGACCTGCAGTTGCGTCATTTCTCCTCCGAGCAGGCGAAAAAAAAGCTCCGATTAAGGAGCTCTTTTAACATTACTGGCGGAGAGGGAGGGATTCGAACCCTCGGATGGGTCGCCCCATCGCTTGATTTCGAGTCAAGTACAATCGACCACTCTGCCACCTCTCCTGATTTGGTCATTCCCCGGGTTGACGACCCCGGAAAGCGGCAAAGTATAGCAGACTACTTTCGGAAACGAAACCGCTGTTGTTGGCAACCGTTACGGCTCAGGCAGATAGTTGTTTCAGCCCGCCCATATACGGCCACAACACCTCGGGAATCGCCACGCTGCCATCGGCCTGCTGGAAGTTCTCCAGCACTGCCACCAGCGTCCGGCCAACCGCAAGGCCGGAGCCATTCAACGTATGCAGCAACTCCGGCTTGCCCTGCGCGTTGCGAAAGCGGGTTTGCATGCGGCGCGCCTGAAACGCATCGCAGTTCGACAACGACGAAATTTCGCGATAGGTGTTCTGTGCCGGCAGCCAGACTTCGATGTCATAGGTCTTGGTGGCCGCAAAGCCGATGTCGCCGGTGCACAGCGCCACCACGCGGTACGGCAGGTTCAGCTTTTTCAAAATGGTTTCGGCGTGCCCGACCATCTCTTCCAGCGCGACGAACGACTGCTCAGGATGCACCACCTGCACCATCTCGACCTTGTCGAACTGATGCTGGCGAATCATGCCGCGCGTGTCGCGCCCGTAGCTGCCGGCTTCTGAACGAAAACACGGCGTGTGCGCGGTCATCTTGATCGGTAATGCAGCCGCGTCGATGATCTGGTCGCGCACGATATTGGTCAGCGAGACTTCGGAGGTGGGGATCAGATACAGCGTCTCGCCCTCGCCTTCCTGGCCGCCCTTCTTGACGGCGAACAGATCGGCTTCGAACTTCGGCAACTGGCTGGTGCCGCGCAGCGAATCGGCGTTGACGATATACGGCGTATAGCATTCGGTGTAGCCGTGCTCGCCAGTGTGGGTGTCGAGCATGAACTGCGCGAGCGCGCGATGCAGACGGGCGATGCCACCCTTCATCACGGAGAAGCGAGAGCCGGTGATTTTGGCAGCGACGTCAAAATCGAGGCCGAGCGGCGTGCCGATGTCGACATGATCGCGTGGCGTGAAATCGAACACCGGCGGCGTGCCAACCTTGCGCACTTCGACGTTATCGGCTTCGTCCTTGCCCAGCGGGACCGACTCATGCGGCAGGTTCGGAATCGCCAGCATGAAATCACTCAGCTGCGCCTGCACGATCTCCAGCCGCGCCGCCGAACTGGCCAGCTCGTCCGCGATACCGGCGACCGACGCCATCACCGCAGTGGTGTCCTCGCCCTTCCCTTTGAGCATGCCGATCTGCTTCGACAGGCTGTTGCGGCTGGCCTGCAATTCCTCGGTACGGCTCTGGATCTGTTTGCGCTCGCCTTCGAGCAGATTGAAGCCGGCCACATCGAGCTGGAATTTGCGGCTGGCCAAACGGGCAGCGACGCTGTCGATGTCTTTGCGCAGGAGTTGAATGTCGATCATGGGACGCCTGAGTCGGATTGTGAATGCCCGTATTGTACCAACAGCACCCGTCACTTCCGGCCGGTTTTGCGGGCTTCCTGATCGAGGTTTTTCAAGAATTTCAGCTTCTCGGCGATTTTCCCTTCCAGCCCGCGCGGGGTGGGCTGATACCACTGCATCTGCTCGATGCCGTCCGGCAGGTAGGTCTCGCCGGCGGCATAGGCATCAGGTTCATCATGCGCATAGCGATACAGCTTGCCGTAACCAAGTTCCTTCATCAGCTTGGTCGGCGCATTGCGCAAATGCTCGGGCACCAGCCGCGACTTGTCTTTGGCGATGAACGCGCGGGCGACATTCCAGGCCATGTAGACGGCATTCGATTTGGCCGTGCAGGCGAGATAGATCACCGCCTCGGCCAGCGCCAGTTCGCCTTCCGGCGAGCCCAGCCGCTCGTAGGTTTCGGCCGCGTCGAGCGCCAGCCGCAACGCGCGCGGATCGGCTAGGCCGATGTCTTCGCTGGCCATGCGGATCAGCCGGCGCGCCAGATAACGCGGATCGGCGCCGCCGTCGAGCATGCGCGCGAACCAGTACAGCGCGGCGTCGGGATTGGAACCGCGCACGGATTTGTGCAGTGCTGAAATCTGATCGTAGAAGGCATCGCCGCCCTTGTCGAAACGGCGCAAGGCATCGCCCAGGCATTCCGCCAGCAGGGCGGCGTCGACTTCGCCGAGCCCCTTGGCCACCGCCGCACGGGCGACGATTTCGAGATTGTTGAGCAGCTTGCGACCATCACCGTCGGCGCTGGCGATCAGCGTTGCCTTGGCGTCGGCGGCAAAGCGCAGGCCGTCGAGCTGTTCGGTGCAGGCGCGCTCCAGCAGCAGGCCGAGGTCGTCCTCGGTCAGCGACTTGAGCACATACACCGAGGCCCGCGAGAGCAATGCGCCATTGACTTCGAACGAGGGGTTCTCGGTGGTCGCGCCGATGAAGGTGAACAGTCCGCTTTCGACATGCGGCAAGAAGGCATCCTGCTGGCTCTTGTTGAAGCGATGCACTTCGTCGACGAACAGGATGGTGCGCCGGCCCATCGCACCGCGCGACAGCTGGGCCCGCTCCACCGCTTCGCGAATGTCCTTGACCCCGGACAGGACCGCCGACAAGGCGATGAAGTCGGCCTGAAAACTGTCGGCCATCAGGCGCGCCAGCGTGGTCTTGCCGACGCCTGGCGGCCCCCACAGGATCATCGAATGCGGCTGCCCCGATTCGAAGGCCACGCGCAGGGCCTTGCCCGGACCGAGCAAATGCTGCTGGCCGATGACCTGATCGAGCGTGGCGGGACGCAGCCGTTCGGCCAGCGGGACGGCGCTCATGCGGTTGAACCGGTCAATTTATTGTGCCGACACATCGGCGCCCTTGGGCACGACGAACTTGAATTGATCGGCGGCCAGTGCGGGATTCTTTTCAAAACGGGTGAAGGTCAGCAGCGACATCTGGCCAAAGCTGTCACGCAGCTCCATGGCTTCGGGCACGCCATTGCGCAGACCGATGCCGATGTGCTCGAAGCTGCTGTCCCTGGTTTTAGGCGTCGCGTCCAGCCACTCCAGGCCATCCTTGGTACCCGCCTCTTTCAGGGTGAAATTCTTTTCGAGGTCGTTGCTGCCAAACAGGATCGCCGCTGGCGAGGAACCCAGCGCGGAGCCCAGTTTGCGACTGGTGACCTGGTTCAGATCCTTGTCGTAAATATAGAGCCGCTCGCCGTCGGCCTGCAGCAACTGCTCATACGGCTTCTGGTAAATCCAGATGAACTTGCCGGGCCGGGCAAACACGAAGGTGCCGGTCGACGGTGTCGAGACCTTCACGCCGGGCGTGCCGGCCTTTTCTGCCTTGACCAGGCGCTGGCTGAATTCGCCTTTGGCCGAATGGGTACTGCTGACAAACGATTTGAACTGGTCGAGCGCGGAGGCGTGCGCCACCAGCGGCAGCGACATCGACAACGACAGCGCCAGGGCGCTGACAAGACGAACGAGTGACTGATTCAAAAGTGGTTTCCTATTCTGCGGTGTTCCCGGCCGGGACCAGGATTTCGCGATTGCCATTGGTTTGCATGGTCGATACCAGACCACTGGTTTCCATCTGTTCGAGCAGCCGGGCGGCACGGTTATAGCCGATGCGCAAGTGACGTTGCACCAGTGAAATCGAGGCGCGCCGGTTCTTCAGAACGATGGCGACGGCCTGATCGTACATCGGATCGGCTTCCGCGCTCGGTGCGCCTTCGCTCCCAGCGACGGCTTCACTGCCATCTTCCATCAGGCCGCCTTCCAGAATGCCTTCGACGTAATTCGGCTCGCCCTGCAATTTCAGGTAGTCGACCACGCGATGGACTTCTTCGTCCGAGACGAAGGCGCCATGCACGCGGATCGGCAAGCCGGTGCCGGGCGGCATGTACAGCATGTCGCCCATGCCCAGCAGTGCCTCGGCGCCCATCTGGTCAAGAATCGTGCGCGAGTCGATCTTGCTGCTGACCTGGAAGGCAATGCGGGTCGGGATGTTGGCCTTGATCAGGCCGGTGATCACATCCACCGACGGACGCTGGGTTGCCAGAATCAGGTGAATGCCGGCGGCGCGCGCCTTTTGCGCGATACGGGCGATCAGCTCCTCGACCTTCTTGCCGACCACCATCATCAGATCGGCCAGCTCATCGATGATGATGACGATGGTTGGCAGCTTGTCGAGCGGTTCGGGCGCGTCCGGCGTCAGGCTGAACGGGTTGGGGATTTTTTCTTCGCGCTTGTCGGCATCGATGATCTTCTGGTTGTAGCCGGCCAGATTGCGCACGCCGAGCTTGCTCATCAGTTTGTAGCGCCGTTCCATCTCGTTGACGGCCCAGTTCAGCGCGTGCCCGGCCTGGCGCATGTCAGTCACCACGGGCGCGAGCAAATGCGGAATGCCTTCGTAGATCGACAGCTCCAGCATTTTCGGGTCGATCAGGATCAGGCGCACCTGGTTCGGATCGGACTTGTACAGCAGCGACAGAATGGTGGCATTGATCCCGACCGATTTGCCCGACCCGGTGGTGCCGGCCACCAACAGATGCGGCATCTTGGCCAGATCGGCGACCACCGGATTGCCGGCGATGTCCTTGCCCAGCGCGATGGTCAGGCTGGAGACGCCATCGTTGTAGACCTTGGAGCTGACGATCTCGGTCAGACGGACGATCTGGCGTTTCGGATTCGGCAGTTCCAGGCCCATGAAGTTCTTGCCGGGGATGGTTTCCACCACCCGGATCGAGGTCAGCGACAGCGAGCGCGCCAGATCGCGCGCCAGCCCGACGATCTGGCTGCCCTTGACGCCGGTGGCCGGCTCAATTTCATAACGTGTGATGACCGGACCCGGATAAGCCGCCACCACCTTGGCATCGACACCGAAGTCGGACAGCTTTTTCTCGATCAGGCGACTGGTGAATTCCAGCGTTTCGACGCTGACGGTTTCCTGCACCTGCGCGGCTTCGTCCAGCAACGACAACGGCGGCAGATTGGTATCGGGCAGATCGTTGAACAGCGACACCTGGCGCTCTTTTTCGACCCGCTCCGAACGCGGCACCGCAACCACTTGCGGCTCGATGCGGATCGGCGGCGCATCAACGATGCGGGCCCGTTCCTGCACCACCACGGTATCGCGCTTGACGGCGGCGACGTGGCCTACCTTGCGGTCTTCACGGGCGGCGATCAGGTTGCGGATGCCGGCGATGAACAGTTCAATGGCGCCGCCCAGACGTTCGGCGACGGCCAGCCAGGAGACATGAAAGAACAGGCTCACGCCCAACCCGAACAGCAACAGCAGCAGCAGGGTCGCGCCCGTGAACCCGACTGCCCGCGCGGCCGCCACGCCGATCAATTCGCCCAGCACGCCGCCATGCAGATGCGGCAATTGCGCCTTGAACGAATACATCCGCAGGAATTCAATGCCGACACTGCCCAGCAGCAGCAGCGCGAATCCGGCGCCGCGAATCACGGCCTCGTGGCGGTGTTCCGGCTCCGGCTCGGTGTTCAGAAGATATTTGTTCGACAAGCGGCGATAACCGGTCAGCACGACCCGCAGCAGCATCACGCACCACCACCACGCCGACAGGCCAAAGATGTACAACATCAGATCGGCCAGCCATGCGCCGACCACGCCACCCCAGTTCTGCAGACGCGCCACCGTATTGGCATGCGACCAGCCCGGATCCACCGTACTATACGACGCCAGAATCAGTACCAGAAAGGCGCTCAGCGCCGCCAGCACCAGCCAGCGCGCCTCCGACAGCAGGCGTACCAGCCGGCCCGGCAAGGGTGGCGCAGCGACGGCCTGACTGCGGGTGTAGGCTTGACTTGTTTTACTCATAAATCGCGATATCGGCCTTGGCTGAAAACGGTGGATGGGTGGTGCGACGGTGCGCGCGGCAGGCATGTCAAGACTTGTAGTGCGGCAAAACCAGATCAGGATGATCGTCTATAATCTTACCCAGATTCCGCACCCAAGGCCCGACAAATTGCGGCGCGCTTGCAATTGCTCCGAATGGCGACATATTAAACCAGCGCCGCCCTGCGAAACGGCCCACCAACTCTCACTCTTTTGATCGCGATGATGTCATGACTTCCGCCAAGCCCGTCAAGCACGCTCATGTATTAATTCTCGGTTCCGGTCCTGCCGGCTACAGCGCCGCAGTGTACGCTGCCCGCGCCAACCTGAATCCGGTGCTGATTACCGGCGTCGAGCAAGGCGGTCAGCTGATGACCACCACCGATGTCGAGAACTGGCCGGGCGATCCGATGGGGGTGCAGGGTCCGGACCTGATGCAGCGCCTGCTGCAGCATGCCGAGAAGTTCAACACCGACATCATTTTTGACCACATTCATACCGCCAGACTGACCGAAAAGCCGATGCGCCTGATTGGCGACTCCGGTGAATACACCTGCGACGCACTGATTATCGCCACCGGTGCATCGGCCCAGTATCTCGGACTCGAGACCGAGCAATCATTCATGGGAAAAGGCGTCTCCGCCTGTGCCACCTGCGATGGTTTTTTCTACCGCGGCCAGGAAGTCGCCGTGGTCGGCGGCGGCAATACCGCAGTTGAAGAAGCGCTGTACCTGTCCAACATTGCGGCCAAGGTCACCGTGGTGCACCGGCGCGACAAGTTCCGCGCCGAAGCCATCCTGATCGATCGCCTGATGGCCAAGGTTGCCGAGGGCAAGATCGAGGTCAAGTGGAATCACACGCTCGATGAAGTCACCGGCGACGACAGTGGCGTCACAGGCATGCGCATCAAATCGGCCATCGACGGCACGGTCACGGCGGTGCCGCTGCATGGCGTGTTCATCGCCATCGGTCACAAACCGAATACGTCCCTGTTCGAGGGTCAACTCGACATGAAAAACGGCTACATCAAGACACTCACCGGACTGGAAGGCATGGCCACCGCCACCAACCTGCCGGGCGTGTTTGCCGCCGGCGATGTGCAGGATCACGTGTATCGCCAGGCCATCACCAGCGCCGGCACGGGTTGCATGGCGGCGCTCGATGCGCAGCGATATCTGGAAACCCTGGAAGACTGAACGGCAGCAGCCCCGCACGCCCAGCCGGACTCCCGATCATGCCCGCGCCAATCAAGGATTTTGCCGCGCTTGCACGACTGCGCACTGAACTCAAGGCGCAGCAGGAGGCGCGCGCACTGGCCGAGGCGCAGCGGGTTCGACTCGAACAGCAGCGGCGCATCGAGGCCGATCTGTTCCGGCACAGCGTCGGGACGGTGGCGCCGCTCGCCGTCGCCAACAAGACCCTGCTGCAAGCGCAACGTCCGGAGCCAATCGCGCGCCACCATCTGGCCGACGAACAGGCCGCACTGGCCGAATCGCTGTCGGACGATTTCAGCATCGAAACCCTGCTCGACACCGATGCGGAACTGAGCTTCGCGCGCAACGGCATCGGACCGGACACGGTGCGCAAGCTGCGGCGCGGCCACTGGGTGATACAAAGCCAGCTGGATCTGCACGGCCTGCGCACCGACGAAGCGCGCGAGGCGCTGTCGGAGTATTTGCGTGCGGTCGGCCGGCGCGGCCTGCGCTGCGTGCGCATCATTCATGGCAAGGGCCTGGGCTCGATCAACAAGGAGCCGGTCCTCAAGAGCAAGGTGCGCAACTGGCTGGTGCAAAAGGAAGAAGTGCTGGCGTTTTGTCAGGCCAAGGCGGCCGATGGCGGCAGCGGTGCGCTGGTAGTTTTGCTCAAGTCATGAACTTGCCGCGTATCATGCAGGTCCCGCCTCCCTCCCTTCGCCCCGCATGAGCCTCATCAAGCTGATTGAAATCCTCGCCATTCTGGTCGGCGCCTTCTCCGGCTTCGTCGAGGCCCGCAGCAAGAAAATGGACATTGTCGGTGTCTTTACGGTGGCCTTCATCACCGCTTTTGGCGGCGGCACGCTGCGCGACATCCTGCTCGACCAGCGTCCGCTGTTCTGGGTCATTCATCAGGAATACGCGATTCTGATTTTCGTGCTGGCGCTGATCGCCGCGCCGCTGATCCGCACCCTGCGGCATATCGTGTCGGACCGCTTGATCGTGATCGCCGATGCACTCGGACTGGGTCTGTTTTCGGTGGCCGGGGTGGCCGCAGCAATCGCCGCCGGCATGCCGCTGTTCATTGCCTCGATGATGGGGGTCATCACCGGCATCTTTGGCGGCGTCCTGCGTGACATCGTGTGCAACGAGATTCCGATGGTGCTGCGCGACGGCAGGCCGTATGCAATCTGCTCATTCGCCGGTTGCTGGGCCTACCTGCTGATGCAGCAATCCGGCCTGCCGCCGGAAATCTCGCTGTGGTCGAGTGCGCTGTTGATTACCGTCCTGCGCCTGGTCACCTGGGCCGCCGACGTGCAACTCAAATAGCCACACTCAGTTCAGGAAGTGGGCGTCCTTGGTAATGACGGTCATGTCGACGTAGCGCGATCCATTGTGGTTGGCGGGGCCGAAATTGACGTCGAATCCACCTGCATCGAAATTGCCGATATTGATGGTCTCCAGCGCATGCAACAGCTTGTCACGCGTCAGATCGCGACCGGACCGGCGCAACCCCTCGGTAAACACCTTGGCCGCCACGTAGCCCTCCAGGCTGGAAAAATTCATGGCCTTGACGCCGGCCTTCTTCATCACCTTCTGATATTCCGCCACCAGCGGCGTCGCTACCCGCCATGGGAACGGCATCACCTGCGAGATCACCACGCCCGGCCCATCGGTGCCCAGGGTGTCGGCCAGTGCCTGGCTGCCAACGAACGAGACGTTATAGAACTGGCCGAAGTAGCCCTCCTTGCGCATGCTCTTGATGAACGCGGCGCAGGATGAATAGGCACTGATCTGAATGATTGCATCGGGACGCTTCGGCAAAATCTGGTCGACCGCTGCTTTCACATCTGTGCTGTTGCGTTCGACAGTCGCCAGCACGGTCAGGGTGATGCCCATTTTGCGGGCGGCCCGTTCAACGCCGGCCAGGCCGGCCTTGCCGTAGGCATCGTTCTGATAAAACACGGCGATATTCTTGATGCCGGTGTTGACCAGCTTTTCCACCAGGTGTTCGGTTTCATCGAAGTAGCTGGCGCGAACATTGAAGATTTCGCGGTTGAACGGCTCACGCAGCGATTGTGCGCCGGAAAACGGTGCGAAGAACGGCACCCTGGCTTTGCTGAAGAGCGGCAGTGCGGCGTTGCTGGTCGGCGTGCCGACGTAGCCAAACAATGCGAAGACGCCGTCGTCGTCGATCAGTTTCTTGGTATTGGCAGCGGCAAGGTCGGCTTCGTATTTGTCGTCGAGCGTGATCAGTTCGATCTTGCGACCAAAAATCCCGCCCTGCTCGTTGACCTGGTCAAAATAGGCTTTGGCCCCGGCATGCATCTGGATACCCAGTTGCGCTGCCGGACCGCTGAACGCGGCCGACTGGCCCAGCAGGATGCGTTGATCGGTGACGCCGGTTTCAGCCATTGCGACGGCGGGAAAACCGACGCAGCATGCAGTAAACAAGGCAATAAGGGCAAACCGGCGAGGAAAGATCATATGGATATCAGGAAAAGTTAGACTGCATCAGGGCCGGTTTCACCGGTGCGAATACGAATGACCTGCTCGACGTTCTGGACGAAAATCTTGCCATCGCCGATCTTGCCGGTGCGTGCCGCCTTGATGATGGCATCCACGGCGGCCTCGGCCGCACCATCGTCGACAATCGCCTCGACCCGTACCTTGGGCAGGAAGTCGACGACATATTCGGCGCCCCGATACAGCTCGGTGTGCCCCTTCTGCCGTCCGAATCCCTTGACTTCGGTGACCGTCAAACCGGTCACACCCACATCGGCGAGCGCTTCGCGGACTTCGTCAAGCTTGAACGGCTTGATGATTGCGGTAATCTGCTTCATGAGAGTTCCTTTCCTTGGCTGGTACTGCAACCCGTTTTGCGGGGATGATGTTGCCTTCAGCGCGCGTGGCTGGATGCGCGCTGCGAGCTAGGGAAACGCGGATTTATTCGTCAATACCAGCCAACTTATTTCGAAGCATAACCGTTATAGCAAGATAGCCATCAACACTTCCCCCAAGATGAAGCCAACGTCGCCGAGCCAAGTCAGTTTCGCC
>NZ_JAXCHT010000046.1:0-13077 GCF_035984655.1 Actimicrobium sp. GrIS 1.19 | reverse complement strand
TACACTTATCCACAGCTGCTATTCAACAACGCAGCGCCCAGCCCTGGGTCAAATTTCGATCGGCACGGTGGATCAATATTGGGTCGGCGCGAACACCCAAGGCGAGCTACTGCTATTTTTACGCTGTTCGTTGGTAGATAAAACATATATTTTCCTTTTTATTTTTACTTATTAGGATCAGAACAATTACCTGTTAATTGCCTGTCATATATATTTTAACCTGCTAAATCTGTATTTTCGGAAGATTGAAAAAACTTGAACCATGGGTATGGCTGAAGACGTGGTGGGCAGCGAGATTATTGAAATTTGCGAATCGTGATGGTTAGGAAAGATTTCAGATTTCTCCGAAAATCAGATAGCGACAGTCGCCGGATGCTCGGGATTAATTTTTTTACGCTGGTGTAAATGGAAAAGCCACAATAGGATCACCCTAGTGTGGCTTCGTGAGGCGTACGGTGAAGTTTTTAACCTGATTTTTTGCGCCAAGCTATCAAGCCTAAAAGGCTCAGGCCGGCAATCATCATGGCGTAGGTTTCTGGTTCTGGAACCGCAGGGATAACTTCATTTGTCCCAATGAAAATTCCGGCTCCGTCATAAGTTAAATCGCTAGCTAGAAGTTGAAGGCCAGAGGGACTGTATGAAAATTCTGCCCATCCAAAGACTGAGGGAGTGGTTTGATAATAGCCGCTATAAAACGATGGTGTGCTTGCAATCGCCAGGTAAAAGGTTCCACTGGTTAGGTATCGCCGGTCCGCACTGATGATCGTTCCGGTGTTGATTTGACTGCCAAAAATCGCACCGCCTATATTTTGAAAATTATTATTCCGCATTGTCGCGAGACTAAATTCCTCTCCATACGGAGCCAAAAAAGCTTGTGCTGCGGGATCCAATGTTCCACCAGCTACCTGAATTGTCGCAGCTTTACGAAAACTCAACCCCGGAACGTAATTCAATTCAATTTCTGAGCTGTGTGATGGATCGTCATCCAAGCGAATACTTAAACCGTAGTTCGCCGGATATCCCACTCCCCACGAGTTATGTAATGTTATTGCCTCTGAATAATCTGACGAAAAAGCTCTTAAACTAACGAGTAATAAAAACGCAAATAAAGATATTTTCATTTGTTCACTTTGTTTAAATATTTTCAAAAAAAATACCCATTCGATTCTTATCTGGAGGAGAAAGAAAGGGAAGCGCAAAGCGCGTGTGGCCGATGATGCCATTTAATTGAAAGCTATGTTGTAAAAAATACATGAAAAATCCGTTCGGACTACGACTGTCACAGTTCTGCCTTATTACTGTTGTTCCCACTAAAAGTTCGACATTGTTGATTGAACAGACATTCAACGCCCCTCGCATTGAACGGACGTCACCCCATGTTTTAATTTGAGCGGGGCTTGAATGAAACACGTCGCTCAAATTTCGAATGCCATTAAACCCGTCAATTTTCAACGTTGTCCTTGGTATAAGAGCGGTGCAGCAGATCTCCCCCGTTCAACTTTCCAAGGACTCACAATGAACCCATCCGTTATCAGTTTTCTGCTCGTGCTGCTCGTCGAAGGCATCGCCGTTATTGCCAGCTATCTCAAGGAGCGCCTCATGGGCAACCTCGACCGTAGTTCAGACCACGGCAACAATCGCAGCCACGACTACGCCTAATCCACAACCTCGTAACATCCCACCGGCAGCAACCACCGCAATTTCAGTTTTCCCCCTCCAGCCAATCGGCTGAATTACCACTTATCAAGATCACCTAATGGCCTCTCCAGCTGCGCAACGGCAGCGGCACGGCTACGTCCACCTAAAACTGAAGGAACACCCAATGGCACATCTCGTCGAATCCATGGCCTATGCCAACGCCACACCTTGGCACGGCTTAGGCAACCGCATTAGCACCCACCAGCCCATCGAAGTCTGGGCACAAGAGTCCGGCATCAATTTTGAAATCAAGGAAGCCCCGGTGCGCTTTATGACCGAAAGCGTCGGTAGTCTGGGCGCAATCATGTCGTTTCCGGACCAGAAGGTTCTGTACCGGTCTGACACCAAGGCTCCGCTGTCGGTCGTATCAAGCCGATATCAGGTGGTTCAACCCCGTGAAATTCTTGAGTTCTACAGAGACCTGACAGAAATTTCCGGCTTTCAATTAGAAACTGCCGGCATCTTGAAAGGTGGTCGCAAAGTGTGGGCATTGGCGAAAACAAATCAATCGGCAACGCTCAAAGGAAATGACATCGTCAACGGCTACTTGCTTCTGGCAACGGCATGCGATGGCACATTGGCGACAACGGCGCAGTTCACCAGCATCCGTGTGGTCTGCAATAACACGTTGGCAGTGGCGCTTGCCAATGGTTCTGGTGCAGTCAAGGTGCCTCATTCCACTTCCTTCGATCCACAAGCCGTCAAGAAGCAGTTGGGTACCTCGGTCGCTGCATGGGACGGTTTTATGTATCGCATGAAAACACTGTCTGAGCGCAAGGTGAAGTCGCACGAATCGATGAATTATTTCCTGCGTGTTTTCACTGACCCGAGCAACACCGCAACAGGTTTGACAAATGAACGTGCAATGAAGATGGCGTCAGCATTGTATTCCGGGCAAGGCAAAGGTGCGGACCTTGCGTCATCGAAGGGGACTGCGTTTGGTCTCCTCAATGCTGTGACCGAGTTTATCGACCATGAACGTCGAGCACAAAGCGTGGACCATCGCCTGGAATCGGCATGGTTTGGGCAGGGTGCAACTCTTAAACAGAAGGCACTTGACCAGGCATTGCTGATGACTACCTAAATTCTTCCAACGTATCACGACGAGCCCGACAGAGCTAACCCTTCGGTCGGGCTTTTTTCATTTTTGAGGAGAGCAGCATGAGCAATCCCGCAATTGCAGGAAAGGCCAATCGACCAGCTTTAAGATTGGTAGAAACTAAAAAAATGAGCCGGGAAGACTGGCTGAGCGTTCGCAAGGGTGGCATTGGAAGCAGCGATGCGGCTGCAGCTGTTGGGTTGAATCCATATCAGTCCCAGCTCGAGTTGTGGATGATCAAAACGGGCCGAGACACGGCCATGCCAAAGGTCGATCCGAACGATGAAACCAGTCCGATGTATTGGGGAACTTTACTTGAGCCGATCGTGGCAGCGCATTACACAAAACGGACCGGCAACCGCGTCAGGCGTATCAACGCAGTACTGCAACACCCCGACCCAAATATGGCATTTATGCTCGCCAATATCGATAGGGAGGTTTACGGCGCCAGTGATGTTCAAATATTGGAATGCAAAACCGCAGGTGAATTTGGTTCACGACTTTGGAAGGACGGTGTGCCTGAATACGTTCAACTCCAACTGCAGCACCAACTCAGTGTCACTGGCAAGACGGCTGCCGATGTGTGCGTCCTGATTTGTGGTCAAGAAATTCGTATTCACCGTATCGACCGCGATGACGCACTGATCGCCAGGCTGATTGAATTGCAGCGAAAATTTTGGACCTATGTCACCTCGGATAGTCCCCCACCTAGTGATGGTAGCGATTCTTCTGGCAAGGCATTGCAGTATCTCTACCCACACGACTCAGGGAATACGCTGGACCTAACTGATGATCGGGATATGTCTTCAGCGTTTGCGGATCTTGTGTTGGCCCGTGACGAAATTGCCAGCCGCGAAAAAGTTGAAGCCGAACTCAAGCAACGTATTCAGCAACGCATGGGGAACGCAAGTAGAGCCAAGTTCGAGACCGGATCGGTGTCATGGAAGCGCAGCAAGGACGGACTCGGCATCGACATGGCAGCACTCTTGAAAGACCAACCCGATTTGTCCCTGCGCTATCCCCTCGTCAAACCCGGTAGTCGTCGTTTTCTGATTTCACCGTAGTCCCTCCGAAGTTCAATCGCAGTAAGTACCGACGTCAGTTGCCCCTCCGCTGGGGTTGTTTGCATTGCCTGCCTCTTGCGGAAAACTGGGGTGGGCTTTGCTATTTTAAGGAGTCAAAAATGATCAAAGGATTAGCCATTACGCCACCGATACTGGGGCGCATATCGATCGGGAAAGTCGTGGAAAAGAACGGGAAGCGATTACCGGAAAAAGATGATCAATTCACGATCACGAGCCAGGTACAAAACAAGGACGGTTGGGTCCTGCATCCATTGGATGAAGCTCTGCGGAAGGAATCGGCAAACGCAAAGCTCCGCTCCATTCCGGTCCGAGTGCTGTTCAACGATCCGGATTTGAATTTGCGAGCGGAGTACAGCATGTTTGATCGTACCAATGGGAGGCCGATGTGCGTTGGGGACGGCGAACAATGCAGGCGTTACACGGCTTCCGGAATGCAAACCCTACCTTGCCCTTCGCCAGAGGGTTGCGAGCTTGCCAAGGGTGGTCTATGCAAGCCGTATGGTCGTTTGAATGTGCAAATCGGTGACGACGATGAGCTGGGGTCGTTCATCTTTCGTACCACCGGCTACAACAGCATCCGTTCACTGGCAGCACGGCTTAAGTATTACCAAGCGGTCTCCGGGAATTTGTTGGCATGTCTTCCGTTGGAGTTGCGACTGCGGGGAAAGTCCACGACGCAGAGCCACCGTACGCCAATTTACTACGTCGATCTCACCGTCAGGGAAGGAATGACGTTGGAGGAAGCCATTGCCGAAGCTCGGAAAAGCGATGAAAGAAGGAAGACTGCAGGGTACGACCAGGCTGCGCTCGATGCTGCTGCCACACTCGGATTTGCCAATGGTGCGTTCGAGGAATCGGAAGAAGAAATTCCAGCGATTGTGGAGGAGTTTTATTCCAGCGGCGAAGGGAGTGCCGACAGCGCTGACGGTCCGTCCAGCGCTACAGCACCGGCTTCTTCCAGCAAGCCGAGTCTCAAGGACAAGCTTGATAAAAGAGTGGTGAATCAGTCGGGAGTCACAGCATGATCCTCGTCCGTTTCCTGTTTGTCTGCTTCGGCATTCCCGTGCTGCTGATCGCCGTTGCCGTTGTCTGGCTTTGGGTCGTGAGGAAGATATTGGGCCGCATGTTCGGTGGCTGATTGTCACTAATTTCCCCCCCGTTGATTCGGGGGCATTTTTTTCATAGGCCATCAGGTGCGCAAATCGTGACTTCAACTGACACCATGTGCCACTTTGTGAATGTCTTAGTTCGACCGATGGCAGCCACCCATCCGTTTAGCGACAATATTAATTCCATTTTCTGACGCCATCTGAATCAAATATCAGACACTAGTTTCTATCTCGCACATTTCGTGAAGTTTCAAAAAGAACGTTTTTATATCGGTCGGGATTTCTTCACTTTTCATCGCCCTAGCGATATCGTCACGAGTGCAGCCGAAAGTATGTACGATTGAGTTTTCTCCTTCGCTCATGATCGCTTTCCCATGCGCATCAAAGATTGCTGCTGGCACCTCACTTGCCGTAAGATCGGGAGATATTGAAATTGCATGCTCAACAAATAATAGCCGAATAGTTTCTTCATTCACACCTATTGCAGCCCTTGCTATAGCAGGCACACAAAATAAATAATTTTCTATGTGTCTCCTGCGCCATTTAAGGGCACTAAATCCTGCATGTAAGGCGAATCCTTTTTCTACCAAATCCTCACCAACCGAATTGATATCTTCGTTATCCCGATCACGAATGCTTATTGCTTTTAATTCAGGTATTTGGAATTTTAGCTGCAGAAATAATTGTAATCTTTCGGAATGCTTTCCCGTCCAACGCCATACGACAAGATTTTTTGGCCAACTAAAACCAGCTTTCTCGCAAAGTATTCTGAGGAATCGTTCATCACTTTCCCCTTCAACAAAGAGCATTTTTCTAATATTAATTAAGGCGTGAAGCTGAGGTGAGTGAGATGCACCGATTCCGGCGAGGACTCCAATTTTTTGCTCATTCTGGCTTAAATATTTACCGGATCGGTTTTCGAGCCTTAGAATTCGGTTGAATTCATAACTCCTAATCAATTCAGTTGAATGGGTCGCAAGAAAAATTTGCTTATTCCTATTGTCTGCGATTTCCTTTAATTTCTCCACTAACTGTTGTTGCAATGTGGGATGAAGATGAGCATCGGGCTCATCCAATAGAATTACATCTAAATCTTCTGAAAGAGCCAGCGCAAACACACTAAGCCATTGAAGGAAACCACTTCCCTCAACCATAAGATCACGTGGTGAAAAGTTTGGATATCTTTTGAATTTTCCTTTTTCAAAATTTCCTTTGATACAATCGATCTTTAAATAACTGTGATAACGGTCGTTAAAAGGGGTTATCGATAGCTCAGCATTGAAAATTTCTTGCAAAGTTTTTTGTAAAATTTCCCAAGAATCAGTTGTGCGCAATTTCTCTAATTCTCTTTTTCCAATTTTCGATAACGCGCCTTTTAATTTCAGTCTTTTTTGTTTGTTTGCTTCGTACATATCGTAAACTACATTTCGAATTACTCCACCTGATAAACCTTGTCCGATAAGACGGGCCCGCATGGCCGTTGTTAATCTAGTTTCACGCTCTGTAATGCCTGCAAACGGCGGCATGTAGGCAAGATTTGGAACACTCTCCGGAATCAGATTTCCGTTCGCATCCTGAATATCCTCCAGAGCGAGATTTGTTGCGGTGGTTTTAACAAAGAGGCGGTCATTTGCAAGGGACATTCCAAACTCCAAAAACTTTTCATCGCCAACCAAATCTGACCAAAAGATTTTGATTTTCAATGTATATCCGTCTTGTTCAGTTGTTTTCTGAGATTTTAGATTTGTCCAGAGATGTACAAGCGAAGGCACGTTCAAGGGAGTGAAGTCAACTATTCCAAGTCCAACACCCTGCACATTGGAATTTAGAGTCCATGCCTTCACCCCTTTTTCAATTTCAATAATTGTCTTACAGAATTGCCATGACGCTGCAGCTTGTAATAACGAAGATTTCCCTGAATTATTCCCGCCGACAAGCAGCGTCAAACCTGACCGAAGCGCAACTTTAGATTCTTTAAATTGTTTGAATTTCCACAAGTGTATTTCATCGATTTGCATTTTGACTTTTTTATAAGTTCGTTACGGAATGAAATTCAACCGAAAGTTGCCTCGATTTTCGGGTTCGACGCAAATTCCAAGATGCAGGTATTTCATAGTATTAGATGCTGCGGTGATTCTCTGTTACCCAAACGGTACCGAGTCCGTATTGCTTCTCTCTGACCTCATCACCACCGTCCTCGCCAACTTATCGCACGATCCCTATTTTTCTTATCGAATCCGCCCCACATAAATTCTCGGCGGAGGTGAGTTACCGTAGGGTGCCTCTAGTTGGTGAGAAAAATATTTGGCAACATCTTCTCAGGATGATTGTCATTGGTTCCCCTGACTGATTCCGACCTTTTTCATGCAGCATGAGCTGCAAGCTGCCTCCACTCATTTGCTAATGTCCAGTTTCCTTGTTCATCGAGTAGATACCAGTCGTTCCATCCATTTCTGCTCGTTCCCGTTATCGCCGATGAGGCCGAAGAAAGTGAACTAAATTTGCCTTCCATACCATCCACATACAAATCACCGTCAACTACCTTACCGGTAGCTAATTTTCCGAAATACGTAAATCGTACTAACGTACCATCAGGTGGAAGTTTTGCGCTTTGCTTAATTAGACTACTCCAGTTTGAGGTTGCAAAGCTAATGTCTGTCTGGTGGTCAGGCCCCTCCCAAATTTTACATGCACAGCTAAATAGAGATTGCCCTCTCTTGGAAATAGATATCTCGTCCCAATCCTCAAACTTGTTGAGTTCACGGTTAAGAGCAAGACTGGAATGCGATCTTACAGCGGGCATTTTTACCGAATATGGCCCATTTGAGACAAGGGTATTCAATGAGCCAGTTAAAAGTGTTAGATTGCCAATCTTGTTTACAGCAACCTCTCTTTCCGATTGCTTAGTCAAATAATCAAGGTTTCGATCGATATCGCCTTCGTCCAGGTATTCAAAACCAAGAATCGGCCAGTTCTCTTGCCAACTCCGAGGCATAATGTGTTCGATCGTCAAATCTGACTTAATTTCTATGTCCTCGTTCAATGCTGTTCGTTTTTCTAATTCAATCGATTCGAATAGGAAACGTAACCTAGGCTGACGTGCTGTCTTATACTGATCTCGACTCATCCAAGATTTTTCCCATTCGGAGTCGTCAGGCCAACGATCCGTATCTGACTGACGGCTGGACAGGTAGGCGAACATTTCATCGACTTTATTTCCATCCGCCACTCTTAGGCGGGAAATTAATCCAACAAAGAGGCGGTTGTAATTCTTTGTCGTGAGGCCACAGATATCTCGTCGAAGGATGTAGCTTTTTAGTATTCCCAATCCACGAGAGAGATCATTTTCAATATCAGCTTCAGTCGCGAGATATAGCACGAGAGGCATAGCGGTAGAAACGTCGAACGCATCAGCAAAACGACCAAAATCGCCGAGAGGATCACCTTTTTTTTGTGCGAACAGTCTCGTCTCAACCCCAGCAGTCAAGGTAATCGATTCTAGCTCTGCTTCGACAGTTGGGAATGGTTGGTTGCTCAATATCCAACGTCTGTAATTTTCGAATAGAGATTCGACCGAAATCAAGTCACCAACCTGCATCGAAAGATGATCGGTCAACATCCAGTCGAGACGCGAACGTTTCTGGCGCCCTCGTGATGCCTCTTGAATCCAGAAAGAGCCGTCCAGGGGGTGCCAGTGCTTTTCGTACAGTTTATCAATAACGAGTACTCCGTTTGTCTGCCCCAAGCCTTTTGCTCGCTGGAAAATGAAGTTGCGCATCAGATCTGCCGCTGTTAAATCAATTCCTCGACTGTTCAATGTTTCGAATATTGTTTGGGGGTCGTCCCCACTTTCAAGTTCGATGGATACGACTGCAAGGCCTTCCTTGAGGGCTTCAAAAAGTGTTTCAAAGCGATATTCCTCAAATTTCCCATTAATCAGTACGTGCGATTCAACCTTCTCTTTAAAAAAGGCATGCGCAACTGTAGATCTATATACATGGCTATCTTCATTATTTGGTTTCGGAGCTACTGCGTCCAAATCGGCAGAAGGGTCTACTATGGAGACAAATGCCCGACGATCAGTCAAAGACGGCCACAATTTGAAGCACTCGATTTGCGGTGATTGCATTACACCATCATTAAGCAAGTATTTACGTAGCTCATCGGCATATCGGGAGTTGTTTGCAATAGCAACATCACGAAGTGCAGCAAGTAAAAGTTCAAATGTAGTTAATCGTTGTTGCCCATCGATAATTTCAAACGCTTGAACCTCTTTCCCATATGTTTTTAATTGCATAACAACGAGAGCGCCCATAAAATGGGGCGACAAAGCAACTCTATTGGTTGTTAGGCTGTGAACGGCTCGCTCTATGTCTTCCCACAGAAATTCAAGTTGAGGCTTAATTTTCCATGCATACTGTCGCTGATACAGGGGAATAAGATACCGCTTTTTCCCATCGAACAATTCAATAATGGAACGAGTATATGGCTTCACCTTTTTCCCTTGGAATTTCGAATTTTTAGAATGCAACGCAATTTAAATAAATTTGTTGATTTATACAATATGCTGCATTTCTTCGTGCAACTTTGTATCGTTACACATTGCAGAAATCGATCACCTCGCATGCAATAGTTCCCGTCTCGCGATCGAAATGCAGCATCTTTGAGTTTGCTACTCGTCCTGATGCTTCTTTGAATACAGATGGTAAAATTTGACCGTCGGCGGAATAACCGCCATCAGTCGTAAAAGTCCCAACTGCCAGGATGATGTCCTTTCCTTCGGCGAAATACTCTGCGATCATTCTGATACTTCCATTCGCGGAAGCTGATGCCTGAGGTAAATTTGAATGACCAATGCCGATGTAATAGTACGTTGGTCCTGACGATGGGGAATTGACTTTTTGATAGAAATTCTCGTGCGACATCATTACAAGAGTCCCTTGAGAATTGAGTCCGCACCACTTAGCACCCAGATGCCCCATGCCAGGCACATCAAGCCTTGCGAACATCTCTCCGTATTTGTAGCCCATGCTCGGTCCAATGCAAATGCGTTATCGTCGTTCAAGAAACCTCCGTCGATCCTCCCGTTCGGTACTCACGGCGTGTGATCTTCAGGATTGCTATTCAGCCGACGCAGTTTCGCCGTTGACATGAATTAATACTATCGCAACTTTCTGCAGAAGCCAATCGAGAATGATGGCGTATGCAGCTGTGCCTGGTCGGCGAAGACCGTCTGTTTCAATGCTTATTTAGTATATATATAAGAGTTCTGAAACAGCCCAAACCCCAATGGCCATGCGGGTCTCGGCCGATAGCGAACCCACCAAATTTTCGTTTTTCGTGGGTTGGTGCGTCAGGCTGAAGCAATCCGCGGTCTGAAATCCTTCCGTTACTTCCACCCACGTGGGTGCCGCCACCCCTTACAATCGATCGATATCAAAATCCAAGGACTCACAGTGGCGGCAAATTTCACGGAACTCGCATCTTTCACTTGGTCGATAGCCGATCTTCTTCGTGGAGACTACCGGCAATCCGATTACGGCAAAGTGATTCTCCCGTTCACGCTCTTGCGACGAATGGACTGCGTACTGGAAGCCACCAAGCCAGCTGTGCTGAAAGAAGTGGAGGCACGAGAGGATCAGGGAATCGAACAATGAACATTGCCCAAATAGAAGAAAAAGTAAAAGCCCTTGTAGGCAAGATCGATCAAGTTGAATTTCTGTTCAACCTGCTGGATTGCTACGGAAAACCCAAAGCCTCAATCACCCGCCTGAAGATCGTTGGCACGGGGAGCTACAACCTATCCAAGAAGGCAGATGAGGTGCTGTGGAAGAAGCAAGTCTTCTTCAAATCTACGAGCAGCGACAAGCTTCTGTCAGTCATTGATGAGATGAAACATGCTGACGTAGTCGATAGGCATCAACCTAGGTTCATCATTGCGATCAACGGCATACAACTTCTAGCCATCGATACGAAGACTCAAGACACCCTTGACGTCCCGCTAGCGGAGCTGAACAAGAAATTTGACTTTTTTCTTCCGTGGGCAGGGCTGGAGAAGTCTCAAGCGCGAGGCGAAAACCCGGCCGATGTCAAAGCCGCCGAGAAAATGGCGAAGCTCTTCGACTTGTTGAGAGACAGCAATGCCGCCGTATCGGCCCAGGAAATTCACGCCCAAAACGTGTTCCTGTCGCGCATCCTGTTCTGCTACTTTGCGGAAGATACAAGCATCTTTGAGCCGAAGCTTTTCACCAACCATATCGCCTCTCACACGGCGGAAGACGGTTCTGATCTCGACGATTATCTGACCCGTGTATTTGACGTCATGAATCTGGAGAAGCGTAAGGGACTTCCTGACTACCTCACGGATTTCCCGTATGTGAACGGCGGCCTGTTTGCCGACAAGCTAGCGGTTCCGAAATTCAACAGAAGATCCCGTGCCATGCTTATTGAGTGTGGTGCCGATCTAAACTGGTCAGAGATTAATCCTGACATTTTCGGTTCCATGATTCAGGCCGTGGTTGACCCCGACGAACGGGGAAATTTGGGCATGCACTACACGTCCGTGCCCAACATCATGAAGGTGATCGAGCCGCTTTTCTTAGACGAACTGAAGGCCGAGTTTGATAAGCAATCGGATAGCAAGGCGAAGTTAGAGCAGTTGCTGCTCAGGCTTGAGCACTTGAAGGTTTTTGACCCGGCTTGCGGATCAGGAAACTTCTTGATAATTGCCTACAAGGAATTACGCAAGCTTGAAATGGAGATTTTTAAGCGGTTGCAGGAACTTTCCGAAGACGGTCTCATTCCGCTTTCACGAATCAAGCTTTCTCAGTTTTACGGCATTGAGCTTGACGACTTCGCTCACGAGGTAGCCATCCTGTCGCTGTGGCTTGCCGAGCATCAGATGAACATGAAGTTTAAGGCCAGTTTCGGGCAATGTGAACCGGCGCTTCCTTTAAAGAACAGTGGAAATATTGTCCACGGCAACGCATTGCGAGAAGATTGGAATAAGGTATGTCCCGCCTCAGAGGGTAGTCAATTCTTTATTCTTGGTAACCCACCGTATCTCGGCTCCAGTCGTCAGTCTGATGAACAGAAGGATGATGTTGCGCACGTCTTTCAAGGAATAGAAGGTTACAAATCGATCGACCTTATTTCAAGTTGGTTTTATAAAGGTGCACAATATATTCAGGGGAAAAGTGCGCAACTCGCTCTTGTTTCCACCAATTCGATTTGCCAAGGTGAACAAGTTGGATTACTTTGGCCTCGCATCTTCGACCAAAATATAGAAATTGGTTTTGTCCATCAATCCTTTAGGTGGCAGAACAATGCAAAAAAAAATGCTGCCGTCTACTGCGTAATTATCGGCCTACGAAATGCTTCTGTGGCTGAAAAAATAATTTTCAACGCTGGCCTGACACAGAAGGTTGAAAATATCAATCCTTATTTAGTAGCAACCAAGCGAAATATCATTCTTCCAAAGAGATCGAAGCCACTATCGAAGCTTCCCTCTATGACTTACGGTAGCAAACCTACTGACGGCGGAAATCTTTTGCTGGAACCGTCTGAAAAAGTCGCATTGCTCGAAAAGCGACCGGAGGCTAAAAAATTCTTGAAGCGATATATTGGCGCTTCGGAGCATACGAAGAACAAGGAGCGTTGGTGCCTTTGGATCGAAGATATCGATCTGAATAAAGCCCAAGTTATTCCAGAAATAATGGAACGTATACGTTTAGTCCGAAAATTTAGACTGGATAGCACAAAGCCAGCTACGAGAGCCCTTGCCTCTTCCGCACATCGTTTTGGCGAGCCACGCTACATTGCGACAAATTCAATTTTAGTTCCAATCCATGGGTCGGACCGCCGCTCGTATATCCCCTTTGGATTTCTTGATAAATCTTTTGTCGCATCCAACGCTACTCAAGTCATATACACGGGTGAAATCCATATCTTTGGACTTATTTCATCCCTTATGCACAATGTTTGGATCAAAGCTGTTGACGATCGCCCAGAATTGACCCACTTCGGGCAATAAATTTCATCCAAATTTGACCCACGTGATTGAATCACCTGCTTAATTATTAAGCAG
>NZ_JAXCHT010000045.1:0-13799 GCF_035984655.1 Actimicrobium sp. GrIS 1.19 | reverse complement strand
TCCTTGGCCCGGCGTCACCCTGCCGGCAGTAAATGCGCTGCTACCGGTGAGCCGGTCTGAAGGTTGATAACCCCCGTTCCTGTAGACCGCGCCGAAGGCGCAAGGGAAGGGGGAGCCACGCAGTGGGGGAAACCGTAGGTTTGCCCAAGGGGTGCGAGTCCGGCAAGGAGCGCAGCGACGCAGAGAGAGGGGACGGCACGTCCCCTGCGGATTGGGGTCAACAAGCGCGTAGCGCGTTACCCCCGCTTGCGGGGGCTGAAATTTGTCGTGCTGGGGTACACAAGCGCGTAGCGCGGCATACCCCGCTTGCGGGGTCATTTTTTGATGCCCGCGCCACGCAGACGGTTCTTCGAAGTGGGGATTTACGTTAAAGATTTTAAAAGAGTTAAAGAACGCGCGCGTGTTACGCCTGTGGATAACCTTCAAAATCTCCTATGACGGTAACTTTCTGCGCGTCAATGAAACCACGAAGTGAGCGTCAATGAAACCACGATACTATCCACAGGAAACCGTCAATGAAACCACGATACTATTCACAGGCGTCAATGAAACCACGATGCCATTCCTAGCAAGCCGTCAATGAAACCACGAACGTAAGACAACTCTACATATTTCCTGGGAGCTTGCTCTTACCATATCCGACTGCTGCCAACAGCTTCTTGGTGTCTCGTATGTAGAAAGTGACCTGATCATTTTCACGGTTGTAGATCATGCGATATTCTGGAAGAATATCGGCTGAAGCAATTCCGATCGCTTGACTTCGAAATGATCGAATATGGCTATGTGCGCCGCATTTTTCACGTAATAGCTCAAGTCCGATTGACCATGAAGCCTGCTTGCCGCAATGTTTACGCGCCAACTCGTAAAGGCGCCGCTCAAGGGGCTTACGAAGTCGGAAGTAGTTGCGGTGAATGGTTAATACTTCTTGTGCTTGAACCGCATTAAAAAGCCAGTCGGACATGGTAACTTCGACTGCAATCATGCGTTCGTTATCTGGTGACTTTTCAATAATTTTCCATTTATCAATAAGACCGAAGCCTTCGCGTACTCGCGTGCCACCCGTTCTGATATCGGTTGTTATTGAAGTGCCACGTAAACGCTCAAAGGCTTCACTTAGCCGGTAGTATTCATTGCCGCTGGTTGTCTTGTTCGTAGTCGTCAGGAAGTCATACACGACAAAGCGTACGACCTTATTTTTTGCATCTTGTCGCCCACAGTTAATTGCTTCTGTCATCTGTGACACGATAAAGATTAAGACATCCTTATCATGTTGCGTTGCCCGGCCTTTTACGCTTGGCGTGACCGTCAAAGTCTTGTTCCCGTCTTTGCTTTTCCAATGCCAGACGTTTAAATCTGGCTTAGTCGACAGTGTGAAAATCGGTGCTTCCATGCTTACACCGTCGTCTTTCATGGCGTAGTCGAACATGTCGCACAAGAAAAAATCTCGCTCGACGTGACGGACCGGCAATAACTTAGAACGCTCGCGTTTTATGTTTGTCGTCTCTATATCCACGCTGGTGCTGGCTAACGCCGGCAGCATGTTGTTGTCCGTCGGCACCGGCGTAGGCATCAATTCGTCGGGCCTAGTGGTGAGCTGTGTGCTATTACCAGCATCGAATAGCTCAGGCTGCTCGGCACGACGTTCCGCAGCCTTGGCTTGCCTGCTCGCAGACAAGCGAGCAATAGCGTCATTGAGTGCTTTAGTTGACTTCATTTTTACTCATTTGAGTATGTCTTCATTGCCTCAAGAATCAACTCGGTCATAGTTTTTTCTCGCTTTAGCGCCGCTGCTTTCCACTTATTGCGCAGTGACTTCCCCACGTTCAGATTGATGCGCACCTGCTCTTCTTCCATCAGCACGGATACCGCCGGGAGATCACGGACACTGCTTAATGATTTGCTTTTTAAAGACATGATTTCCTCTCCAGCTCGTCTACCAATAGATCAATTTCGGCCCTGCCTGTCCGATCAGCGGTATCGTAAATACTAAGCCCGTCGGTTAGTGCTTGGGCGAACGCAACACGGTTGCCAATCGTCGTTTCTAGCTGTTCGATGCCGTATTCGTTCCAGTCTCCAGCCAAAACCTCCCTGGATAAGTTCGTAGAGCCGGAGACGCGATTCGCTAGAAATGCCGCAATGATCTTGCCACCCACATCGATTTTCTGTTGGATGAGGCGCACGGCTGCGGCCGATGCCCAAATGTCCGCGCCTGACGGCTGGATGACGATCAATGCAGCATCCGCAAAACGGATAACCGAAGCGGTCATTTTCTCGGCCTTGGCCGGCGTGTCAATGATCGCAATGTCAGCATCGATGTTTTTTAACGAGGCAAGCATTTCTGGCCGGTCGAGCGCGATCACGTTGGGAAGATTGGCATTTTCAGGACTGGCAGAGCGCCAGTCGCGAGTAGTTCCCTGGGGGTCCGCATCGACCAAAATCACACGCCTCCCCTGTCTGTGCAGGCAAACCGCGATGTTCTGGCTTAGTGTTGATTTGCCGGTACCGCCTTTTTCGTTCAAAAGTGCAATTATCTTCATATACTCATTACCTCACATAATTATATGAGTATATGAAGATTTGATGATTATTACAAACCATTTTTCTGGATTTTTAACACCCCCGTATTCGTCTGCTCTTCCGATCCAAATTAGTGCTACAGAACACGCACAACGAAGATGCACCCGCAACGGGCCGCTGTCGACCGAGGCAGTGTGAAGACGCAGATTCGACAGCGATTCTCAAATTTGAGTAATATCGCTACCCGCAATCCTGCCGCGGTGGCAGACCTGTATCTGAGGCCCAGGGAACAGCGGAACAGCCAACCGCCTTAGTCTGTGGCATCACCATTGACGGTCCGTACCATCCATGCGTGCTTCGCTTTCCGAGAAGCAGTGGCGGTCGTCCGCGTGACTGGCGATGTCGGTCATCAACTCATTCACAGTTTCATCCAGCTCTTCGTCGCTGTCGTAAGACACCTTCAGCTCGTACTCACCGTCCGGCCGCCGATGGGCGCCGTACTCACCCAGGTAAAAATTCTCAATGTGCTCGATCGTGCGCTTTTTTCCGCGCACGAACTTACTGTTGTTCTCGATTCGCAGAGACAGCAGGATGGTGGCGATCCTGGGCGCGCCGGCGTCAACATCATCCTGTCCGGTCGTGTTGGACGCCTTCCCCGCTGACTTTTCGTAGGTGCTGATGGCGACACCGCGATGCCGGAGGTAGCTGTATAGCGTGCTCTTGGAGACGTGCAGCTTCTGTGCGATGGCGGCAACAGGCAACGTCCGCTCACGGTACAGTGTCTCGGCCACCATCGCCGTCGCCTCGGCGTGTGGCGTCAGACCCTTCGGTCGCCCACCCACCCGGCCGCGCGCCCGCGCGGCCGACAGTCCCGCCTGGGTGCGCTCTCGGATCAATTCGCGCTCAAATTCGGCCAGCGACGCAAACAGATTGAACACGAACCGCCCCTGCGCGCTGGTGGTGTCAATGGGGTCGTTGAGACTCAGCAGGCCGACCTTGCGCTCGATCAGACTGCCTACCAGCTCAACCAGGTGCCGCAGCGAGCGTCCCATGCGATCCAGCTTCCAGATCACCAGCACGTCGCCGGCGCGCAATTGCCCCAGCAGTTCATCCAGTGCCGGGCGCACGGTTTGCGCACCGCTGGCCACATCCTGGTAAATGCGTTCGCAGCCGGCGGCCTTGAGCGCGTCGACCTGCAAGGACAAGTTCTGCTCACGCGTGGAGACGCGTGCATAGCCGATCTTCATTTTAAAGTTTCGCCTTACTCGTTGAGTTCAGACCAGATCAAACTTTGATTAGGTAGACCGCTATTATGAACCCGTTACGATAGCGAAAGCATGCGATGTCCGGTGCTGTCTGGAGTTTCATAAAACGTTCGTTTTGTCGAACCATTGAAAGAGCAATGCCGACCGAGTTCGACCATCTGCACGTGCACGGCAAGGGCGACAAGATCCGGTAAGCGCCACTGCACCCGGCCACGGTCGACCATATCGATGCGTTTGCAGGCGGCGGGTCACGCAATGGACCGCACCGGAGCCCTGTTTCGACCCGTCAAAAATAATACGCACGCTAATCCGCGCGCGTCGATCACGCCGGATGCTGTTTATAAAATGCTGATTGGATATGCCAAGGTCGTGAAGATCGAGGTGGCCGGATTTGGGCCGCATGCGCTGCGCGCCACTGCCGAGGTGCGAGCCGCGCCCAAGCCATTCTTTACGAATGGCGGGCTTACGCCATTAAAAACTGGATATAGCTACCATCACCTACAACAGTCTATTTTCTACGCCAGTTAGATGCTCGGAACATGATCCAGTAAATACCCTGCTGGATACGTACCTTGATCTTCAGTATCAGGGGAATACCAGAAAGAGCCTTGATAGCGGCACAGTCAACCATCGCCGCATCATAATTGCCAAGTGTGCAATGCAGCGCAGCCAAATTCATATATGCGACTGCCATTAGCTGGGGAGATAGTCCCAGCAGCTTGATCGCATTAGTGAAATCTGCGACGGCTGCTTCGACGTTACGCCGACGAAGGTAAATTCGTCCCCGATCAATATACGCTCTGCCAACCTGCAGCTGAGGACTACCTGGTGATTCGATAACATGCGTGTAATCGGCAATTCCTGCTCCATAGTTCTTCAGTTTTTCATGCGTGAACGCCCTACTTGCGAATGTAAAAACCTGTAACTCTGCGGAAAGTTTTCGTGATTCAATTGCGCGGGTATAGTCATCAATCGCGTTCTCATAATTCTTACGTTCCCCATGCATTTGACCACGTCTGAATAATGCTTCGGCTACATACCCAGCAGGCGAGCCAAGGAAGTCAATGACACGTGTGTAATCGTTCATCGCGTCTTTGCAATTGTTTAATTTATTGTAAGCACAAGCCCTGCTGACGAGAGCACTCGCCAGCAAATAGGGTGGCATGCCCGAGAGTTCAATAGCATATGTATAGTCGTCAATTTCTGCCTTGGGGGCGTTGATCGCACGATAGCTGTATGCTCTGTGAACGAATGCTAGACCCATCTGCTCTGGAGGACATTCCGGCAATGCAAGAACCTGACTAAAATCGTCAATTGCGGCTTCATAGTTCTTGAGTTGATTAAGGCGTTCTCCTCTTCGAAGAAGAGTCAACGCCGCCTGTTCCCCAGACGCATCCAGAGATCCATTCATGCCAGAGACGCCGTCTGATTCAATGTCATTCATCGGTACTGTCCGTTGTGGCTGGTCAATCTGTCATCTGCTACTCCAGCGCTCATTTTCAAGAAAGAAAAAGCAGCGTGCTGATTGACAATTGAAGTGCGATCACCTGAGCTTTTTTTACAATGCAAGGCACAATCCTATTGTTATGATGAGGGGAATCAATATTGATGGTGGAGGCGGTTTCGGCTTCGGTCCAGGCGGACCGGTAATACCCGGTGGCCGTGGCGTCGGAACAGTTGGCGGAGCAGGGTCAGGGGGAGTATCCGGGGAACCGGTATTGTTACACCACAAAGATAGCGCCAAACATAGGGTATTTCTCCAGTCCTCTCCGAGAGGGTCAATCAGCGAAACCGGATTCCCACCGACATAAGCATAGGTATTAATCCCACCCGCAAGGCCAATCGGATCACTCTCGACATACCTGCCCTGCTGCGGATCATAATCCCGGAAATAATTGTAGTGCAGCCCGCTCTCGCTGTCATACAGCTGCCCTGGAAAGCGCGGGTTGTAGGCAAACGCACCCAGACTCGCCGGATTGCCGTCCGGCGGCAGCATGCCGAACGGGTCGGCCGCATCCCAGCGCCACACCATCTGGTTGTCGGTCGCACGCGTGATCACGCGCGGCGTGGCAATCTGGTCGGTGAAGACATAGTACAACTGGGTGGTCGTGACGGCCGTGGCGCCGCTGCCGGTCACGGTTTGCTTGAGGACCGCCACTGGCATGTCGCCCAGATAGACGGTTTCCTGCACCACGTTGCCGCTCGCATCGTACTCGCCCAGCAGGTGGCCGGCGGCGTCGTAGACGTACTGCTGTTTGCCGGTCGGCACCAATGTGCTGGCGCCACTTTTCAGGACCCGCTCCCCGTTGCCGTTGTACAGATAGCTGACCGCGACGCCGCCGACGGTGGTGCTGCTGCGCCGCCCGCGTGCGCTGAACACGTGTGTGAGGCGGCCGTCGGCGGTCAGGTTGCCGGCCGCGTCGAAGGTATCGGTCCTGGCCGGCGCCGGGCCGCTGGTGGCAGTCAACCGGTTGCTGGTGGCAGCAATCGTGTTGTTGTAGGCGCTGCTGCCGAAGATGACGGCGGTGCGGTTGCCGTTGGCGTCGTAGCTGAAGCTCTGGTTGCTCGGGCCGACCACGCTGGTGAGGCGGCCGAGGTCGTCGTAGCCGAAGTTCTGGTTGTAATTGGCCGGGGCAAAGGTGCCCGTACCGGTGCCGGTGTGGCTGCTGGCGGTGACGCGGCTGGCCGCGTCCCAGGTCAGCGTACGCACCAGGCCCTTGGCAGCAGCATTCCCGAGCGGGAAGCTGACCAGGCGGCCATCGACATCGACGCTGCGCACGTAGCCGGTAGTGTTGCCCCAGGTCCAGGACAGTGGTGCGCCGAACGGGTGGTAGCCGATGTTGCTCAACAGCGGCGTGACCGTGCCGCCGGTGCCGCCACCGGTGGCTGCCGTCGGCGTCACCGTCAGGGCGCTGATGCGCCCTGCACTGTCGTAGGCATACGTGATGCGGTTGCCGCTCGGATAGGTCAGGCTTTGCAGCTTGCCTGTCAGCGCGCCACTGCTGCCCCAGCTGTTGGTGACGGTGAAGGTGCGCGCCGAGGCGGTGATCGTTTGCGCCTTGGCCAGCAGGCGGCCAAAGCCGTCGTAGCTGTAGCTGGTGCTGCCGGACTCGTCGGTCATTTTGGTCAGATGGCCGATCGCGTTGGGCGCGCCGGTTGTACCGCCGTCATACTCGAAACTGCTGGCGGTGCCGCTGGTGTAGGCAATCTTGGTGACGCGGTTCAACACGTCGCGGCTGAGGGTGCTGGACTTGGCGCGCGCATCCTTGTCGATCGTCAGGTTGCCGGCCGCGTCGAAGGTGCGGGTGGCGGTGCCGGTGTCGGGCGAGACCTGACTGGTCTGGTTACCTAACCCGTCATTGGTGTAGCTGGTCACCAGCGCGCGCGGGTCGGTGACGCGGTTGAGCTGGTCGCGCCCGTCGTAACCGTAGCCGATGGTCGGCGTCGCACCGCCCGCCTGCGGCGCCGGTTGCACCTGCTGCTGCAGCCGGTTCAGGGCGTCGTAGCCCAACGTGGTGACTGCGCCGCGCGGGTCGGTCACCTGGATGCGGTTGCCGTTGGCGTCGTACTGGTAGCTGGTGGTGGTGTTTTGCACCGCCTGCGCAGCGGCCGTGCCGGCGGCGGTCGCCAATACCGTGGCCAGTAGCGTGGCCATCAGCCCGGCAGGTAGCGTGACCGGCATCATCGCGCGCGTCATTGCACACCGCCGGTGACTTGCTGCAGGCGGTTCAACGCATCGTAGCTGCGACTGGTCTGGCGCGCCAAGACTCCGCCCGGATCGCTGACCGTCTCATTGATGCGGTTGCCGATGTTGTCAAGCGTGTAGGCGATGCGGTTGCCGAGGTTGTCGGTAATGCTGGTCAGGCGATGGGCGTCGTCGTAGCCGTAATGGACCACGCTGGCGTCGGGCAAGGTCACGCCCGTTAGCTGGCCGACGGCGTCATAGGTGTACCGGGTGGCTTCGCTAATGGCGCCGGCTTGCGTGGTCGACGACAGCAACCAGCCGCGCGGCGCGTAGGTCAGCGTGGTGACCGCGCCATTCGGGTCGGTCATCCGGGTCAGCCGGCCGTTCGCATCGTAGCTATTAAACGTGGTGACCTGGCCGGCGGCGTTGGTGCTGCTGGTGAGATTGCCGCTGGCGCTGTCGTAGACATAGGTGGTCCGGTCGACCACGTCGGTGCGCGGGCCGGTGGCCGTCAGCACCTGACCGATGCCGTTGTAGGTCCAGCTCCAAGTGCGCGCGGTGCCGGTTACCGGCGCCGCCAGCCCAAGCGCACCGGTCGCATCGGTGGTGGCCTGCTGCTTGCGGCTGAGCAGGTTGCCGCTGGCGTCGTAGGTCAGCGTGGTCAGCAGCTTCGGTTCGGCGATCTTCAGCGGCAGCCGGTAGCTCGCGTGCCAGCTGGTGGTGATAGTCCTTGCGGCGGATGTGCCGATGGCTTCCACCCGGAAGGTTTCCAGATTACGTGTGGTGTCGTAGGTGTAAGCGGTGGTGATGCCATTAAAATCGGTGCGGCTGGCGACGTTGCCGTTGGTGTCGTAGGTTAGTGCGTTGGTAACGGTGCCCACACCGCCCGGACCCGGTTGTGTGGTGCCGGTCAGGCGCCTGACGCCGACCAGATCGCTGTACTCGTAATAGCGCGGCGTTCCCAGCGGATCGATTTCGTTGGTGCCGTAGCCGTATTGCATGAAGCTGTATTTTTCGACGCCGCCGACATGCTCGGTGCTGGCAGCACGGCCATTGCATTCATAGGTAAAAATCGCAAAGCGCATACCGTTCTCGTCGGTGATTCCCGTCAATGCGTTCGGCAACGGCGCGCCACAGTCGACGCCGTTGTTGACGTAAGCGGCCTCGCCATACTGGTAACTGCGGACCTTCCCGTCCGGGTAGGTGACGCTGACCAGATTGCCGTCGATATCGTAGCTGTAGGTATAGGCCTTGCCGGCCGGGTCGGTCATTGTGGCTAGTTGGCTGTTGGCGTTGTACGTGAAGACCAGGTGACGACCGAAGCGGTCGGCCATGTCGATGAGCAGGTCCGCGCGCGGCGCTGTCGTCGCCGGCGTGGTTGCGTCCGAATACCGGTACGTGATGGCGTCGCGCCCGCCGAGCTGGTTCTTCTGCACCAGCTGGCCGCCACTGTTGTAGACCTCGGTGCTGTTGTCGGCGCGTTGCACGACCAGTTCGATGGCACCGGCGGCATTGGTGCGTTGCGTCAGGCGGTCGTTGACATCGGCACGCGCGGTCGTCGCCGTCGCCGGGCCAGAGAAGACGATCAGGCGACCATCGTCAGTGTGCACCGTGACGTCCGTGCTGTCGGATCCGGTGAAGCCGACGCAGGCGTATTTTTTCCCCCACGGATCGTTGTAGTAGCCGCACAGGCGCTGCGGCACCGGTTGCGGCAGCGCGCCGGACAGGAACTGGTTCAGTGGCGAATAAAACTGTCCGCTGCGGCTCTGGTAGATGCGGGTAAACGCCAAGCCACCGGCTGCGGCCGTGAAGTCGGTTTCTGTCTGCCGCTTCTCCTGCATCCCGGGCAACACCGGGTTACCGCGACACTGGTCCAGACAAGGAGTAATTTCCGGATAGGTCAGGACGCATTCGTCTTTTTCATCAATCGCAAACGCCGGCGTGAGACGTGTCAGGGCAAAATCGTAGGTCATGCCATTGACGGTGACCGGACTGCTGACGCACGTCAGGCTTTGCTGGACTCCAAATCCTGTGTTTGGAAAAGTGTCGCAGCCGTTTATCCCGCAAATGACTACATCAGTCCAGCTCCAGAAAGGCGCTCCATTGATCACAAGGTTGTAGGGCCAAGAGAAGCTGGGATCAATATGCAAGTTAACCGCAGTTTGAGAAGAACCGTTTGCAGTGATGTCAAACACCGTTTTTCCAGCAGCAAACGCGTCACCTGGACTGTCATAGGTTGCGGAAGTCAGCCCGCCATTCGTAAAGAATTGCTTGGGCGCGGCCCGCACCTCGATGTCCTTGGCCTGCGCTGCGCCGACGCAGGCGAGAACCGTTATCCACAATATCAAGTAACGCAATATCTGCGCCAGATGGTGCCGTCGTCGCATGATGTCGCCGCACGCGACGGTCCGTGCGTTGGCGTTGAGTTGTTGCATTGCCGATCTCCCTGGTCGTAGCGCGCACGTGGGTGCTGCCGACTGCTGTTGTTTGTTTTTTTGATGTGTGTGCACGCTGAATGCACCGCCCTGAAGACTAATGCAAAACGTACAACAAAAACATCACGGGCCCGTTACTTTTCAGGAAATATTTGCAAGGGAGAAAAACTGACGTGCCGACACCACAGCGGCAGAACCGTGCGGATGTTTTTAATGCATCGGGGAGATGCTGACGGTCGGTCACAGATTTTGTTCTGGAGGACGAATCGTTGACGCACGACGGCCATCTAAAATCCTTAGTCAGGTAGCGACGATCTCAGTGAACGCGCCGCCGCGCCCGACAGAAATGGCGCGCAAGGCGAGTAGCTCGTCACGAGCTCGGGATGTTCCTGGCGTCTCCATCCCACAGACAGTAATCGACGATATCGCGCACTTCTTCAAAGCTGCCGGTCCTCAAAATTCTTCATCGGTCTTCATGTCGGTTTCCATTTTCATCTGCCTCCAGGACTCGGACCTCTCCCGGTTTTAGATGCGCGTTCATTGGCGAGTGCCTGGGCTTGATCATATTCCCGCTTCAACTTGGCATTCTCTGGCGTGGCCACAAATTTTGATTGCATCATCGTCATGTCATTGACCCGCTCCGGTTTCGTCCACTTCATCTCGATGGCCCGCTTCAGCAGTGCCTCAACGTCGATGGCTTGCATTTTCGCTATCATCTGAACCGCGATTTCACGCGCGCGATCAAGCACTTTCGTGACCGCCTCGGGAAGCCGGTACACGTGACTCGGCTGCCTCCACGCCGACTCTCCGCGCTGGGTGCGCAGCGCTATTTCTTCGACCTCTTTGATGTCTTGCTTGATTTGCAGACGGCGGTTCTCGCTGCGATCATTGGCGCTATTCGCCTCCCGCATTTCCGGCGACAGCGCCACGGCGTTGTCAACTTGCCGACGCTCTAACTGCGCGTCTTTGCGCAACTGCTGCGCGCTCGCCTCCAGCGCATCAGCATTGTTGAGCATTCGCTTGAGCTTGCCCATTGACGCCACGTCATCGAGCGTCTTCTGCGCACGGGCGTCCATATCATCTGCATTGGCCAGGCGCCGCTGATACACCGGCTGCTCGACGACTTCCATCCCGAGTAGCGCGATACTGACCGGCGGCGCCACCCGGATTGCCTGCAATTCCGCGATCCGCTCGGCCACGGCTTGCTGGATTGCCGCCGCCGGCAGAATGCCTGGCACGGTAGCCAGCGTCTCTGTCGTGACCTCGGCAAGCGCCTGGGGGTAGCGCGTCGCTGGCGCAGCAGCCACCGCAGCGGCCTCCATCTCCTTGCGCTTGTCCGATTCAGCCTGTGCCGCCAGTGCATCCCTCTGGGCGGCCGCCGCACGCTCGCGCGCCTCAAACCGCGCCACCCGCTCCTGATCCGCCAGCATGGCCTGATGACGTTGCGCTTTGCGCTCGGCGTTCGCCTTGATCGTCGCCTGGTAATGCGCTTCGAGCTCAACCATTTCCTCGGCCATCACCGTATTTTGTGCCGATGTCAGATCCACAATCACATCACCGATCGCCGCTGAGAGTTCGACCTGGACCAGCTGCGCCTCGGCATTCACCTGGCGCGTCTCGACCAGGTGCTCGACTTCGCCTGGCGTGAGTCGCTCGGCCCGGTCCGGGCCGAGATGGCGTTCGGGGATCCGGTCGATGCCCTGCTCTTTCAAACTGCGATGATCGACCCGCACAGCGTGCCCGTGTCGCTCCAGATGTGCGTTTTGCACATCCGCCCACAGCTTGCGCATCGCCAGCAGCTCCACTTTCAACTGGGCCGGATGCTTGCCGCTGTCCTTCCTGGCCCCGCCCCGCCCCGGCATCTTCTGGTCGTACCGTTTGAAATACTGCTCCGGGTCGCGCTCGATCCCATCGACCATCCGTTGCGACTCCATGATGTGCGCGTGCGGCTGTTCTCCGCCATCGATGGAGGCCGCTTTAACGTGCATCGCCCATTGATACGGTTTCAGTGCGCCGATTTGTCGACTGACGAAATCGGCAATCAGAGCGACGTTCTGCGTGTCGGTCAGCTCCCTGGGCAGCGCAAGTTCATACTCTTTGTACACCGAACCATTTTTGCGCTCGAAGCTGTCCGATGCCTTCCAGAATTCGGACGGATTGTCCACCGCCCAGGCGGGCATGTTGCCCGATCCAACTGCGGCCAGATCCTCATAGCGATCGTAACCAGAATATTGACCCTCACGGCCAATGTACTGGGAATGCTTGAAGCCTTTGCCCTTCTTGCCGATCTTCGCGCTGGCGTGAAATGAGGCCATGATTTTTGCCTTTGATGCTGTTTTTGAAGGTGTTGTTGATTTGAGCACACGTTTCACGAAGTGAAACGTATAAGTGCGCATCACTGTACTTCTGTGATGATTTACATCCGACAGCCGATAATTTTGCACGCACTTGCTTCGCTCTTTGACAATGCCGTAAAGCAACATTATACTCCATCGCTACCACAATAGGAGCAACAATGGAACCGAGCCAAGCCAATCGCGTGCAGGAAGCGGCAACACCGACGCCAGTAAAAGCGAAGAAGGATGCCGAATGGATGGCCGCGAAGCTGGCCTATATCCGGGGACTGAAGTCGCCCAGTGCACAGCAAAAATTGTTCGACGCACTCGCGCAAATCAAAAATCGGAATGCACTCCAGGTGCGCCAGTTTGCCGCGCTGGTAAAAGCGGAGAAATTGGAAGATCGTGCCGCAGACATTCGCAGAAAAGGCGAACAGCTGCTGACAGAAAAAGAAGATGCCGAGCGGGCCCGCAAGGCGCGCACGCGTCAGCTTGTCGCCCTTGGCGGCTTGATCGCCAAGGCCGGCATCGATGCGTGGCCTACGGATCGACTGCTCGGACTGTTCATGGCCGCAGCGCGTGGAACGGACGAACAAAAGGCGCGCTGGTCCACCGAAGGCGCGCAAGCCCTTGCCTCATTGGCAAAAAAATAACGCGGCCTATTTCGGCAAGGCCAGATGGATTTTGATGGCATCCTCAACGGCCAGCATGTCCATTTTAGATAACGCGCCGAGCTGACTTTTCAGGCGCGCCTTGTCAGCCGCCATGATCTGGTCGGCCATCGCCTTCCCCGGCTTTCCAGCCACCTCAACCAGGGCTTCGCCAGGATACTGGCGACCGGTGTTGCTGGTAATTGGCACCACCACCACCCGGGCCAGATTGCGGTTCGCCGCATCGTTGCTGACAATCACCGCCGGCCGGGTCTTGCGCATCTCGCTTCCGACCGCCGGATCGAACTCGACCCACCAAAGTTCACCGCGCCTCATCAGCCATGTCTTTCGCCAAGGCGTTGATCCAAACCGCCGCGTCGGCTTCGCGCGCCTGGTCGGCGGCCATCGCCCGGTAGCCGTCATCGAGGGACGTATCCACTACATGTGGCCGCAGCAAGTCCTCAATGAACTGGCTCATGCGGCGCTTGCCTATCGTCCGGTACAAGCCGTCGTACACCGCTTCATCGAGGGTGATCGTCATCCGTTTGTGCATTGCAATCTCCTGAATACGTTATGCGTATAACGTATCCTATCATCAAACCGGAGACACTGGCATTTCGGCCGGGTTGGCCGCGAAACTCAGATGCTGGCCAAAAAGTCGAAAACGCCGTTGTAAGGCGTTTTTTCGGTGCGCTTGCTACACAGGTACTGCTTGACCCATAGAAAGCCAGCCAGAGTCCGTTTTGACCACGATGATGCATTCCTGGGAGCACCTTCCCACCGACCTTTAAAAAAACTTTGCACAATGAGCACATCTCCTTGGCCCGGCGTCACCCTGCCGGCAGTAAATGCGCTGCTACCGGTGAGCCGGTCTGAAGGTTGATAACCCCCGTTCCTGTAGACCGCGCCGA
>NZ_JAXCHT010000044.1:0-15114 GCF_035984655.1 Actimicrobium sp. GrIS 1.19 | reverse complement strand
CCATCGGATTCGTAACGCCGTCACAGCGCCATGCGCGCCTGGACGCAGCGCTGCTACGCAAACGCACCGACGTGTATGAGGCGGCCAAGAAAAGGGTAAGTATCCGGGAATCCCCGTCTTCCGTTGATCACCTCGTTATGCGACCGTTGCGGTTGGACGATCACACGAAGGTCAAGCGATGGGCGTTGAAATCAACGAATCTGCAGCGGCGCGGTATTACCGGCATGGCGAGCCATTTTGGCGCGAGCTGATTGCGCGGCAGGAGCAGTCGGGCATGGGCGTGCGTAAATTTTGCGCGGCAAACGGGGTCGCTCCCAGCACTTTCCATAAACGACGCGCGATGCTGCGCGAGGACAATGCAGGCAGCGCGCTCGCGTCGCTGTCCACGCCGGACGCGATGTTCATCGCGGTGGCTGAGGTGCGCGATGAGATGTCCCGCGCATCGCGAACCCGGCGCCCACTGCTGGCAGAGGCGCCAGTGCCACGCGCGTCTACGGCCGACAGCGTCGTCGTTACCAGCGGCGGCATTCGCATCGAGATGACCGGCGCGCACGCAGACCGGATCGTGCGGCACCTGCTTGGCCGGATGACCGGTGTCGGATGCTGATCGGCGGCCATTGCCGCGCCTATGTATGTCGCGACCCGGTCGACATGCGCAACGGCATTGACGGCCTGTCGTACCTGGTCGAGCCGGTGCTTGCCCAACACCCGATGTCCGGTCACCTGTTCGTGTTTGTAGCGCGTGATCGCCACAAGGTCAAGATTTTGTACTGGGACCGCACCGGCTTTGCGCTCTGGTACAAACGGCTCGAACGCGGCCGCTTTCCATCCCCCGGCGCCCTGGCGCAACGCGGCCTGACGCTGGCCGAACTGCATGCGTGGCTCGATGGCATCGACATCCCGCCGGTGCAGCCGCATGCCGCGCTGACTGGCGCGCAGATCGTATAAAAAAATCTCTCTTTTTTACTCGATCCTGTAAACGCCTGGCAGCCTTATACGTTGCATGTACATGCTCGCGCCCCTGCACATTGCCGACCTGCCTGACGACCTCGCCGCGGTCCGGTCGATCGCGCTGGCGCAACACCAGATTGCCCGTCAGCTGTGGGAACAGCTCGAAATCGTCAAGCATCAACTGGCCCAGTTCGTACGGGCACGCTTCGGGGCCAGCGCCGAGCAACTGGGTGGACAGGCCGACCTGTTTGTCGATACCGTCACCTTACCCGTTCCACCAATCGCACCGGCCACGTCGGTAACAAGCCACGTCCGACGAGGCCGGCCGGCACTGCCCAAAGACCTGCCGCGCGAGCGTATCGAATACGATTTGACCGATGCCGAGAAAGCCGAATTCGATGGGCTCGAGCGCATCGGTGTCGAGGTCTCGGAAACACTCGATTACACCCCCGCCAGACTGACCGTCATCGAGCATGCCCGTATCAAATATGCGTGCCGCAAGGACGGTGAATCGACAATACGCACCGCCTTTGCACAACCTTCTCCCTTACCCAAGTCGAACGCCAGCGCTGGACTATTGGCGCAAATCGGCGTGGCCACCTTCGTCGATCATATGCCGCTGCACCGGCAGGCAATCGCCTTTGCGCGCAAGGGAATCGTGCTGGCCGAATCAACCTTGTGTGACTGGAAGCTGAGGACTGCCGAGTTGCTCGAAACGCTGCTGCCGGCGCTCAAGCGCCACATCCTGGCAGCCCCCCGCGTGCACTCGGACGACACCACGCTGCCGGTACGGCAGGCCGGCCGCAGCAGTACCAGGACAGCGCGATTATGGGGCTACCTCGGTGCCGGACAGCGGCAGGAGAATGGGCTGTGGGTCGACTATCCGCCGGCAGTCATGTTTGAATTCGCACTCTCGCGTGAAGCGATCCATCCGCTGACGTTCTTTGCCGGTTACCGGGGCTACCTGCATACCGATGCCTACAGCGGCTACCAGGCACTGTACCGAAGCGGCCGGGTCATCGAAGTCGGCTGCTGGGCGCATTGCCGTCGCCGCTTCTTTGAGATTGCGAAGATACAGAAGACGCCGGGCTTGGCTGCCCAGGCGCTGACATGGATCGCCAATCTGTATGCGATCGAAGCCAGCATCAGGCACCTGGACCCGCTGCGCAAGCATGCCGCGCGTTTGCAGCACAGTGTGCCGCTGCTGACAGACCTGCGGCGCTGGCTCGAAGGCCATTTCCCGCAGCTGTTGCCGCAGTCGCCACTGGCCCAGGCGTTCGGCTATGCCTTGCGCAACTGGGATGCGCTGGCGCGCTTCACCGAGGACGGCGTTCTGCTGCCGGACAACAATGCCATGGAGCGCGCCATCAGGCCCATTGCGGTGGGACGCTCGAACTATCTGTTCGCTGGCTCGGCACGTGGCGGCAATGCGGCCGCCACCATGTACTCGCTGCTGGGCACGGCCAGATTGAACGGCATCAATCCGTGGCTATGGCTGAAAGACACGCTGATGCGGCTGCCGGCCCATCGTTCAAGCCGGCTCGCCGAATTGTTGCCACTGACGAGGCCCACTGATTCATGAAACAGTCAGCGTCCAGTAAAATGCGGCCATGGATTCCCGCCTTCTCGACATGCTGCGCCACGCTCCCAGCATTGATCTCTACGAGCTTAACCTGATCGTCAATCAGCTACTGGCCGATCCTGCCCGCATCCTCGAAGTACGCCGTCAGTTGCATCAGGGTGCGACAGTCAACTTCTTCGATCATCGCATCAACGCACTCGCTCCAGGGCGCGTGATCGAGCTGCGCCAGAAAGACCTTCGCATCCAGGATGAGCGCACACGTACGCAATGGATCCTGCCCTATACTGCCGTGCTGATTGGCCCCGCCCAGCAAGGTGCGCCATCGACACCCGTACCACCGGCGCAGGCACCGATACCGCCGAGCGCATTCAACCTCGGCGACACCGTGACCTTCACCGACAAATACCTGCATGAGCGCGTGGGCACGGTCATCCGGATCAATACCAAAACCTTGTCCGTGCAGTGCGACGACAGCACATGGCGTGTCACACCACGAATCCTTCGCAAATTGATCGACGTTTAAGCACACGGCATAACGACAGCCATCGGTCTAGACGGGTTGCTCGGGTAGTTACAGAAAAGGCATCCCCAGCGCTGGAGCGGTGCCACACGGAACTGGAAACCCGTTCTGATTGTGCACCTGAATCCAGAAAAATCTGCCGCAAGTAATGCGGATCGAAAGGAGCATCACCCAGAACTCAAAACGGCAGCGTAATTTGAACAAATTGGGCGACAACTAGCTTGAAAATTTCCGTAAGAGGCGTTCGACCCATAGCGATCGTCTGCCGATACAAACCGCCAATATGCGCGCTCCCAACAAGGGTTTATTCGCTGCATCTCCGTGATGAGTTCTTTCGCCAGCGAGATCACTACCGGTGTAGCGCCATCAAAATCCATGCTCGGTTCTCCTTGAAGGTTGCCAATGACAGCTTCGGGCCGATCCACGGCTGACATCATCGTCGCAATGTCCCGAAACAGTCTTCGCAAGAAAGACAGCATCGCAGTCACGCTAGCGTTGCACGCTCAGTAGACTGCCCGATTCTGCTATCTCGACCAAAGCTAGCGCCTGCCTTATCACAAGCAGCCCCGCCCGGTAAAACGCTGCCTCAGAGGAGGCAACGTCATGGACGATGACTTCGTTAATCCACACGCTTGCTGTGAGCGGAAATTCGGGAAAATCGCAGGCAAGTCCATTTTGAAGTCCGTTCAAAATCGCCTCGGCGTATTCGGCGGGCGGCTCAACCTTGAAGTGGATTCCAGGAACTTGGTTGTAATGAAATTGCACTCTCAACCCTGCCGACTGGAATCGACCTCCCAAGTGCATGCTGAAAAATGCGAAGTGTTCGACTTCTCCCGGATGATTTCTTGGCATGTAAAAGTTTTAAAGAATCGATGTTGATTGGAGTTGACGGGCCGCTTTTGGCCGATAGCAGCCCTTTTCTATCCTCTGTATCCCGACAAATCCAGACGCTCGACAACGATTGGCTTAGCACTGTTGAAGCCCCATACGGTCGGCGATAGCGCAGCAGCAGCGAAGTCATAGTTGGCCTCGCTGCCCTCAAGCCGATACAGCCAACATTCTGGATTTGCCCCACGATTGCTCCGTGCCATACAGATACGGCGATCCGTCGGAATAGCCGGTTCAGCGCGGATCCAGCATCGCAAGACGCCGCTTAGCGAACGCGTATTCGCGAAACTCGATGATGTTGGTATTGACCGCTTTCTGGAAGTATTCCTTGGCCTGCAGCACATCACCGTCGGCCAGGAAGCGCTCACCGGCAAAATAATAGGCTTCACACAGGCGGGACGCATCCTTGCCGTCTCCCTTCGCCTTGGCGATGGTCTGGTCAAGCGTTGATTTGCCCAGCAGCCAATCGACAACGGGACGCGGCCAGTCGGCCGAACCGTCAGGCGACCGCTGGTAGGTTGCCAGCGCTGCAGCCGTGTCCGCGCCCGTGTGACGCGTTGCGAGGTAAAGCCATACCAACGCATAGCCGCGCTCAACCTCCGCGCGCTTGGCAAGCAAGCTGTTCCAGACTGTCGCGGCGCCGTGATAATCTTCCTTGAAATAACGCGCGGTGGCCAGCGACAACAGTGCGGTCGAGTCACCTGGCAGCAGCTTCAATGCGCGTTCGGCCAACTCCACCGCCTGTGCATCTTCCGCGTTCAAGGTCGCGTTGGCCGCTGCCTCGGACAGCACCACGGCATTGTCTTGTGCCAGGCTGACCGCCTCCTTGAAGTCTGCTGCCGCCAGCTTGACCTTGTCGATTTGGTCGCGCTGTACGCCACGCTTTGCAAGTGCTACTGCCCGGTGCGCCGGTGTGAGCATTCCGCTGTCGAGTTCGGCGCTGAGGATGACCTCGCGCACCTGGCTTTCAGCCTGAATCCGTGTCGTGGGGCGTGTCGCCCGGGGACCATTTGCCATGGTTTTATCAAGCTCTTTCAAGGCGACCATCAGGCGGTCCTTGTCGGCCAAGGTTAGCGGCGGGAATGAAATGAGGAGGTTCGTGCGAGGGCGGGTCTTAACCAGAGCTGCCTGGTAAGCGCTCCACTGTGCCGCAGCAACCATGGGCTTGTCGACCTGCAGGTTCGCGCTGATGGCTGCGCGCCGCGCCGTTGCTTCGTAGGTCGTCCTCAAGGTAAAAAAGTCGTTTGCTTCTAGAAATGGCTGGCTCTCCTGCGCCTTCAAAATGTCGGCGGGCAGCTCGACGACGACGGAATGCTTGTAATTTCCCGGGAAGGCATGGCGATAAGGTTGCGTACGGGTCGTCTCGGATGGGCTGCGCAACATTTGATAGACATTCCAGAGCAGGAATTCGCCCTGGAGCACCCGTTCCTCGGGAAACCGCCAGAAATCGGGCAACGTGAACTGTTGCACGATGGTCAGCGCATTCGCTCCCGGCTCTTCGATCGCTTGCAATGCGGCTGCGTCCTGCAGTTTCGGATAAAGGCGCGTGTAGGGCTCGCGCTGGAGGGCCTCCGACTGCGCCTGTGGTAACGCTGCACGGCCCGCGCGAATATATTCCGCCATGACACCATAGTAGGTAATACGCGATTCCAGGACGGGCGGCATGTCCAGGCGCGCCACGCGCAGCACATCCTGCACATCGATCCTAAGCTCGTTGTCGGCGCTTGGCAGATCCACCAGGAGCGGGCTGTCGGACCGCAGCACCAGCCCTTTGCCCAGTCCAGTAGACTGGCGCAATGCGAGCCCACCCGTCTGGAAATTGCGCGTGCCATCAAGCCAGTAGACCTTGTCGTCGAGCCTGACGCGCGCGATCACATGATCGAATGCCAAGGGACTTGGTAGCAGTCGCTGGAGGTCCTCCTGGAAAGTCATGGACACCAGTACCGGCTCGGCATCGATGCCGAGTTCACGCAGCAGCGCGATCAGGAGCGACACCTTGTCCTTGCAATCCCCGAACCGCTGCTCGAGCACCTTCGCGGGAAGTGCCGGCCGATGACTGCTTTGCCCGAGTTCGGTACCAAAGTAACGGATGTCGCGCTGTACGAAGGTTAGCGCGGCTAGCAGCTTCTCTTGTGGCGTCGCCGCGCCCCTGCTAATTGCGTCGGCTTCTCGGTGAACGGCTGGCGCGGCGATCAGCGCCGGCGAAAACAACTTGCTTCCCCAGCGGCCGACGTCGGACCAGTCGCTGAATTCGCTCACCTGGACCATCGTGTCGATTGCGGCGCTTGGCGGCATCTCCGGTTCATTTTGCCATTGGGCAACGCCCGAGCGTACGAAGCGGGCATCGCGTAATCCATCGTGCACGGTGGTGGTACCGGTGACCAGCGCGCCGGGTTGGATCGTGATGACCCGGTCGGCTGGTGCCAGTACCCGAAAATGGAAGAGTGCGGCAGGGCCTTTTTGCACCAGCATCCATTCGGTCGCCGCGGCGCGGCCGTCGAAGACCGGATTGCTGCCCTGGATCGAATAATCAAAATCGATCCGATCACCGATCCGCACATCGTCGAGGACGATCGAGGCAGTCACACGGCCGTTATAGGCACGGGCGTCGAGCTGGGTCTCGCGCTGAAGAAGCTGGATTTTCTGGCGGTTCAGCTTGTCGATGAGTGCCGTCCCACGCAGGATGCTGATGTGATGCATCGTCAGTTTCTGGTAGGCCGGATCGAATTCCATTTCGATCTGGGCGGCAGGCCCCATGCCTGCTGACTCGTCAATGACCCGGACCTGGCGGAAATAGGTAGTCGCGCTCGGACCCTCGATACGCATCTGGGAATCGACGAGTTCGTAGTGCATCGCCGAACGCGCCAGGGCGGGCGCAGCCACCGGGGCAGGTGCGACAACCCATGCGGGCACCGGTGCGGTCGCATAGGTGAAGCCGACGGGGGTGTTCGCCATTGTTGAAGCGACAGGCGCGGCGGCGTCACCTTTCACCGTTGCGGCGCTGGCCAACGAACCGTGGATGCCGAGCGCTAGCAGGAAAAAAACGACGACCTTGTTTGGCATGAAGTCAATCCGGAAAAGCCGTGATGTCCGCGGCGACCAGAATGATGCTGACATAAAAGTGTCAATCGAGCAATTTTTATCGATGTTCGCTTGGTTACGCTTGGCGTCGAGGCGGCATGGAAGACGACGCTAGCGGATAGCTTCCAATTGGACACACGGCATTGCGCTCGCGATGCCATGACGGCTTGAGCGGGACAGCATCAAGAAGACCGATCGCTTGGTTACGACCTGGAAAAAAGAGGTTTTTCGCGCGGATATCGGGTCAACGGTTTACCTGTGGAGATCAACGGCGTTGCCAAAGGATGCCAAGTCCTGGAATGCCAACGCCTGGCGTTAATTCTGGAAAACTCGCTACTGAAATGCCTAAAATAACGGCGCAACTCGAATATCTTGATGAAACCTTGATGAGGGTGACGCCCGCAATTTTCGCTGCTGGAATCGACTTGAACGAGGACAAGAATGGCCATACCAGCCATCTCGTTATCACGACGGTCGAGCGGCAGGCGTTGATTCGGACCCTTAAGCGGTCGTTCGGCGCAAAACTGAACGACAAAAATCAAAATTACAATGTGGTCTCAGCCGTGGTTCTCTTGTCTTATCTGCAGAACAAAGGCTTCAAATCCTCCGACGAGCCTTGGTAGCGGCCGGCTGGCGCGCGCCGCTACAGTGACGGAGCGCCCCGGCGCGTCATCACAGGCGATCGCGTTCCCCCTTCCTTCGACCGCTGGCCTATACTGTGCATCCATACAGTAATATTTCGCCAAATCATGCCCTCCTCTCCGCGTCCCGTCACCGCCACCTCGGCAACCCTGGGATTTTTCCAGTGTGCCGTCCCGGCTGGCTTCCCCTCCCCGGCCGCCGACCACACCCAGAAGCGCATCGACCTGAACGAACACCTGCTGCTCAACAAGGATGCCACCTTCCTGTTCCGGGTCACCGGCGAGTCGATGCGCAATATCGACATCTTCGATGGCGACACCATCCTGGTCGACCGCTCCCTCACGCCGCGGCACGGCCACATCGTGCTGGCGATCGTGGATGAGGAGTTCACCGTCAAGCGGCTGCACCAACGCGACGGCGTCGTTCGCCTGCTGGCCGAGAATCCGGCCTACGCCTCACTGGAGTTCAAGGACGGCCAGGAGCTCCGGGTTTGGGGCGTGGTGACCTGCGGGTTGCGCAAACTCCTCAACGCCTGATTGGCGCCGGCAATGAATACGGCACCACGCAGCATCGCCCTGGTCGACTGCAACAACTTCTACTGCAGCTGCGAGCGCGTGTTCCGCCCCGACCTCGAAACCACGCCCGTCCTGGTGCTCAGCAACAACGATGGCGCCGTGGTGGCCCGCTCCAACGAGACCAAGGCCCTCGGCGTGAAGATGGGGGAGCCCTGGTTCAAGGTGAAGGAGCTGGCGAAGAAGCATGGCATCGTCGCGTTTTCGTCGAATTACGCCTTGTATGCCTGCCTCAGCAACCGGGTCATGCAGATGCTCTCCGACTTCTCGCCCGTCCAGGAGGTCTATTCGATCGACGAATCCTTCCTCGATCTCACCGGGTTCACCGACGTCACCGAGCGCGCCTACCGGATCCGCAAGACCGTCCTGCAAAACACGGGAATCACCGTCTGTGTCGGCATCGCTTCCTCGAAGACCCTGGCCAAGCTGGCCAATCACGTGGCCAAGAAGCACCCGAACTCCCGCGGCGTGTTCGATTTCAATCGGCTGTCGGTGCGCCAGGTCGACAGCGTCCTGTCCAATCTTGAAATCGGGGAGGTCTGGGGGATCGGTCGCAAGCTCAACGCCTCGCTGAACCACGACGGCATCGAGACCGTCCTGCAGCTGCGCGACGCCGATGCGCCGCGTCTGCGGGCCAGGTACGACGTGGTCATGGCCAAGACGATCCGCGAGCTGCGCGGGGAGCCATGCATCGAGCTCGAGGAAGTGGCGCCGGCAAAGCAGCAGATCGTTTGCAGCCGATCGTTCGGCCAGTGTGTCACGGACATCGATGATCTTCAGGAAGCCCTGACGCATTTCATGGGCAATGCCGCCGGGAAGCTGCGGGCCCAGAAGTCGGTTGCCAGCATGGTGCAGGTCTTCATCCTGACGGACCGGTTCCGGGCGGAGGATCCGCAGTATTGCCCGAGCGTGTCCCTGCCCTTGATCACGGCAACGGCCGACACGTTGACCCTCTGCTCGTGGGCGGCGGCCGGCCTGCGCTCGATCTTCAAGGCGGGGTTCCGGTACAAGAAGGCCGGGGTGATCTTGAGCGAGTTCGGTCCCGAAGGCATGGGCCAGGCCGACCTGTTCGCGCCGCGTGACGAGCCCGATCGCCTGGCGTTGATGGCGACGCTGGACGGGTTGAACGCACGGTTCGGGAGAGGCACCGTGAAGGTCTCTGGGGAAAGGCCCAGCGGGCGCTGGAAGATGACGTCGGACCGGAAATCGCCCGCCTACACGACGAACTGGGATGAGATCGCTCGCTGCAGATAATGTGGCATAACTGTGCCCCCGCTGTGCGAAGGTGATCAACTGGCGCAGGCAATGGCACCAGCACCGCGAAGCGATTTCACCTCACACAGCCACCGCTCAAATTGATAAAGCCGTGGCCAAGCCGAAAACCCGCATTACCAACGCCAACAAGTTGCCCGGCAGCATGGCAATCTCAACAAGGTGCACCACCTCAAGCATCGGGTAAACATAGGCGTGACTGCGAAGGGATTCAAACATCGGGCTGGGAATGGTTTACTCAGCGGGAGGCAGACCGGCCTGAAACCATGTCAGCCAATTTTTCCGCCAGCATGAGGGTTGGCAAATTTGTGTTGGCCTAGGTGATCTGCGGCATCACCGACGCGTCCGCCGCACGCAGGTTGCGCAGGCCGTAAACTGTGAACGCCGCGTCCACCGCCGCATCGGCGCCCAGCCCCATTCGACAAGTTCACACCGGGTGCCATTCACTTCCAACGGTCGCCCGAATAGCGACCATTAGGGCGGCATTCAATGTGGCATGGGCCCGGGGGGGAGATTTCACCATGTAACAAATCTGCCAACGGAGACCTGACCCCCGGCTTGCTTATGTTCCGCACTGATGCGTCGAGCTGTAGAAAAAAACCTCGGAGACCTTGTGCAAATTAACCACTATCCGCCAGCAGCGCTAAAAAATCTTGTTCACTCGCCGTCAGCCCCGCCCTGCGCTTGGTCGCGCCTGCTGAAGCTTTACGACTTCCAGTTTCGCCCGCAAGTAACGCCAACACCCGCGGATGCACATATGATTTTCGGCATACCGCTAGCGTGTTGCCGAGCAGCTCAGCTACTTCAGTCAGCAGGCGGTTCGCCTGAGCCGCGGTGGGCTGTAGCTGCTCTGCTTCTCCAAGCTTGCGCCACAGCTGCAACGCCAGCACGCTGCCGTGCCAGGTGCGGAAGTCTTTGGCGGTAAATTTTCCTTTGCAAGCCGCCTCTAGGTAATCATTGACATCCGTTGAGCCGACGCTTTGCACCTCACCTTTATCATCTGCATAGTGGAACAATTCCTGCCCGGGCAGCGCCTGGCAGCGGCGCACAATGCGTGCGATACGCGGATCCGCAAGCGTTACATCGTGCTGGACGCCGCTTTTACCGCGAAAGCGCAGGCGCAACTGGCTGCCTTGAATATCGACATGGCGTTTGCGCAGCGTGGTCAAGCCAAAAGAGCCATTGCTGCGGGCGTATTCGTCGTTGCCCACCCGCACTAACGTTGTGTCGAGCAAGCGCGCTATCGCGGCTAAAACGGTACCGCGCTGGACGTCTGCTCCTGTATGAGCAGCCAGGTCGCGTTTGACTTTGGCCCGAATGCTCGGCAACGCTGCAGCGAATTCGGTCAGGCGGTCAAACTTAGTTTCACTTTTGGATCGTCGCCAATCGGCGTGATAGCGGTACTGTTTGCGGCCACGTGCATCACGCCCCGTTGCTTGAATATGGCCTCGCGGGTCTGGGCAAATCCAGACCGCGGTATAGGCCGGCGGAATCGCCAGCTTCTGAATCCGCGCAATATGTTTGGCGTCGCGCAGCTGTTGGCCATCTGCCTGCCGATAAACAAAACTTTTTCCGCGCTTTGTACGGGTAAAGCCAGGCGTTTGGTCGCTGGCATACAGCAAGCCCTCGGGCATGTCGACGGATTGCAAGGCAGAACCGGGCTTCATGCTTGCCAAGTTACCTCAACATTTACCCCAGCGCAAGGCGCCACTGCGTTGCGGTTGCTGCGATTGCTTCGACGTGGGCCGCGAGTGTGTTGGCGGGCAGACGCGCATGTGGTTTGCGGAATTTAGTATGTTGTGTGTTAACGATTACTTCGGATTTACCGAGCATTTTCATGCTCGGCTTACCCGCAGAATCGTCGTTCTCGACAGTAACTCTGCTAAATTTCCTGGCTGGCATGCCAGGTCAATCACAGACAATGATTTTAGAGAAATTTGGGAATGCGGACAATATCTTGGACTACTTTGGATGCAGTCCATGTATTCGTTCGAAGAGCGCCTGCGGGCGGCGAAGCTGTACATCAAGCTTGGGAAACGGCCGAAGGCGGTTATTTGCCAGCTGGGTTATCCGACGAAGGATTCCCTGAAGGCCTGGCATGAGGTCTTCAAAAACGGTGGTGATTTACACGCGAGTTATGCAGCGCGCAGATCGCGATCTCGCGTCGTCAGAAGTACGGTGGCGACAACACGAGCCTGATGCGAGGCATTTAGCTTGCATAAGTGGCGCGGCATACAGACACCGGTCGAATGGCGCGGTTAACCTTTTCCCTCCATGTCCTCAGGTCATCATCAATACAAGCAATGACCGTTCCAAAAAAAACCGCCAAGTCGGCGATCGTGCAGGGTCCACCCGTATCGCCACAGCCCGCTGCAGCAGGGCCGCGCCCCGGTTTCGTAAGGGTGCGCGGTGCGCGCGAACATAATCTCGCGCATGTCGATGTCGACATCCCGCGCGACGCCCTGGTGGTATTCACCGGCGTATCCGGCTCGGGCAAGTCGTCCTTGGCCTTCGGTACCCTGTATGCGGAGGCGCAGCGGCGCTACCTGGAATCCGTGTCGCCCTATGCCCGTCGCCTTTTTCATCAGATGGCCGTGCCGGAAGTCGACCTGATCGATGGGCTGCCGCCGGCAGTGGCATTGCAGCAGCAGCGCGGCTCCCCCACCACCCGCTCTTCGGTTGGCAGCGTCACCACCCTGTCGAACCTGCTGCGCATGCTCTATTCGCGTGCCGGCGATTATCCGCCGCACCAGGCGCTGCTTTACGCAGAATCGTTTTCCCCGAATACGCCCGAGGGCGCCTGCACCCAATGCCATGGCCTCGGCCGCGTTTATGAAGTCACCGAACGCTCGATGGTGCCGGACGATTCACTGACCATCCGCGAGCGCGCTATTGCGGCATGGCCGACCGCCTGGCATGGCCAGAATCTGCGCGAAATCCTCATGACGCTTGGCTACGATGTCGATACGCCGTGGCGCGATCTGCCGAAAAAGGACCGTGACTGGATCTTGTTTACGGACGAGCAGCCGACTGTACCGGTGTACGCCGGTTTCAATGCTGCCGAAATACAAGCTGCCTTAAAACGCAAGATGGCGCCGAGCTACCAGGGCACCTTTACCGGCGTGCGCAAGTACGTGCTGCAGACCTTTGCCAGTACCCAAAGCGCATTGATGAAGAAGCGAGTGGCGCGCTACATGGTCGGCGCCGACTGCGCGTTGTGCGGCGGCAAACGCCTGCAGCAGGCGGCGCTGAGCGTGCGGTTTGCGGGGTTAGATATTGCCGACATGTCACGCCTGCCGCTCAAGCGCCTGGCAACCCTGCTGCAGCCGCATACCGATGGCAGCGCGCACGTCAATATCCGGCAAGCACGCAAACACCCGGAAAAAGTGTTGGTCACGCAGCGCATTACACGCGACCTGGCCGAACGCATCGCCGTACTGCTCGATCTCGGGCTGGGCTACCTAACGCTCGAACGCAGTACGCCGACGCTTTCCCCCGGGGAGTTGCAGCGCCTGCGGCTGGCAACCCAGATACGCTCGAACCTGTTCGGGTTCGTCTATGTCCTCGACGAACCTTCCGCCGGACTGCATCCGGCCGACACCGAAGCGTTGCTGCGGGCCCTGACACGGCTCAAGGCGGCGGGCAATTCGCTGTTCGTGGTGGAGCACGACCTGGATGTGGTGCGTCAGGCTGACTGGATCGTCGATGTCGGCCCCGGTGCCGGCGAACGGGGTGGCAACGTGCTCTACAGCGGTGTGCCGGCCGGCTTGGCGCAGGTTGAGGCGTCGGTCACTCGGCGCTACCTGTTCGCACCGCCCTGCCTAAGGCATCGCCAGCCGCGGACACCGCGCGCCTGGCTGCGCCTGGCCGGCGTCACCCGCAACAATCTGAAGCAGGTCGACGCTTCCTTTCCGATCGGTGTGCTTACCTCTGTCACCGGCATCTCCGGCTCGGGAAAATCAACCCTGGTCAGCCAAGCGCTAGTCGAGCTGACCGCCGCTTGCCTCGGTCAGGCAGCAGCGAGCGCTGATATTGACGCTGTGGACGACGCTTCGGACCTTGGCCAACCGGTGGGCGGCACAACTGGCGGCCGCGTGGTCAGCGGCATGGAGCACATCCGCCGTCTGGTGCGCGTGGATCAAAAGCCGATCGGACGCACGCCGCGCTCGAACCTGGCCACCTACACCGGTCTTTTCGATCATGTGCGCAAGCTGTTTGCCTCGACCAAGGCGGCACGCGCAAAACGATTCGATGCCGGCCGGTTTTCCTTCAATGTCGCCAGAGGTCGCTGCGCTACCTGCGAAGGGGAAGGACACGTCATGGTCGAGCTGCTGTTTTTGCCCAGCGTGTACACGCCCTGTCCAGCTTGCCATGGGGCCCGCTACAACGACGCGACGCTGGCGATTCGCTACCGGGAACGGACGATCGCAGATGTGCTGCGCATGACGGTCGATAACGCATGGGAGTTCTTCGACGGCGAGTTGCTGCTGCAAAGGCCGCTGACGGTGTTGCGCGAGGTCGGGCTCGGCTACCTGCGGCTTGGACAATCGGCCACTGAACTGTCCGGCGGGGAGGCACAGCGGGTCAAGCTGGCAACCGAACTGCAACGACCGCAGCGCGGCGACACCCTTTATATTCTCGACGAACCGACCACCGGTCTGCACCCGGCCGACGTCGAACGCCTGATCGCGCAACTCGACACGTTGGTCGATGCCGGCAATACCGTCGTCGTCGTGGAACACGACATGCAGGTGGTTGCGGCGAGCGATTGGGTGATCGACGTCGGACCCGGCGCGGGCGATGAGGGTGGCCAATTGGTGGCTTCTGGCACGCCTGACAAAGTCGCCGCAGATTGCTGCAGCCGCACGGCGCCTTATCTGGCAAGCATACTGGTGGCGGCGTGAAACACTGCTGCGCTGTGAGGAAAACGCCTTACGCGTGGTCGTGACCGAAGCGATTGCCATCCGGCGGCGTGAAAAACGGTCGTCGATCAGTTGCACTGCGCTGCGCCTGTGGGCGGATCATGCAAACACGTTAACTTAGGCACCTGCTGTTGGCCGGGAAGTGTATGGGTCACGAGGGCGTATTTACCAGACGCCAATTGAACCTCCGTTACCGTTTGGTTCAGGCCCGACGACCAGGATGACGATCTGGCGCACCCGGCCCGGGAAGGTCGCCTTGGCCTTCATCGACAGTGTCAGGTCGCGGATCGTTTTAACAATCGTAGGCCCGTCCAGCCAACGATTCCACGGCCCCATCAGGGGGATTTGAAATTCCGGGCAGGTAAGTTAGACACGCCGTCATTTTCTCGCACGTTTACTTCGTTTTTTAGGTACTTTTACCTCGTGTGACGACGGCTTTTGGCACCGACCCGTTTTTGACCGAAGGGGGGTGAGGACAACACTCGTACGGCTTTGAGGAAGTCCATGATTTCTGGGAGCAGGTCAGTCGCGGAGTCATTACATGCGCGTATCGCCGCCATTTTTTTGCCTTCCTAGGACAAAGTTTCCCTAGGGAAACGCGGAACAAATCGAATTCCGCCTGTTCGACGGCGTAGCGCGGATTTTTTGTTCGCGTTACGTCGAACGTTTGCGATTTTTCCTGTG
>NZ_JAXCHT010000043.1:0-15468 GCF_035984655.1 Actimicrobium sp. GrIS 1.19 | reverse complement strand
CCAGGGAATATTGTTATGTGGCGAGGCATGCGTCGGCTGGCAGATATGCAATTCGGTTTTAATCTTGCCTCAGAAAGATATGGGTAATTGAAAGGTTGCTGATGCGCTTACATTTGAGCTGGCTTCATATGGCGAGATCTTAAGCATATTGTCAGCTGATGCTAGCACCCAAAGCGGCAACAGACGGGGTTTTACACGCAAATCCGACAAAGTTTATTGGGTAAAAAAACTAGAAGCCGTGCGGCTCCGCGAGGAGTCAGGTTTTCGCGCAAGATTCCGTGTTAAATTGGTATTCTGCTAAAAAAATGAACGTGAGCGTCGCTGGATGATGCAAACCAACTGGACAATCCGGGCTGTCGAAGCGGCCGATGGCCCGATCGTTTGCCGCCATCGTTTCAACGCAGCAGAGACGCCAGACGGCCACTACTCCTGCTACCTGTCCTGGCTCGAACTTGCATTGGCGGGCGGAACGTATGTCGGTCTGGTCGCAAGGTGCGATGCGCACGTCATCGCTGGCGCCGGCCTCGTCCTGCTGGATTGGGGACCAACGCGCGACGACCCGGGTTATCTGCGGGGTCGCATCGTCAACGTTTTCACGGAGCCAGAGTGGCGGCGCCAGGGTGTCGCCAGGCAACTTATCGAGGAACTGATTCGGCTCGGGGAGCAGGCCGGCATTGGCACCTTCAGCCTGGGTGCGAGCGAGAAGGGCGCAACGCTGTATCGGCAGCTTGGGTTTGTGCGGTATGAGGAGGAGATGCTGCGCCGCGGTTGATCCGGCACATCATTCATTGCAAAACAGGCTGTAGAACCGCTATTCATGGTCGGCGGTAGACCGGTCAGGCTCTCAGAGCCCGACTTCCTTTTGGTGTCGCACGGCAAGGACCGTTACCGCATCGGCGTCGATGCGGTAACGCGCGACATAGCCACTGTCGCCGAAATCGATGATCCACTCGCGAAATGCCTCGGCGAGATCCTCAATCGGACGACCAATGCCTGGTTGATGCGCAAGGATTTTTACCTGTTGCCGCACGGTTGTGACGGCGCGCTTGGCCGCATCGACGTTCTTGCTGGCGAGGAATCGATACAGGCGCTGTACATCGCGCAACGCCTGCGGCGACCAGATCAGACGTGACATTCAGGCGGCTCGATGTCGTTGCCCTGTTCGAGCTGGGTCAACCACGCATCGGCTTCGTCGGCCGTCACATGCAACCCGGTGGTGCGGTACGCTTCCCAGGCGTTGAGCGTGTCCTGGCGAAAAGCCTCGCGTTTTTCTTCCCGTTCGACATACTGCGTGATCGCCTCGCGCATGAGCCAATGGGGCGTGCGATGACGTGCCTCGGCCAACAGTTTCAGTTTGGCTTTGGTGGCGTCATCAATTTTGATGGCGACGGGGCGAATGGCAGCGGCAGTCATCGCGAATCCTTCAAAGTATTTCGAGGTATTACCTTAGCATACTTAAACTCGCGTCGCCAAGGCTGTACCGAGCTGTTCCCCGGCGGCCCGGCGTTGTGCGTTACAAGAAGTAGTTGCTGCGGCGCGGTTGATCCGGGTCGTTGCCAATCGTGGTGTTATCTTGATTATTGCGCTTATCACGGTGGCGGTTTTTAGGCGATAAATCGCGCCGTGAGATTACATTGGACGGCCGAAACAGGCCTGGCGCGCGAGGTTGTCCACGGCGATTTGATCGTCGGGAAGGGCGGGGCACAATCCTGATGACATGGTGGGGGCTAAGTTTACGTGCATTGCCCTCGGCCGCCCTCAGTGCGGGCATCCCGCCGCGCACGATCAGAATCCGACGTGAACCCATATCTTTCTTCGATTTATGGGTCGGTGCTCGGGGTTTGGTTTTGCTGAAGACTTAACTGCTGTTGATCTGATTCAATGCGATAACCCATCGCTCGGTAACCACGCTGCCGCTTTTCCCACATCCGGTAGAGTTGAGGATGATCGAGCTCGACATAGTCGTAAATCAAAATGTCGCTCTTGTTTGCATGGTCGCGATGCAGCCTGCCGACGTATTGCTGCAATGTCCCTGACCATGAAATCGGCAGCGTCAGAATGAGCGTATCCAACGGCGCATGATCGAAACCTTCGCCGACCAGCTGCGCGCTGGCCAGCAGTATGTGTGGGGCGTCCTGCGGCAACTCGGTCAGGGTCTTGATGATCGCATGGCGTTCTTTCGCTTTCATGCGGCCGTGCAGCATGAAGCAGGGATAGTCGACCTTCGCAAGGTGCGCATGTAGCAGGTCAAGGTGTTCTGTCCGTTTGGTTAGCAACAGTACCTTCCGCCCATTTTTCAAGGCGTTGGTCGCGTCGGCGACGATGCGTGCATTTCGACTATCGTCCTCGGCCAGCAACCGGATGATCTCCTGAATGCTGGCAAGTGGTGGAATCGGTGGGGTCGGAAGTTGGCGAATCCGAACCGCTAATTGATCCGGGACGTGCGCCGGTCGTTTTGCAATGTGCCGTACCGGGCCGGACTGCATGAAGATGATCGGATGGTGCCCGTTGCTGCGGACGGGCGTGGCGCTAAGCCCAAGAACGTAGCGCGAATTGGCTTGCTTCAAGACTGCCTCGAACGTTTCTGCGGTTAAATGGTGTGCTTCGTCAATGATGACTTGGCCGTATTGGCTGAACAGTTCGGGAAGATCGTCGCGGCGCGCCAGACTTTGAATAACTGCGATGTCGAGCAGGCCGGTGGGTTTGTTTTTCCCGGCGCCGATCAGGCCGATTTTTTGTTCGTCCAGTGCCACGAAACTACCGAGGCGCTCTTGCCACTGTCGCATCAGATCGGCACGGTGAACAATGACCAGGGTGCTGACCTTTCTCTTCGCGATGACGGCTGCGGCAGTGACCGTCTTGCCAAATGCGGTAGGCGCAATCAACATGCCGAAATCATGTTTTGTGACGGCGTCGAACGCGGCCTGCTGATCCTGGCGCAGTACACCTTGAAACGTTGCGTCCATGCGCTTTCCCGTCGAACGTGCGTCCTCCAGACGCAAAGCGATTTTATTGACTGCAAGCAGCGCCTCTACATCGCTTAGGCAACCTCGTGGCAATGACAGAAATTTTTCGTGGTTTTCCGCGCGGCTGATGACGCGCGGCGTATTCCAGGTCGACCGCTGCGTAGCCTGAAGCTTGTAGAAATCCGGATTCTGGAACGCCGCAAGCCGGATCAACCGGTTCGTCAGGGACTGCGGAAGGCCGGCCTTCTCGATAAAGAGTTGGGCGGCGATCGTCGCTTTCACGGCTTTCGGCATCATGCCGTGGAGTTTGACGTCCGGCTTGGCGGGCTGTACCCATGGCGCATCGGCGTTCTCTTCCGGCACATCGGCGTAGGCAATGTCGAGCGGATGGCGATCCCCAACCAGTCGGGTTAATACCGCTTCGATACGGCTTTGCGGAAGGGGTTGGATGTTTTCCAGAAATGCCCATTGATCGGGTAATTGCTGTAAGTTTTCGTCGACAAAGACGCTGCGGCCAAGGTCGCGGGGCTCCTTTTGAAGCGGCAACGCGATTAGGTTGCCAAATCCACCTTTCGGCATGGTGTCCTGATTCGGGAAGAGACGATCATAGGAGGTTAAGGCGAGTTGCCGGGTACGTGCGCAGGTCGCACTGATTAGCGCTGCACCAAGACGCCGCACATCCCTTGCCGGCGTCGCGTTTGCGAAGAAAAGCCAGAGATGCGCGCCTTCGCCTGAGCGTGAAATTTCCAGCGCTGCGGGGAGATCCTGTTCGACGCAGGTTTTCAGTACCGCCCGCGCATCCTCACGCCAATCTCCGTCATCGAAATCGATCGCAAGAAAATAGCATCGGTTATCGACCAGCAGCGGATACACGCCGGCAGTGATCTCTCCCCGCAGATGCCGGAACACGACATGATCTGTGACCGGAGCAAACAGGCTGTGACTGCACTCGCTGCATTTTATTCTGGGTTTCTCGCAAACGCCGCGGCGCCATTCGTTGGCACAGACCGGTGAATAGCCAGGCTTTTCCGACGTCTTGCTGATCCATCGCACCGGATAGATATCTTCCCGGCCGCGAAAGAGCTGTCGGAACAGCTTGACCTTCGCCTCGGCCGACAGTTCATTGCCGATGATCCGTATCGCAGAATTATTCGTTTTCGCGGCAACGCCTGGTTGCGGCGCGGCGATACCGTGCTGCGCAAGCAGAGTCTTGAGCATCTGATTCTCGGCACGTAACTGATGGATTTCCGATTCGTTTTTTGACATGCAGGTTTCGATTTTTTTGGAACATACATCGACGAATCGCCGAGGATACTAGGCTCGTCCAGAATTGTCTCAATTGCGCTTTGAGCTGAAGACAATGAAGCACGCGCAGCATTAAAAACTGCTGAAAGGCAAGTCTTGACTGCCAGGCGTGTAATATGACGGGAGGCAGTTTCAGCCCACAAATAATCCTCTGTTCTGCCTTAATGTTAGCTGGTCGCCCGCACAGGGAGCCGACTGATATGTCTAGCGAGTCAAGCTCCGGACAAATGGCGAATAGAAAACAAGAATTGACGAAATGACCGCCAACGCATTCCAGAACATTACCCAAATAGAAACCAGCTTGTGGGAAGCCGCCGACCAGTTGCGCGCCAACTCTAACCTCACCGCCACCGAATACTCCCTGCCGGTTTTGGGCGTCATCTTTTTGCGCCACGCCACCAACCGCTATCGGTCCGCGCTGCAAGCCATTGAAGCGGATCAGGCCGCAGGAGCCATGCCCAAGCGTCCGCTGGGCAAGGCCGACTTCATCAAACGCCGTGCGCTCATGTTGCCCGAGGCGGCACGTTATGACGTGCTGATGGACTTGCCTTCCGGGGCGAGTTTGGGCGGCGCTCTCGTGGCGGCCATGAACGCCATTGAGGCTGACTTCCCACCTCTTCAGGGCAGCCTGCCAAAAGACTACGATCGCTTCGACAACAAGCTGCTGGAAAACCTGCTGCGCTGCTTTGATTCCCAGGCATTGCGTACCGCCACGGGGGACGTGTTTGGCCGCATCTATGAATACTTCCTGATGAAGTTCGCCATGCAGGGCGCGCAAGACAATGGCGAATTCTTCACGCCACCCTCGCTGGTGCAAACCCTGGTCAATGTGATTGAACCCGACCACGGCGTGGTGACCGATCTGGCCTGTGGTTCCGGTGGCATGTTCGTACAGAGCAGCCACTTTATCGAGCAGGAAGGCTTCGAGACCATGAAGCGCGTTACCTTCTATGGCCAGGAAAAAACCCCCACCACCATCCGCCTGGCGAAGATGAATCTGGCGGTGCATGGACTCGAGGGTGACATTCAGGAAGCCAATACCTTCTACGAAGACAAGCACCGCCTGCAAGACGGCCGGCCGCTGTGGGGCAATGTGGACTTCATGATGGCCAACCCGCCCTTCAATGTCGACAAGGTCGACGCCGAATCCATTAAGACCGATCGTCGATTGCCCTTTGGTCTGCCCGGTGTCAATAAGGACAAACACGTCTCCAACGGCAATTACCTGTGGATCTCGTACTTTCACAGTTACCTGTCGCCTACCGGCCGGGCCGGATTTGTCATGTCGTCACAGGCCAGCAGCGCAGGCCATGGCGAAAAAGAAGTCCGCCGTAAACTGGTAGAGACGGGCGATGTCGATGTCATGATCGCCATCCGCTCGAACTTCTTTTATACCCGCACCGTGCCGTGCGAACTATGGCACTTTGACCGCTCCAAGCCGGCAGAGCGCAAAGACCAGGTGCTGATGCTGGATGCGCGGAATGTGTACCGCAAAGTCACCCGGAAGATTTACGATTTTTCGCCGGAACAGCAGGCGAATCTGGCTGCGATCGTGTGGCTCTACAGAGGCCAGCAAGACCGCTTTTTGGGTCTGGTGCACAGCTACCTGACACGACTGGGGAAAGAAGCCGCGGCCATCGACGCCGCGCTCACCACGTTTGACGTCACGCTGACCGCCTGCCATACACCATTGGCGGCGTTTGTGGACAGCGTGAAAGATATCACTGCGCTGTCAAAAGACAAGCGTAACGGCTTGAACGATGCCATGGCCGAATGGGCAGGCGCCGCCACCGCTTATACCGCCGACCGCGCCACGTTTGTGACCGGCCTCGCCGTATTTTGCAAGACCGTTGCCAAGCCAGTGCTGATCAACAAAGACCAACATGCTGCCCGTCAAATTTTCGCTCCCCTAGGTGAATCCGCACGCGGCATGGTCAAGCAACTAGACCTGCTCTACAAACTCGCTGCCCGCGCCGCGCAACTAACGCAAGAGTTGGCCACGCAGGACGAAGCAGCCGAGTTTTACGACCGCCGCGCCATCGGCAAGCTCGTCAGGCTGCTGGATGAAGCACGCAAATCCGCCGTCGAACAGCTCAAAGACTGCGTCTACTTGCAGCGTCAGATCGTCTGGCTGCAGGAGCGTTTTCCGAACGCCGAAATGCAGGACGTGCTGGGTCTATGCAAAGCCGTCACCCGCGCCGAGATCGAAGCCGCTGACTGGAGCTTGACTCCCGGCCGTTTTGTCGGAGTAGCTCCGGTCGAGGTGGATGCAGACTTCGACTTCGAGCAAACGCTGCGCGATCTCCACCTGGAGCTGGCTGACCTGAATCGCGAGTCGGGGGAGTTGGCCGCCAAGATTCAAACCAACTTTGAGGAGTTGGGAATATGAGCTTTACTAGACGACTAGCTTTTGATGGCTGCTTGCCAATGTTTCACGATGGCTGCCCGCCATTTTTATATCCAGAACATTGTCCAGGCGCTTTGAATATATGAGCTGGATGCCCAAACGCCTTAATGAACTTGGATCAGTTTCCCGCGGCCGCTCACGCCATAGGCCAAGGGATGCGGCACACCTGTACGGCGGACTGCACCCATTCATTCAGACTGGCGACGTGAAGCATGCCGGGCTGTACATAATCGGCTTCACGCAAACGTACACGGAAGCCGGACTGCAACAGAGCAAGCTATGGCCAGCCGGCACCTTGTGCATCACCATTGCGGCGAATATCGCAGACACCGCTATTCTTGCCATTGATGCGTGTTTTCCTGATAGCGTTATTGGCTTTATTGCTGATCCGACTCAGTCAGATGCCCGGTTCGTAAAGTATCTTTTTGATGCCACCATCAAAGTCCGTGTCCAGCAGTTCTCACAAGGTGCTACACAGGACAATCTGAGTCAGGAGAAACTGCTTTCGTTAGATTTTAATGTTCCTACAGTTACAGAACAAACGCGCATTGCGGACATCCTTTCCACCTACGACGACCTGATCGAAAACAACCGCCGCCGCATGGCCCTGCTCGAAGAGTCCGCCCGGCTGCTCTACCGCGAGTGGTTCGTCCGCTTGCGCTTTCCCGGCTATGAACACACCCCTGTAGTCGATGGGGCGCCGCAGGGGTGGGAGCGGGCACCGTTGGAATCGGCATTGATTTTGCAACGTGGTTTCGATCTTCCGACTCAAGACAGACAACAAGGGGACGTCCCAATATACGGCTCCAAAGGCATCCTTGGCTACCACGACAAAGTCAAGGCGATTGCACCTGGCGTGGTCACAGGACGAAGCGGAACTTTGGGCGAAGTGCAATTCGTTGCCGACGATTATTGGCCACTCAATACTGCTCTTTGGGTGAAGGAATTCAAGCGCGTGACACCACTGTTCGCGCTGTTCCTGCTGCGGGAAATGGATCTGAAACAATTTAACGGCGGTGCTTCTGTGCCTACGCTTGACCGCAAATCTGTGCACCGGATTGAAATCCTGATTCCGTCTGCGCTTATGCTTCGATCGTTTGATGAGTTCGTATCGGATATATTTACGCAGATCAAAAATCTCAGTACTCAGAACCAAAAACTCCGCGCCGCCCGCGATCTTCTTTTGCCGCGCCTGCTGAGCGGAGAATTGGCCGTATGACCCTCGAAGACCAGCACACCGATCTCAAATCCCTGCGCACCGTCGTAGGTAAGTCAGCGGACTGGGACGCGTTGGCCAAAGACTGCGTGTGCTTTGCCAATGGTGCCGGAGGCCGGTTGTTGATTGGTATCGAAGATGGGCAGACACTGCCGCCAACCGGCCAGGTGGTGCCGCCCGAGGTCCTGGACCGGCTACGCAAACGCATGGGTGAGTTGACGGTGAATGTCCAGGCGCTGCCCAGTTTGCAACGGGCGGCCAATGGTGGTGAGTTCATCGAGTTGGCGATTGACCGCTCCCCGAACGTGGCATCGACCACAGATGGGCGCTATTTCTTGCGCGTGGGTGACACCTGCCAGCCGGTACTGGGCGACGATCTTCTGCGCTTGGCCAGTGAACGACCCGGCAGGCCGTGGGAAGCCATGGACAGTGGCGCGCCGCGTGGCGCGGCAGATGCCGGCAAACTCGCGCGCTTCGTTCAAGACATCGCCGCATCGGACCGGGTCAAAGCGTCGGTCAAGGAGAAGAGCGCGGACGAGCTGCTGACCCATTACGGTCTGGCCCAGGGCCCAACCTTGAGCCGTCTGGGCGTGCTGCTGCTGGGTAGCACCGCAGACCGCCGCGCCCTGGGTACCGCACCGTTGGTGCAGGCCATCAAGTACGACGAACACGGCCAGAAAATTAACAAATGGGTCTGGGACGACTGCGAGCTGTCCCCTGTGGAACTGGTGGATGCGGTGTGGCGTGCGGTACCGGACTTTCGCGAAAGCTACGAAGTGGCCGAGGGCCTGTACCGACGCAATGTGCCGGCCTATGACGAAAAGGTGGTGCGCGAGTTGCTGGTCAATGCACTGGTGCACCGGCCCTACACACAGCAGGGCGATATTTACCTCAACCTGCACCCGGAACGACTGGAGGTGGTCAATCCAGGCCGCTTGCCGCTGGGAGTGACGCCGCGCAACATACTGCACGCCAGCCGCCGGCGCAACGAAGCGCTGGCGCGGGTGTTTCACGACCTGGGACTGATGGAGCGCGAAGGCAGCGGTTTCGATTTGATTTACGACCGGTTGTTGTCCCAGGGGCGCCCGGCACCGGTGCCAGAGGAGGGCACGGACTGGGTCAAGGTGACGATCCAGCGTCGCATTGCCAAGCCAGAGGTAATGCGGTTGGTGACCGAGGCCGATGCGCGCTTTCAACTCACCCAGCGCGAGCGCATCACCTTGGGGGTGTTGGCACAGACCGAGGGCATGACAGCCCGCGAATTGGGCGCCGTCCTGGAGGCAGATGGTGGGGCTGAGTTGTCCGTGTGGCTGGGGCGCTTGATTTCTCTTGGCTTAATTCTCACCACGGGCAAGACTTCGGGCATGCGTTACTTTGTGGCACCTGATTGGTTGCGTGGTGCGCAACTGGATCGCAAGACGACGTTGAGCCGCATCACGCCGCACCGCTTGCAGGCTTTGATCCTGGAAGACTTGGCGCGGTACCCGGAGTCGTCCAGCGCCGACATTAACCGGCGCATTGGCGTTGAGATTTCGCCCAAAACGGTGAAGCGGGCGCTGGACAATTTGCTGCAGACCAACGAGGTTGTCTATTCAGGTGAACGGCGTTGGAGGCGTTACCGGTTGGGGGTGTGAATTCTAAAGGACAAAAGGGAGAGAAGTTTCATGAAAAAGAATGGCTTGAAGCCGCACATGAGTTCTAAGCGTCTGATTTGTAATGGTTTTTATAAAGGACAGGCATTGGCGCTGTCCTTTATGGCCCATCGCATTGTCCGATAGACGCCATGGCCTACACGGACATCAACAGCGAAGACCGCCTGGTGCAGGCAACCTTTGCCGAGCATTTGGAAAAGACGCTTGGCTGGGCCAGCGTCTATGCCTGGAACCAGGAAACCTTTGGTCCAACAGGCACCCTGGGCCGTACCAGTGAGCGCGACGCGGTGCTGGTGCGCGATTTGCGCGCGGCACTGGTCCAGCTCAATCCACAGTTGCCACCACCGGCCATTGAGGAAGCCATCACCAAGCTGACACACCACGACTTTTCCCGTTCCCTGTTGCAGCACAACCAGGCGTTTCACATGATGATTCGCGACGGCGTGCCGGTAAGCTACCGCAACGCACAGGGGCAACTGAGTCACGCACAGGCGGCGGTCATCGACTTTCGCAACGCGGCCAATAACCGGTTTCTGGTGGTGCGGGAGCTGAAGCTGACCGGCCTGCGCACGCCCAACTACAACCGCCGCGCCGACCTGGTGTGTTTTGTAAACGGCCTGCCGTTGGTCTTCATCGAGCTCAAGGCAGTGTACAAAAACATCCGCGCGGGCTTTGACGGCAACTTGCGCGACTACATGGACGAAAATGTCGTCGCCCATGCGTTCCACCACAATGCGTTCCTGATCGTCAGCAACGGACATAATGCCCGCTTTGGCTCGATCACCAGCACCTGGGAGCATTTTGGCGAGTGGAAGCGCCTGCATGAAACCGACGTGGGTAGCGTCGCTGCCGAGGTGCTGCTCAACGGCATGCTGGCGAAGGATCGTTTGCTGGATATTCTGGAAAACTTCATCCTGTTTGATGCCAGCAAGGCCGGTGCAGTGCGTAAAGTAGTGGCGCGCAACCACCAAATGCTGGGGGTCAACCAAGCGGTAGCCTCGGTGGTGCGGCAAGAAGCCTTGAAGCGTGAATTCCCTACAGAAAAGCGACTGACATATCGCACCGTTGCGCTGCCTAAGGCCGAGAATGACAACGCCGCCAACGCGTCCTTACTGCCCTATTTTGTTGCAGCTGAGCCGGTAACGGAGTCTCTGGAAATCATCGAACGTGCCCACCCGGACCTGGGCCGGTTGGGTGTCGTGTGGCATACGCAGGGAAGCGGAAAATCGTATTCCATGGCGTTCTTCGCTGAGAAGGTGCGGCGCACCGTGCCGGGCAATTTCACCTTCGTGCTGATGACCGACCGGGATGACCTGGACAGTCAGATTTACAAAACGTTTGTTGGTTGTGGCGTGGCTGATGAAACGACCCCCAGGGCCAGCTCAGGGCGCGACCTGCGACGTTTGCTGTCCGAGAACCACCGCTATGTGTTCAGCCTGATTCACAAGTTTAACCAGGAAGTCACGCCAGACGACCCCTACAGCCCGCGAGACGACATTATTGTGATGTCCGACGAGGCGCACCGCACCCAGTCCGGCAAACTCGCCCGCAACATGCGCATGGCGCTGCCCAATGCGGCATTCATCGGCTTTACCGGCACACCCCTATTTAAGTATGACGAGATCACCAGGCGGATTTTTGGTGACTATGTCTCGCGCTACGACTTCAAACGCAGCGAAGAAGATGGCGCCACCGTCAAGCTGGTGTACGAGAACCGGGGTGAAAAGCTGGGCCTGGCCAAGCTGGACTTGAACGACCACATCGCTGCTGCCGTGGATGCGGCCGATCTGGATCCGGATCAAACCGCCTTATTGGAAAAGCTGCTGGGTAAGGACTACGAAGTCATCACTGCCGATGAGCGGCTGGACCGCATTGCCGCGGATTTTGTAGAACATTGCAGTACCCGTTGGGAAGCAGGCAAGGCAATGATGGTCTGTATCGACAAGATCACCGGTGCCCGCATGCTCAAACTCATTGAGCCAAAATGGAAAGCAAAAGCGGCCGCTGTGCAGGTGGAAGCGCAGATGAAGTTGGCGGACATCACCTTGGCGCCCGATGACGAAGCGCGCCAACTGTTGCACGCGCAACGTGACCGGTTGCTGGCAAAAGCCGTATGGATGAATGAGACCATCATTGAATTGATCATCAGCGAGGCCCAGAACGAGGTAGCTGACTTCAAGAAATGGGGTATTGACATCATCCCTCACCGCTCGGTGATGAAGCTGGGGTTCGAGACCAACGACGGCCAGCGTGTCGACGTGGAAACCGCGTTCAAGAACCCCGCGCACCCATTCCGCATTGCAGTCGTGTGCGCGATGTGGCTAACCGGCTTTGACGTGGAATGCTTGTCTACCCTGTACATCGACAAACCGATGCGTGCACACACGCTGATGCAGGCGATTGCCCGCGCCAACCGGGTCTACCCCGGCAAGGACTTTGGCCTGATCGTGGACTACAACGGCATGCTGAAAAGCCTGCGTGAGGCGCTGGCGCAGTACGCGCTGGGCGACGATGGAGGTGATGCCGAGATCGTCGCGCCCATCGAAGAACGGGTAGCCGCGCTGGCCGACGCCCTTGCCGTCACCGAAGCGCATTTACATGGGCTGGGCTTTGACGCCGGTCTTTTGCCAGGCACCACCGGATTCACCCGCATTCAACACCTGGCAGACGCCGTGGAAGCGGTGTACACCAGCGACGAGTCGAAGCGCCGCTATGAAATTTTGTGCCGAGTGGTGTTCAACCGTTTCAAAGCGTTATTGGTGGAGCCTTCGGCGCTGGTCTTTGCGGAGCGGCACGATAACCTTGAGGCCATCTACAAGAAGCTGGGGGAACGGCGCGACACGGCCGACGTGAGTGCACTGCTGAAGATACTTCACCGCATCATCAACACAGCCATCGCGTCCAATGGCCCGGGAGGCGACCAAGCCAGCGGGCTGACAGTGGACCTCTCGCAGATCAACATGGAAAAACTTCGCGACGAGTTTTCTAAAAAAGTAACGCGCAAGGCCACGGTGATCGAAGACATCCGCCAGATCCTGGCAGAGAAGCTGGCGCAGATGCTGACACGTAACCCGCTACGCATGAACTACGAAAAGAAGTACCAGGAAATCATCGCTGCGTACAACCAGGACAAGGACCGGGCCACGGTGGAAGATACCTTTGCCAGGTTGATGGATCTAGCCAGCAGCCTCAATGATGAACAGCGCCGCGCGGTCGACGAAGGCCTGAGCGAAGAACAGTTGGCTCTCTTTGATTTGTTGCAGCGTGCTGACCTGACCAAGGCAGACCGCGAGCGCATCAAGCAAGCAAGCAAGGAGTTGTTGGCGGGGGTGCTGGCAGTTATTGCGCCGCTGGACCGGTGGACCGAGAAGGAACAAACGCAGGCCGAGGTGGAAACCTTCGTGCTTGACCACCTCTACCAAACCCTGCCAGAGCCGCCCTACACGGCAGATGACAAGGCACAGGTTGCGCAGCTGGTTTACCGGCATATCTGGCAGCAAAGCGTGCGCGATGGGGTTGCGGCTACATAAAAGACCAGAGCGTAATACTCCAGTTGATCCCTTGGTGTTGTCGCCGACTGAAACTGATATCGCGCTCATCGAAAAGTGGCCTACGCCCGTTTGGGCGTACCTTCTACCGCGTTTGCGGAAAAGTTGTCTGGTCTCGGCCCTGAATCTCCTCGGGTTTGGCGTCAGGCCAACTCGCTTTAAGGCATGTTCCATTACTGTAACGGGGATGTCACTGTAACGTGACGAAGATGGGTTATTATTTTATTAATATTACCGTGATGGAAGGCACCCCATGCAAACCAGCTTGACGCTACGTATTCGCCAATTTCTCATGTCATTCGCATCGGCGACGGCGCTTGTCCTCGGTTTTTCGGCGGACGGTAATGCGCTGACGATCTGCGCTGGCCGCTGCCCTGACCTCCTCATCCCGTCGGGGTCAACGCTGCTGGTTTCTACCCTTAGTCCGATCCAGTATGGCGAGATCTGCCTCGGTGTGGGCCCGTGCCCGGCACCCGCAGCAGGAAGTGGTGGGAACGCGGCAACCGTCCCCCCACTAACCGACGTTTCGGTATCTATCTGGCCGCCCGCCGCGGTCTTGCAATCCTTCGGCGAGGTTGTCCTTTCCGGTCAGTCCACGCTCACGCGGCTTCCATTGATGACGTTGATTCCGACGCAAAGCGATGCCGGTTGGCACTACCAGTTTAACGTTTCCACCCCGCAAGTTACCTCCGTCACGATTCCTTATTTCCTCGATGCCCAGTTTTCTGCCATTTCCGGCCCTGCCGACTGGAGCCTGTCCATCAACACGACCGATATTTTCGGTTTGGGCAATGGTGCCGGCTACCTGCAATGGCGTTTCCAAGGACTATCCGAACCCACGTTGAATTCCATCTTCTCGTCAACGTTCCCTTCTGGCCCGGCGGACGCCACCTATCGGGTGGGTCTGTCCGACGGCACCAGTGTTGACGTGTGGGGATTGATACCGCTGTCGCCGCTGACACTTGCGGCCGGACTGCAACCCTTCGTTTCAGCGGTTCCCGAGCCGCAAGCAAGCGCCATGATGCTCGTGGGATTGCTCGTCCTTTGTTTCATGCTGCGCCCTAGGAATCCGAAGACATCGCACGACAAAAAATTGTTTTTGGCAAAACTCAAGAGGGCGTGTTATTGCGTCCGCCACGGAAACGCTCAACAGCTCAACGCCTGACGATGAACGAAAAATGAATCCGAACCGGAGACGATTTCACGGTTTATCGTGACATCTGGCTTATGTCGTTCTCGTATGATTATTTCGTCATTAGCCGTCAGTTGAACATGGTCAGTGGCGCGTCGATTTTGGCATAGCATGTCCAAGTTCTGATTCCGGCCGCCGTTCGCATAACATATTGGATTCCGATGACTACAAAAATAACAATGAACGGAGTCGCCAGCTACATCGGCCCGGCGGTCTTGGAAACCGACAAGAAAGTGACTCTTGTCTACGGCCTAAATGGAACTGGGAAAAGCACACTCGCCAACTACCTATTGGACCCTACCAACACCATGTATGCGGGCTGCGTCATCGCCGGCCTTGAGGACGCACAGGTCTACGTGTACAACAACCGCTTTGTGAAAGACAATTTTCATGAAATGGACAAGCTGAAGGGGATATTCACCCTTTCCAAGGCTAACAAGCAGGCTGAAGAACAATTAGAAACTGCTAAGCAGAATCTAAAGAGCCAAACTAAGACCAAAGATGCGCTGGATAAGGCTATCGCCGTACTTGAAAGCGGGGCTGCCGCGGCCAAGACGCAAGCAGAGGAAGTAACCTGGAAGATAAAGACGCAGTTTGCTGGTGGCGACAGGGTGCTCGAATTCTGCTTGGAGGGCCTTAAGGGGATGAAAGGCCGCTTGTTCGATCATATAGCTTCATTTCCTTTGCCAGACGCCAAGCCAATAAAGACGACCGATGATCTGAGGAGCGAGTCAGAAGCGCTTTCGGGCGATAAGGCTCAGCATTTCGCGAAGCTTCCAAAACTGGCATCAGACCATGCCTCCTTCGAGAATAATCCCCTTTGGAGCCAAGCAATTGTCGGCAACCAAGACGGTTCAATTTCTACGCTTATCAAGCGCCTGGATAGTGCGGATTGGGTGAGCGAAGGCATCCCTTTCATGGACGCCTTGCAGAAGGACGGGAACCTGCACTGCCCATTCTGCCAAGCCGAAACGATCACAGCTGTAGTCTCGAAGGCGATCAAGGGATATTTTGACGAAACGTTCTCAAATTCAGTTGCAGAGCTGAAAGAACTATTGCAGAGCTACAAGGCCCAAAGCCCGCTGAACCCACCTCGTTATACACAATTCGCCTGATCACCCAGCCGACGTAGCGCGCGCATCGTTTTGACAGCGACATGCACATCTTTCAAGCCCAACCAGA
>NZ_JAXCHT010000042.1:0-15625 GCF_035984655.1 Actimicrobium sp. GrIS 1.19 | reverse complement strand
ATCCCGAACAGGACCGTGAAACGACTTTGCGCCGATGATAGTGCGTCAACACGTGTGAAAGTAGGTCATCGTCAGGCTAAGTTATTGCTCCAAACTGAACGGCTCCCCTCAAAAGGAGCCGTTTTGCTGTCCGCTCGATTTTTTACCGGTTCAACCAACTCTACTAACTATCGGACCGAGAGCCGCGCCAACTCCCACTATCGGCACGAAACATTACCGCCGCTGACCTGGCCGAAAATTTTTATATTAGGCATGATTTGAAAAAATTGCCCCTTGCGATATCACAAATTGCGCGTGGCATCCGCGAGCCAAACCTGGAAGTGTTCGATGGGAGCTATGTATGCGGTGGGAAAGTTGGAATATGTTTGCTGCGCCGAGTTAGTTCTCAACTGTCCCTGCGTATCCACCTGCAACGCCATGGTCGAACGTTTTAATGGCCGCTTCGCGCAGGAACGCTTGAATATCTATTGGTTCTTGTCACTCGACAATACCCGGCGCAAACCAGGTTCGTCGAAGCAGCCACGTAGGCTATGAAGGTAGCCATCGATTTGCCGCATGAACGCGTCCAGGCGTTGCATCGCATATCCAGTGTTTCAGTTTTAACTCGGTGTTGGCAATTGCCGTGACCGATGACCTGACCGGGGATTTTAAGACCACGGATAATTTGAGAAGATAGCTCGTTGCGACAGCGAGGAAGCCATGAGGAAGAGCCGATACAGCGACGAGCAGATCGTCCGGATTTTGCGGGAAGCGGACAAGGATCCGGTGCCGGAGGTGGCGAAACGGCATGGGGTCAGCGAACAGAGCATCTACGGCTGGCGCAAGCGGTTTGCCGGCATGGCCGCCGATGACGTCAAGGAGTTCAAGAGTTTGACGCAAGAGAATGCCCGGCTCAAGAAACTGCTGGCCGAACGCGATCTTGAAATTGAAATCATGAAGGAAATCACCGCAAAAAAGTGGTGAGCGCACCAGCCCGTCGGATCGCGACCTGCTACGCAATCGAACGGGGCCTTTCGCAGAGACGGGCTTGTGCGCTGACGGGTGTCAGTCGGTCGAACTTGCAGTACGTGCCATGCTTGCCAATAAAAAATGCCCCTGTTGTTCAGGCGATGTGTCGTCTGTCGGCGCAATATCCGCGCTATGGCGCGCGCCGCATTCGGGTGTTTCTCGGTCGGGAAGGCTTCGCAGTCGGGAAAGATCGCTGTGGCAGACTATGGGCCGAGCATGGCTTGCAGGTGCCAAAGAAACGGTCCCGCAAGCGCATTGCCACGGGCCGTCCACGGCCAATGGCACCGATGGTGGCCAACGCGGTGTGGAGTTACGATTTCGTTTTCGATGCCTGCGCAAACGGGCAGCAATTGAAATGTCTGACGGTGGTCGATGAATTCACGCGGGAGTCATTGGCCATTGATGTGGCCGGCTCGATTCGCTCGGCAAGAGTCATTGAGGTGCTGTCGAAGCTGATCAGCGTACGTGGCGCACCGCGTTATCTGCGCAGCGACAATGGTCCGGAATTCGTCAGCGTTGCATTGTTGAAATGGGTCGTGGATCAGCGTATCGAATCGGTCCTGATCGATCCTGGCAAGCCATGGCAGAACGGCACAACAGAAAGCTTCAACGGGAAATTCCGCGACGAATGCCTGGCCATGGAGTGGTTTAGAAACCGGATCGAGGCAAAGGTCGTGATCGAGGACTGGCGGAAGCACTACAACACCGTGCGCCCGCACTCCAGCTTGAAATACGAAATACCAGAAGCGTTTTGCAGGAAAGAATCGGTACGGTTATTAACCGGAGCTACTCCAGATTGAGTTGGTCCTAAAAACCCAGTCAGGTCAATTCCGATTCATTTATTGTGTGATTCAGGAGGAAACAATGCTGTTGTTGAATGTGCCGTTCGCGGAAAAGGATCAAGCCAAGGCCCTTGGCGCCCGCTGGAATGCGGCAAAGAAGAGGTGGTATGTACCTGAAGGGATCAGTGCTGCGGCATTTGCAAAATGGGTTTCAGCTGATGCAAAAAAAGAGGCTGGTGCAATGGACGCAGCAACGTCGAGCTCTCCGGCAATGGAGCAGGTCGGCTTGACTGTTACGGGGAAAAACTACTTCGAACTGGAACACGATTGCGTTCCATGGCTAGAGTGCATAAGGTGTGACGCACTGATCAAGTCTCGAGTCTCGACAGACTGGATAAAAAAAGACGCTCATAATCAATGAGCGCCGGACTAACACATCTTGCTTACTTATTCACTGCGTCTTTGAACGCTTTGCCAGCCGCAAACTTGACTGTTTTCGCTGCCGAAATCGTGATTTCTTCACCTGTGCGTGGATTGCGGCCGGTGCGCTCAGCGCGGCTACCCGACGAAAATGCGCCAAAACCGATCAGCTGCACTGAATCACCATTGACCACTGCCTGGATTACGTTCGACAGAACGGATTCAAGAGCGCGTTGCGCGACTGCTTTGGAAAGATCGCATTCGGTTGCGATGGCATCGATCAGTTCAGTTTTATTCATGAAAACTCCAAGTAAATGAGAGCGCGGATTTTAGCACCCGCGCTGGGGAAATAGGTGTGGTTTTCTACATGCCACCGTATCGCATCGCTATTTTGCTTCGGCAGGCGCGCTACCAGCCAGCGTCGTCGGTCACGGTCGTTCGACGCTGGTAATGGACAAGGCAACCGGACGGGAGTTGCAATTTTTTGCGAAGATGCACTACCAGCCACCGCCCAAAGAACGAATTAGCGCTACGGTCGTGGTTGCCCGCGTGCCGCGCAGTTGCACTGCGCTGCGCTGGTTGGCAATCAGATTGCGCTGTGCATCCAGCGTATCAAGGTAGTTCGACGATCCCGCCCGATACAGCTGGCTAGACAACTCGGCGGCACGGCGTGCGGCGATGACGGCATCATCGGTGGCCACGGCCTGGTCGCGCAGAATCCGCAAACCCGCCAAATTGTCTTCAACCTCGGCAAACGCAGTCAGTACGCTTTGCCGGTAGGTGGCCACCGACTCCTCCAGAACGGCCTCGCTACGGACCACTGCGGCGCTGTGGCGACCACCGTCAATGACTGGCAGGGAAAATAGCGCTCCCAACAACCAGGTCCGGCTGCTCCATTTGAACAGGTTCGACAGGCTTTCCGACTCGAAGCCACTGTCGCCCGTCAACGTCAGTGAAGGAAACCTGGCGGCCCTGGCGACACCGATACGTGCGTTGCTGGCGACCATCACCCGCTGCGCCGCAACGATGTCGGGGCGGCGCTCGAGCAGCGACGACGGCAATCCGGCCGGGATCGTTGGCAAAGTCACCGCCTCGGTCAATGGATTGGCCTGAGCGCTGAATGCGGCTGGCGTCTTTCCCAGCAGGACCGCAAGCGCATGATCGAGCTGATTGCGCTGTCGTGCCAGCCCGAAGGCCTCGGCGCGATTGGTTGCCAGATCAGTTTTGGCGCGCGACAGATCGAGTTCACCCAGGTCGCCGAGATCGACACGCCGCTGGTTGATCCGGACGTTCTCGGTCCGAAGGCGTACTGCCTCTTCAAGCAAGGCCTGCTCCGCGTCGAGTGCCCGAATCCTGAAATAGGTTTGCGCAACATCGGCTTGCAGCGAAAGCAGCACGGATTGATAGGTTGCCGCGCTGGTTTCCGAATCGGCGCGCGCCGCATTGACATTGTCGGACACACGACCGAATAAATCGACTTCATAAGCAGCAGCATGCTGGTGCGCGGCGCCAATTGCTGATGCCCTGGCGCGACTGCTTCAAATAAAAAATTCCAGCGCAGATTCATTACAGGCCTCCTTCGTGCGGGCGGACAACGATGTCGTTATTCAGCACGGGTTTTTGAAAACGTTTTTCTAACGTACGCAGCAGCACATAGAACACTGGCGTAAAGAACAGGCCAAACAGCGTCACCCCAAGCATCCCTGCGAATACCGCCACACCCATGGCATGACGCATTTCGGAACCCGCACCACTGGAAAACACCAGTGGCACAACGCCCATGATGAACGCGAATGACGTCATCAGGATTGGCCGCAATCGCATGCGGCAGGCCTCGAGCGCGGCCTGCACGATGGTGCGACCGTGGTCCTCCAGTTCGCGGGCAAATTCAACAATCAGAATGGCATTCTTTGACGCCAGCCCGACCAGTACGAACAGGGCAATCTGCGTGAAGATATTATTGTCTCCGCCAGTCAGCTTCACGCCGATCAGTGCAAACAGAATCGACATCGGCACGATCAAAATCACCGCCAACGGTAGCGTCAGGCTTTCGTACGTCGCGGCGAGCACGAGGAACACGAGCAGGACGCACAATGGAAACACGAACACCATTGAATTGCCGGCCAGTTGCTCCTGATAGGTCAGGTCGGTCCACTCGTAGGTAACGCCTTTGGGCAAGACCTCTTTTGCAATGCGCTCCATCGCCGCCTGCGCCTGTCCACTGGAGACCCCTGGTGCTGGCCCGCCATTCATGTCTGCCGAGACGTAGGCGTTATATCGTTGCACGCGATCCGGTCCGTAGCTGTCCTTGACGCGCATGAGTGAGGACAATGGAATCATCTGTCCCTTGTCGTTTCGCACCTTCAGTTGTGCGATGTCCTCAGCCTTGGAACGGAACTGGGCATCGGCCTGCACCTTGACCTGATAGGTACGTCCGAACTTGTTGAAGTCATTCACGTACAGCGACCCAAGATTGATCTGCAGGGTTTGATAAATGACGGACAAAGGCACGCCCAGTTGTTTCGCCTTGGTGCGATCGACATCGGCGAACAATTGCGGGACATTGATCTGGTAGCTGGAGAACACTCCCGCCAGTTCCGGCGTCTGCCATGCCTTCGCCTGCATAGCCTGGACTGCCTTGTACATTTCATCGTAGCCGACGTTGCCGCGATCTTCGATCATCATCTTGAAACCGCCGATTGTGCCCAATCCATTGACCGGGGGCGGTGGGAATACCAGGATAAACGCATCCTGAATGCCGCCGAGCTTCTGATTGATCTGCTGCGCGATTGCGCCGCCCGATAGCGCTGCCGATGTGCGTTCTTCGAACGGCTTGAGTCCGATGAAGACGATTCCGGAATTCGGCGCGTTGGTAAATCCGTTGATCGACAGACCGGGGAATGCGATCGAGTCTCTGACGCCTGGCACCGTTTTCGCGAGATCCGACATGCGCCGGATTACGGCATCAGTGCGATCCAGCGAAGCACCATCGGGCAACTGGGCAAATCCAACCAGATACTGCTTGTCCTGGCTTGGCACAAAGCCGCTTGGCACTGACTTGAAGACGAAGAATGCCGCAACGCCCAGCAATGCATAGACCACCAGCGAGGCTGATTTGCGTTGCAATGCTTTGCCCACGCCACGTTCGTAGCTATGGGAAGCCCTGCCGAAGACGCGGTTGAACCAACCGAAAAACCGCCCGAAGATTTTGTCGATCAAGCGTGTCAGGCCATCTTTTGGCGCATCGTGTGGCTTGAGCAGGACGGCTGCCAGCGCCGGCGAAAGCGTCAGCGAATTGAAGGCGGAAATGACCGTCGAGATTGCAATGGTCAACGCAAACTGGCGATAGAACTGCCCGGTCAAGCCGGAGACAAAGGCAATCGGCACGAACACGGCGCACAGTACCAGCGCGATGGCGATAATCGGACCACTGACTTCTTTCATGGCCTTGATGGTTGCATCGTGCGGGCTGAGACCTTCCTGAATATTCCGTTCGACATTTTCTACCACCACAATCGCGTCATCGACGACGATACCGATTGCCAGCACCATGCCGAACAGCGACAGCGTGTTGATCGAAAAACCGAACATCAACATCATCGCGAAGGTGCCGATGATCGACACGGGTACGGCAACCAACGGAATGATCGATGCACGCCATGTCTGCAGAAATACGATCACCACCAGGACCACCAGCGCAATCGCCTCGAGCAGTGTGTGGACGACTGCATTAATCGACTCGCGCACGAATTGCGTCGGGTCATACACGACGTTGTAGTCGACACCCTCAGGAAAATCTTTCTTCAACTCTTCCATTTTGGCGCGCACGTCAGTTGACAGCTGCAAGGCGTTGGCCGCAGGCGCCTCAAAGATGGCGATCGCGGCCGCGGATTTGTTGTTCAACAAAGAACGCAATGCATAGCCATCGGATCCGAGTTCGATGCGGGCGACGTCCTTGAGCTGCGTGACTGAGCCATCGGTACCGGTACGCACGATGATCGCGCCGAATTCCTCCACCGTTTGCAGCCGGCCCTGCGTATTGACGCTAAGCTGGAATTCCGCATTCTTCGACGGCGACGAACCCACCACGCCAGCGGCCACCTGAACGTTCTGTTCGCGAATGGCCGTCACGACATCCGGCGCGGTCAGGCTGCGCGCCGCCAGCTTTTGTGGGTCGATCCAGATCCGCATGGCATAGTCGCCAGCGCCGAAAAGGAGGGTCTCGCCCATGCCCGGAATGCGCGACAACTGATCCTTGATGTTGAGCACGGCATAGTTGCGCAGATAAACGTCGTCGTAGCGGCCGGTTGGCGACACCAGATGGACAACCATGGTCAGGTTTGGCGAGCTCTTGACGGTGGTCACCCCAATCTGTCGCACTTCTTCCGGCAGGCGTGGCAATGCCCGCTGTACCCGGTTCTGCACCTGGGTTTCAGCCTGCTCGACATTGGTGCCAATCTTGAATGTGACGGTCAGTGCGAGCGAGCCGTCCGACGTCGCTTGGGACGACATGTACAGCATGTTCTCAACGCCAGTAATCTGTTCCTCGAGCGGTGCAGCGACTGTCTCGGCGATGACCTTGGGATTCGCACCGGGATATTGGGCACGCACGACGATGGATGGCGGAACGACATCCGGATACTCGGAGATTGGTAGCTTGATCATCGCCAGCAAGCCGGCGACGAAGATCAACACCGACAGGACGCCGGCGAAGATCGGTCGATTAATAAAAAATTTGGATAGATTCATTGTGTGCCTCGGTTATTTGGCGGCGACAGCGGCCGCTTTGGCATCGCCCTTGGCCGGCGGCGCATTCGGATCGGCTTCCATCGGCACCATCTGGACCGTCACCGGCGCGCCGGGACGTGCACGTTGCAGGCCATTGACGATGATTTTTTCACCTGGCTTGAGCCCGCTGCGGACCACGCGCAAGTTGTCAACCAGTGGGCCGAGTTCGACGGCGCGGTATTCTGCTTTGCTCTCCGCATTGACGACGTACACGAATTTGCGGTTCTGATCGGTACCGATGGCTTGTTCGGCGATCAGGGTCGACTTCGGTGCGGCACTATCATCACCAATCAGCACACGAGCGAACAGGCCCGGCGCCAGCGCGTCGTCGGCATTGTCGAAAATTGCCCGCAGTCGCACGCTGCCCGTGGCCGGATCCACGCGGTTGTCGACAAACTCCAGTTTGCCCTGGTGCGGGAAGCCGGTTTCGTTGGCCAATCCGACCTTGACACTGATTGGGCGGCCCTTGCGATTGACCCTTGCGACGCGCAGAAACGTATCTTCATCGCCGTCGAACGTGGCGTAGATGGGATTGGCTGATACCACCGTAGTGAGGATGACAGTGCCATCGACCAGATTGCCTTCGGTGACCTCGGCTTTGCTTACCCGGCCATTGATCGGCGACAGGACGCGCGTAAAAGTCAAATTGAGCTTGGCCGCTTCATAGGCTGCCTGGGCGGCGCGTGCAGTGGCATTGAGTTCATTGAGCGCGGAGGTTTTTTCATCGGCTTCACGTTGCGCGATGGCTTTCTCGGCGAGCAGTTTCTCGGCGCGGGCGGATTCAATTTTTGCCAGACTGGCTTTGGCAAGCGCGGAGGCGGCGACAGCTTGCGCGCGGTCAGCCTCAGCCTGGTAAGGGCGCTGATCAATGACAAACAACAGATCGCCCTTCTTCACTTCTGCGCCTGGCTTGAAATTAATCGAAGTCAAAAACCCCGAGACGCGCGGGCGAATATCGACCCGATTGATCGCCTCGAGACGCCCCGAAAACTGCTGGGTTTCCGCCACTGATTTCTCAATCACCAACGCGGCGGTGATTGGCGGACCGCTTGCAGCAGGGGCCGCCGTGGCTTTGGCTTCGGGGTTGTCGCAGGCGCTCAGCAGCATGGTTGCTGCGGCAAATGTGGCAATGCAGAGCGACCTTGGATTGATCGGAGAATGCCAATTCGGAAGCTGGGTCATGATGAAGCCTTTCGATGTCAGTGTTGGCGGCGTTAAAAAAAAAGCCAGCACAGTTGCAGTTAATGGGAACCCGGCCACAAATGGTGGCCAGCGAGCGATGAAGCCGGACTAGGGAAGGGCTTTTAGAAACGTTGAAATTGCATTGAGTGCTATATCGATTCGCATCCCATCGCAGCGATCCGTGGGATTTTGAAGATGCATTGCGGGCATGCGTATTACCTGTGCCGCAACGCCATTTGAAACCAGCTTTTCACAGTAACCGTCGGCTTCGTCGCGCAGCGCGTCATCCTCGGCGCTTAGAATTAATGTCCTTGGCAATCCCTTGAGCCGGGTAGATTGCAACGGCGAGGCATACGGGTGTATTCGATCGGATGCATGCTTGATATAACTTCGATAATAGAGCGCACAGGCATCGGCAACAACTGCTCCATCGTCCCCCGCTACCATGGCCCGCATCGAGCAGGTACTCAGCCCAGGATCGAGCATCGGCGTAATCAGTATTTGCGCCGCGATCTCCGGCTCGTCGCGATCGTTTGCCATGAGACTTGCCACAGCTGCAAGATTGCCGCCAGCCTCAATGCCGGCAACGACCAGTTGGCGTCCGTCCCACCCGAGCAACACGCGGTTCTTAACACTCCAGTTCAGCACGGCATGTGCATCTTCCGCCGCGGCGGGAAACGGTGCCTCGCGGGCAAGGGTGTAGGAGGTCGCGAGGACCTTAAGGTTGGTTCGCAATGCGAGAGCCCGAACGAAAGGGTCGATATCGTCGAGCAAGTCCTGCACGAACCCACCGGGAGGAAAAAAGACCAGCAACCCGGCTGACGGGCCCGGTGATTCATACAGCCGCACCGCGAGTTCACCTTGACCGCCCCGGGCCACCAACGAGCGCATCGTCACGCTCCCAAGACCCGGATCCTTCGGGGTGCAACTGTCCGCTGATACTTTCTTCATTTCTTGACAACGGTCGCTGCGTCGACCCCGGCGAGGGTTGTGCTTGAACCGAACACTTCATGTGCAAGCACGTCGAAGCCAGTACTTTCAATGCCGAGGGCCTTGCCCGTTTGCAGCGAGCAGGTCGCCGCCGAAATACCCGACAGTGCAACACTTCCAGCAATCAGAATGAGAATCGCGAAGATGATGTCTTTGGTATTCATGGCGGTTTCCATTTCTCGGGGTTGTATTGCAATGCAGCAGACTTTAAACATGTTTTATAATTTGATAAACAGTCTGAACAAGAATTGACTGTTCAGAAAATGGAACAATCCGGAAGGCCGCCACGATGGACAAGCTTCAGGCAATGAAGGTATTTGTGCAGGTCGTTGACTCTGGGGGCTTCTCGCGGGCGGCGGATAGTTTGAATATGCCCAAGGCAACAGTGTCAACACTGGTCCAGAATCTGGAGCGCCTCCTCAAGGTAAAGCTATTGCATCGCACCACGCGAAAAGTGAATGTGACGGCCGACGGTGCAGGCTATTACGAGCGTTGCCTGCGGATCCTGGCTGATGTCAAAGATACCGAGGAGTCGGTCTCGCGCACGCAATCCAGTCCAAGTGGTCGCCTCAGGGTTGATGTGCCAAGCGGGCTGGGGCGACAACTGATTATTCCTGCGTTGCCCGACTTCTTTTCCCGATACCCTGATATTCGGCTGGAAATGGGATCCGGTGATCGGCAGGTTGATCTGGTCGAGGAGGGCATTGACTGCGCATTGCGCGGAGGCGTGCTGCCCGATTCGACGTTGATAGCGCGGCGCGTTGGTGCATTGTATTTCGCTACCTGCGCGGCGCCTTCCTATCTGGCGCGGTTTGGCCGCCCGCTGCATCCGCGCGACTTGCTCGATCATCATTGTGTGAATTACTTTTCTTCCAAAACCGGGAAGATTTTTGAATGGGACTTTGCCAAGGACGGTGAGCGGATACAGTTGGCGCTGGATGGTCCGCTTGCGGTCAACGACTCCGAAGCTTATCTTGCCGCCGGGCTTGCGGGCATTGGTATTCTGCAAACGCCACAATTTCCCTTGCAGCGTCACGTTGCTCTTGGGTCGCTTGAGCCGGTCTTGATGGAGTGGGTTTCCGACCCGTTGCCGCTTCACGTGATCTATCCGCAGAATCGCCATCTCTCGGCAAAGGTGCGGGTATTTGTCGAATGGATTTCGGAGCTGTTTGCCGCGGTGGACTCAAGGTAGACTTGCTTCACGACGGGCGGCCCGGAGCAGGGCCACATGTAATAGTCTGTTTCGCCTGGCGCCAAGGATGTTTAAGCTGGCTATATTGCAGGCATGTCAGCAGGTAATGGCAACCGAATCCGGTGCTCACTGCGATAGTCAGGAGTCGATATGTTGATGAAAAAATCAGTATGCGTGGTGCTTTTAGTCACAGCCAGTCTTGGCAGCGCGGCTTATGCTGGTGATCGCGGTGCCGACACAGTTGTCGGTGCGGTGCTCGGGGCCGCGATTGGTGGCAGCGTCAACGGGCGCAACGGTGCAATCGTAGGTGGTGTGCTTGGCGCTGCCGTTGGCGCAAGCGCCGGTGATCGTCGGTATGAGTCGCGCGGAAGCTATTATCAGCCGGCGCCAACCTATTATCAGGCGGCGCCGACCTATTATCAGCCCGAACCAACGTATTACCAGCCGGCACCGGTGTATTACCAGCCGCGACCGACATACTATGAAGCCGCGCCAACTTACTATCAACAAGCTCCAGCCTATGTACAGTCGGGTGTGGTTATTTACGGCGGATCCTCAAATCGTCAACATAATGAATGGCATGATGGCCGCCATGAGCGCTGGGGAGATCGGGATGGCGACTGGCACCACAGGGATTACGATCGTCGTTGACCTGTTGCGATAGTTTTTTTAGCCTTGGCCTGACGTGTTGCGACGTCGGGCCATTTTGTTTTAACGATAGATGAAGCACTGTGTTGTCTTTGGGCAACGTCACAATGAAGCGCGTCCATCCATGGGATAGACTTCTCACCTCCATTTCAATTCGAGCGATGCCTGTGTTTTCTACACCTCTCATGATGTTTTTTTGGTCACGCATAACGGTTCTGGGTGATGTGATCGTGACATTGCCCGCTGCGGCGGCGATTGTTATCTGGCTTTGTTCAGGTCAGGCTTGGCGCGTAACCGCGTGGTGGATTGGGCTTTTCGGAGCCGGAATGGCAATTGTTGTCGCTACAAAAATTGCGTTTATTGGTTGGGGACTTGGTATCTCCTCCGTTGACTTTACCGGAATCAGTGGCCATGCGATGCGTGCGTCGGCAGTCCTTCCAGTCCTTGGTTATTTGATAACGCAAAATGCAAGTTCTCGTGCTCAACGTGCTGGAATCCTCGCGGGATTCGCGTTTGGAGTGTTGATTACCGTTTCGCGCGTCATGGTTGGAGCGCACTCAACGTCTGAAGCTGTCACGGGCGAGATTTTGGGTAGCCTGGTGGGGTTTGCGTTCATTGCTGTCGCCGGACAGTTGGTGACCCCTGCAGTCAATCGATGGCTGGTGGGCGCGAGCGCTGCCTGCCTCGTCTGGATGTCTTCGGGTGAGCCGGCGCCAACACAAGAATTGCTCACCGAGTTTGCACTAGTCCTGTCAGGACACGAATATCCCTATACGCGTGCAGATTGGGCGCCGTTGAAGCGCGCCGAAAATCAGTTTTTGAATCAATTCAATTGATCGACAAATCCTAACTACGACGATCGCCGCGGTTTCAATGATCGGCATATACTTTCCGGAATCGAAAAGCGAACTGCCGGAGTATGCGTCAGGCAGTCAATCATGGATTTACCAGGAGATTTTTCATGTTTTTGGATCACCCTACCATCACCGCAACGAGTGCCAGTACCGAGCCCGATCGCATAGAGCGCCTTAACCGGGTGTATGGATATGTTGTCGGACTGGCTGACCATTTGCAGAACCCCGATTTTATTTCGAAGATCTGGCAAATCCACGATCACAAGGGAACCCTGATGGTGGTCTGGTTGCAGCCACCGACAAATGAAGAGAAGGGTTATTTTGAAAAGGCTTGGTCGAGCAAGTTGGGAGATAGTTCACATAGCGTCGAACATGAGATGAAGGGCGTAAAAGCTTGAAGATGGTGCGCTCAGGCAATGAAACAACTCATTACAATTTTGGTTTCGGCGGCAACACAAACTTCCAGGGTTCGAATTACACTTGGGTCAACAACGGGGGCCTTATGAATAAAACATTTCAAACTGCAATTTCCTTTCTGTTTCTCGGCGCGGCATCGTTCGCTCACGGGGCCGAATTTGATGATTCCGCGCGGGTCGTTCGGGTCGTGCCTCAAGTCGAGCAAGTCAATCAACCGCATCAGGAATGCCGTACCGAGTACGTCCAGGCGCAACGGCAGGAACGCAATGTTGGCGGGTCAATTCTCGGTGGATTGGCCGGTGGTATTCTCGGCAATCAGGTAGGTGGCGGTAGCGGTCGTACCGCTGCGACTGCTGCGGGTGCGATTGCCGGTGCAATCGTTGGTGATCGTGTTGAAAATAACAACCAGCAACCGACAGAGCAGGCTGTGCGTCAGTGCCATACTGTCGACAACTGGCAGTCGCGCACGAATGGTTACGCGGTAACGTATGAATACAACGGCAGGACCTATACGAGCGTGATGGCAAACGACCCTGGCGACCGCGTGCGCCTGCGTGTTTCCCTGAATCCGCGTAACTAGCGCAACCTCCCCGGCAAACCGAACCGGTCTGTCGCGGTCAGAACCTGACCCGTGAATTGCAAAATTCACGGGCTTTTCTTTTATATCAAGTGCAAACTCAGCTGTGTCGACGGCATCATCGCATGAATTAAAATGGCGCTTGCGCTAACCAGTTCGACTTCCCATGCAGGAGCCGGTAGACTGCAGGGTTTTCGCAGGGATATGTGATGGTCAGTAATTCCGATGTTATGCCGGTTCACGCCGACGACAAGCCCGCCGAAACGCCACGCACCGAGCCGCGCAATGTACCGGCTGAAGTGATTCGTCGCGAAGTCTTGCGGCGACGCACCTTTGGGATTATTTCGCATCCGGATGCCGGCAAAACCACGCTCACTGAGAAACTCCTGCTGTTCTCTGGCGCGATTCAGCTCGCTGGTACCGTCAAGGCGCGCAAAAGTGGCCGCCACGCGACCTCGGACTGGATGGAAATTGAAAAGCAGCGTGGCATCTCAGTCGCCAGTTCAGTGATGCAGTTCGAATATCGTGACCATGTCGTGAATTTGCTCGATACACCGGGCCATCAGGACTTCTCCGAAGACACCTACCGCGTGCTCACCGCCGTCGATTCCGCATTGATGGTGATTGATGCGGCGAAAGGCGTCGAGACACAGACGATCAAGCTTCTCAATGTCTGCCGTATGCGCAGCACGCCAATCATCACATTCATGAACAAGATGGATCGGGAAACACGAGATCCGCTCGAGCTGCTCGATGAACTGGAATCCGTGCTCGACATTCAATGCGCGCCCGTCACGTGGCCAATTGGCATGGGCAAAGCTTTTCGCGGGGTGTATCACTTGTTGCGCGATGAGATTTTGCTGTTCGCGCCGGGCGATGCACGGGCGGACCAGGAATTCGAAGTTATCAAGGGAATTGACAACCCACGCCTGGCAGCCATGTTCCCGCGCGAGATTGAGCAGTTGAAGATGGAGGTCGATCTGGTCCATGGCGCATCACATCCATTCGATTTGAAGGCTTTTTTGGCCGGTACGCAGACACCCGTATTTTTTGGTTCGGCAATCAATAACTTCGGCGTGCGCGAAATCCTCAACGCGTTGCTGGACTGGGCTCCCGCGCCTCGTCCTCGCGATGCGACGGTGCGGTCGGTTGAGCCGGACGAAAAGCCGTTCTCCGGTTTTGTCTTTAAGATTCAAGCAAACATGGATCCTGCACACCGCGACCGTATCGCATTCCTGCGTGTGTGTTCCGGGCGCTTTGAGCGGGGCATGAAAATCAAGCATTTGCGCTTGAACCGCGAAATCAAGGTGTCCAATGTGGTGACGTTTATGGCGGCAAGTCGCGAGCAAGTCGAAGAGGCTTATGCGGGCGACATCATTGGGCTGCCGAATCATGGCAACATGCAAATTGGGGATAGTTTCTCGGAAAGTGAATTGCTTCAATTCACCGGCATCCCGTATTTCGCGCCCGATTTCTTCCGCTCGGTACGCATTCGCAATCCGCTGAAAATCAAGCAGTTGCACAAGGGGTTGCAACAACTGGGCGAGGAAGGCGCTGTGCAAGTATTCAAGCCAGTCAATAGCGGCGATCTGATTCTCGGCGCGGTCGGCGTATTGCAGTTTGAGGTTGTAGCCAGTCGCCTGCTCAACGAATACGGGGTCGATGCCGTGTTCGAGGGAACCAGTATCAGCAGCGCACGATGGATTACCGGTGAAGACAAGCGCGTCATCGCCGATTTTGAAAAATCTGCGGCCGGGCATAACGTCGCTTATGACGCTGCCGGCAATATGGCCTATCTGGCTACGTCCGGAGTGAACCTTCGGCACACGCAGGAACGTTGGCCTCTGCTTACCTTTCATGCAACCCGGGAACATGCCGTCAAACTTGAATAAGGGACAGGGCTAACGGCCCTGATAGCAGCCTGCAAGGCGGCCGGTTATACACGCAAAGGACTAATTTTTTTTGCGAACGCCTCCCGCCTTTGAGATAAATCAATTGAATTGTCGCGTTTTGTTCCTATACTTAGGCCACACATTAAGTCGTGTGTCTTAGACATCGTCACTTCAACAACCCGAATCGATTCTGCGCAACAGTCACCCCATGCTGGCGACTGGTTTGAGGAGCAATCATGCTGACGGCAACGTATTCCCTGGTCGCGATCGCGGCAGAACAAAAAACTACGTACAGCATCCTCGCTAAACTTAAGCAATACATCCATGGCACGCTGGACGGCCGTCAGAGCGTCGACCCTGCAGCGTTGGAATCTGCAATTGATCGCCTTGCCCAATTCGACATTTATTGTCATTCACGCAAGGTGGAGGTATATGTGATTCCTGCATTGCGGTCATCGACAGAAGATGTTGACCAGTTGCTCACTGAGCTCGAGTCGCTCAGCGCTGCCGCCAGGCGAATTCTGGCCTCGTTGCAGCAGCGCATCGAACGGGCCATTCAGTGGGGCACGGCCGAGGTCAACCAGATGTGTTTGGCGATGGAGCAGTACTGCGACAAGATGTTTCGGCGCCTTGCAAAAGAGGAGCAGCAATTGCTTCCGGTCGTGAACCAGCTCCTGTCCAACGAGGAATGGTTTTCATTAGGTGCGCAATTTTTGTCGGATGATGGCGATCGCTACGGACACCGACGGGTGCCGCCGCCTGCCATTCCGCGCATCGCGGTGAGGGTGTAAATAATTTTGTGTAAACGGTCATTTGGCAGGAGACTGCCGCCATCAAGGAGAAACAATGACCGTAGCAATGCGTAACAAGCGGGC
>NZ_JAXCHT010000041.1:0-15707 GCF_035984655.1 Actimicrobium sp. GrIS 1.19 | reverse complement strand
GTGGCGTTTGTGTTGATGAGTGTGTTTCTCGATAACTTACATTTTATCAATCACTTACGGCATTCTTGCCCTTTTTTATGCAAAATTCAGGCTAGGATGGCTTGGTGCGACTCTTGCTCAGCGTCGCCTTCCCTGGCGATCTGGCGCGCCCAGAGCGACCCTTGCAGTGCTTCGTCGAGAAGTCGCGGCAGGTCCTCGCTGTCTGCATCCAGGGCCTCGACCAAGCCAAGCACGGTTGCGTCCAGTTTCTCCACCAGGTGCGACATCGGCTCCTCTTCGATCTTTTCGTCCTCGGCATCATCGTCGGCGTCGCCATCAACATTGGCGACCCCTAGCAACGCGCTCTCCTCCGCTTGAGACTTCCACGCTTCCCGCGAACTCGACAAGTATTCGATCGCATCGGCGCGTTCCAACACTCCTTCGCGGGCTAGGCGATCAATGATCTCGGCAATGATCTGGTATAGGCCGCTTTTCAGCGTGCGAGCCTTGGCCGACTGCACAAGACCGCGCCACTGTTTGATGCGCCAGACTGGGTTATCAATGACTACGTGAACCACGAGACCTTCGACATCAACGAACGCCCTGCCAGCGCGGCCCGCCACGTTGGCAAACTCTTCTCCTGAAATGACCTTGCCTGACCGAACCAGATACGGAACCAGCAGAACGGCGGCGTTTAAGTTCAATCCCTGCGACAGCGTTGGCGACGCAACGATGACCTTGAGCACGCCCTTGGCCAACAACGCTTCCAGTTCTCGAAGAAAAGGGCTTGGCAGGCGCCCATGATGAATCGCTACGCCGAGCTTGAGACAAGCTACTGCGGGATGCTGGTCACCTAACCACTCTTTGCCGACTTCCAGCGCTCGCAGCACAGACGCTTCATCGTCTAACAGCGTCGGCAGGTATCCCCGACGGTGCAGCTCGACGGCTGCCGCCCCATAACCTTCAACCCAATTGGCCTGCGTCGAGAAGACAAGGGTCCGCTTGCCCTGCTGGGCAAACTGCCATGCCGCAAACAACGTCAAATCCTTGGTCTTGCGCGGGTATGGCTTTCTGTCCGGTGCTCGCGCCGGAATTTGTTCTATGAAACGCGCCAGGAAGGGACCTTGCTGCTCAAGGTCATAATTGAGTCTTGCGGCATCGCCCTGCCAGACCAATGTACCGAAACGCTGCCGCGTCGGGCGCCACGATGACCTGACCGGCTCCCCTTCAACATCACTGCGAATCCAGGCCGTCAGGTCTTCAAGTTGCTGACCATCTGGAAGGATGGCCGACAAGCAAACAATACGGCGAGTGTCCGCATCCGCGCGCCGCAGCAGTTTTTGCACCAAGATCTCATAGCGAATCTCGCGCTCGGTTGGACCGATAAGATGCCCCTCATCAAGCACGACCAAACCGATGTTGTCGATCAGCGTCGCGTCGTTGCGAAGTGCGAAATCGAGTTTTTCGGGTGTGGCGATGATGATGTCCATCGACCTCAGGGCATCTTCGTCACCGGCCGACAATCCGCTCGCACCGTAGAGCGAAGATACGGTGAACCCCAGCGGCGCGAAGGTCTGGCGAAACGTTCGCTCGGTCTGCGCCGAAAGCGCGCGCAACGGGGTCACGATCAACACCCGCTTGCTGGCCGACAAACACATCAGGGCAGCGATCTCGGCGATGCGCGTCTTTCCCGCGCTGGTCGGCAGCGCGACGACCAAATCGTCCGAGACATCGGTAGACCGCTTGGCCGCCTCACGCTGCGAAGGCCACAACTCCAGTTCGGCACTTTTGCGTGCATAAAGAGAAGCAATGAAGAACCGCCGCAACTCAGGGTATCGCTCGGCCCCTTCCTGCGGCGGGTTCAACGGCAGCGTTTCGTGGAGCGAATGCGCCCATAGATCGTCGATCATGTTGCGGCACAAGCGGATGATCCACCACAGCGACACTGAAGCAGCGGTGTCGGCAAGCTTGATCGCGGTGTCCAGCAGCTCCTTGGCACCATTCAGCAGCGAAACCTCTCCCGTCTGAAGCGCGAAATCAAAGAACGCCAAGGCTCGACAGACGACTGTGTTAAGGATGATCGAGATCGCCTCGTCGAACTCGATGTCCCCTTCCTGCAACAATGCAGATACACGGGCATCGCTGTTTTCGTCGTCCAGTAACTGCGACTTGACGTATGTCCTGAGGCGATCCAGATCACGCAGGATCAGCAGTATCAGCGCGACCTCGGCCGCGTTGGCGTTGAGTTCGGCAATCTGCTGCTCGCCAAACAAAGAGTATGCAATAGCAGAGTAACCCGCGAGATGGTAGGCAGCGCCAGCAATCGTGCGATAGAAGCCACGCTCCTCTGCCCCCGGAGCTCCATTGCGAACGAGCGATTCAAAGGCGTTCCCGGCACGTTCGAATGCGCGCTGGCATAGCACCGATGCTCCGTCCTGTTCACGAAGCGCCAGAGCCGCACGCAGGATCGAGAACCCGTGCTCGGCCAAATCGATGTCGATGTCGTCACCCAACGGTGGCGCATCCTCGGGCAGTACCCCCGCATGTCGCATGATCGACCAGGCGGCACCACGATCAAGCAACCGTCCCCAAACTCCGTCCTGGGTCGCATTGGTTAGGAATGCCTGCAGTTCGTCGCTAGTCTCCAAGATTCATCGCCTCCTCATAGACTTCCGCAATGAACGCTTGATGATCCTCGATGTGGAGGCTGATCACATGTTGATTGCGATCGCTCCCCGCCGCTTCTAGGTCTTTTTCCAGCTTCGCCTGCGGAGCGTTCCCCGACATCGTGAACAGCATGTGGTCAATTCGACTCGGCCGCAGTGTCTTGAGCCCTACTTCGTCTCGGATCGTCCGGCCAAGCGCCACGTCGTCCTCGTCTTTGCCTTCCAAAAGACGATTTGCGATAAACAACAGTGAATCGGGTGTGCAGCGGCCGCCGTACCGGTTCAAGGCTTCGCGTGCCTCCGCGATCGTTACGTTGCCCAGATTGGCGCGGCTTTTTGATTCGCCCTTCAGGAGCCAAAGTTTGTCATCAGAGCCAACGCCCACGCCGATGAAATCATCCCCGCGCATAGCTACTTCGCGTCCGTCCTTGAATCGCATCCGCCGAACGGGAACGCGGAAATTAGTCTCCTCCTCGACCAGCTCGGAAGCGAGGATCTCGCCGAGATCACCTGATCGCGCTCGTTTTGACTGGGGCAGTAATGCCCTCAAAATCTCGGCGGCCCTGTCGTACCCAAGTCGGGCGACATCGTCTGCGATCCGATCAGCTTGGTCGTAATGGGTTCTAACCGCTTCACCGAGCTGCTCAAGAGCAGCAGCGCGACCACCAGCTTTCTCCGTGTAGGTCCGGAGCGTTTTCTTTTTGTCTTTCTGCTTGGTGACAGCGCACCAATCCTTGTATAAAGCCATGGCTCCTCCTACACGTTCTTACTTTTTTTGTTTTATGTGCGTGACATGAGCGACCGCGCAGCGCCCTGCTTTCTCAGCATTAGCTGGATCATCGCAAACAGGCGATGAAAGAGGTAATCGATATGGTCCATATCGATTACCGGCACTTGGTTGACCTCAGAGTGACGGATCAAATGGCTGTTGCCGATGGAGTTCAACTCCATCGCCTCCGCTTCCAGTCTTGCCCGCAACGATGGCTCCGACGCTGTGGCGTCCAGGATGATCTTGATCGACCTTTTCTTGTCGCTTGGGTCTGCAAGGGACTTGAGCCGCTCCCATGCGTCCCACAAGCGCTCCAGCGCTTCTCGACGAACCAGGGGATTGCGGTCTGAAAACTTCGCCCGACATTCCTCCAGCATATTGTCGAGCGTGCGGTCTCCGGTGTTGAAAACCGTTCGCCGCAGATCATCACCCAACACCAACGGAAGTACACGCACAAGACGACCTGTCGAGAGCATTTCGAATGCCACGCCATTGCGTGCAAAGATGCGGTTGACGGTAGCGCGGAACTCCTCCTGCCCAACTTGTTGATCGAAACTCAGATGGTGGTGACTGAAAAAGTCGTGGTACTTGCCGGGATTCGGCTTCGCCACCGAAGCGTAGACGAACTCAATAAAGTCCAGGATGAGCAACGTGTCCGGCGCGAACGGCTGGCGCTGCGAGAAAAAGCCATCCTCCACCTCGCTCGTGGTTTCAAGCGGCCAAGCCAATCCTGGCATTTCCGCAATCACGGCTGCCGCCAACGAATCGGGATCGCTTCCGCAAATAGCTTGCCCATCCGGGCAACGCGCGGGAAACTGCAAACCGAAGGCAGCGCTGTTGATTAACGCCTGCACCGTTCCCACTAGGCCCGCCCAGACAGTGGGCGAAATCATCTGCTCGGTACGAGCACGTGGGCCGTTCTCTCGGTCGCTGAAATAGTCCACCATCAATGCTGCTCCTCTTGCATAAGCGGCGCGACTGGTGCGGCACCGTTGACTATCTGCTCGAATCTCTCGGCGCTGGCGAGTACCGCATCAAGCTGCGCAATCTCACCGAAAACCATTCCCGACATGGCCGCATAGTCCCTGGTGATTGCATCCCGCATCGCGGGACTGGGCGTCAGCGTGAACGTGCCGGGGATTGCAGTATTGAGCCCTAAATCCGCGCTACCGAAGAACAGCCGCGCATGGTGCGCGCAATCGATCGCCAGCGCATGGTCGGCCTGCCATTCGTGTGCCGACACGGCCTGCATCAACTGATGTACGTCGTAGTAATGGCGCGAAACGCGCTGTCCACCATGTCGCAGTTCGCCGCGACGGTCGTACCACTGGCGCAAACCGTGCAGGATGATGACCTTATCCCAGAAGGTGCGCTCGGGTTTCACGGTCGTGACGTTGGCCACGGTCAGGTTCAGGTCGGATAGGTCCTGCGCCACGTAGGGCGTGACCGTGGCTGCGACGTGCGGGTCCAGTGCCGACTTTGCGCCGGCCTCGATCTTGACCGCAGAGCGGATGTAGTCGCCGGTGGTGGCTGTGACAGCGGGATACCAGAACAGTAACGTCTGACCATCCTTATCCTCGGGGTCGGGCTCCAGCCGGAAACGGGCATCTGGAATGATGGAGGTGGCGAGTTGGGTGAACTGCTCCGTCAATGGTCCGGCAATGTAGCTTTGGCAAGCATTGCGGATGGCTTCGAGACGTGCGCGGCGCTTCTTGCCGCTCAATGCATTCAACTCAGCCACATCGGCTGACTGTCCCAGATCGTCGCGAAAGACGGTGATGTCGATGTCCTCGGAAAATCGCGAGATCAGACCGAAGGCTTTGGACAGGGAGGTGCCGCCCTTGAACAGCAGACGAGGACCGCCAGCCTCTAATCCGTTGAACAGTACATCAAGCGTCCAGCAAACCCAGAAGTCTTTTTCGACATTCTGAACTGCGGTACCCAATCGAGCGGCGGTTCCGAGAAACAGATCGCGCCGCTCAGCATCGCTCGCGACAATCACTTCGTGGAAAGACGGGTTCAATCGGTGACCTCCAGATGTTTGGCCGAACGGCGACGGGTCGTTGGCGATTTCGTGCCTTTATGCGGCTGCGATGCCTTGGCCGCTACAAGCGGCTGATCACCGCCGGGCAGTTCACGAACCAGGCTTTGCATCCACGCTGGTAGCGCGCTAAAGCCATCGATCAGGTCTTGGCGGATCGTTGCACCGTGGATGGGGTCTGCCAACACTTGAGCCAATCGGCGCAGAATACGGTCGCGATCAGAAACCAAGGTGTCTTTCAGCCAATGCAGTGCTTGCACAACGCGCATGGCCGGACGCCCCGCCCAGTAGAGACGGCTGGGCGCGGTTTGCTTGAAGTCTATGGTTAGCTTGTCGAGCTGTATGGCGCGGCGGCGAGCATCGGTGTGAATGGTGACACGGGCCGGAACGGCATCGGTCAGACCGAGATCGTTGGCGGCGGTCATCCCGTCTACCAGCAAGCGCAACTGGTCGCGACGGGCGATGGCCCCCACCACGGCGCGGTAATCTGGAGTGGTCGGGCGCTTCGTTAATTTGTTAAGCGTCGGTTTGTCATATAGACCACGGTCGATACGGCGCAGATCACCGGCCTGCACCATACGCTGCAGGGCTTTGTCGATGGCATCGCGATTGCCGAGTTGAGCAAAATCAGTCGGCACCCAGACTTGACCTGGGTCGCCAGCCTTGATTTGCGCAGCGATGATGGATTTGAGATCAGACATAATTTTATCCTGTCCGATCTTTGTACATTTTTTTCGGACCGGGAGCAAGCATTTTGTCCGAAAAATGTAGTTTTATTTCGGACGGCTGTATTAATGGCAGGATGGCGTTTCAGCACTTGTTCCGCATCCGCTGCACGGAGTGAAGGCAGTCCCGCATAGGTCTCGCACCGAATTAGGACTATGCGACTTTGATCAAAGCCCTGCCCGCTCCGCCTGCCCTGGCAGTAAAGCATGGTGGAGGTACTACCCTGCTGACACGTAAATATTGATATTTGCTTTCACGCGTCCCGGCGTAGCCGCCGTCGGGCTCGCGGGCGTTGCCCCGTGCCTCGTGCCGAGTCACGGCCATTCGGCATTGATCCCTGACGCCTCCGGCCCTTTGGGCCTGCGCGCGCCGCTTGCCATAAAGGCGGTGGAGTGTGTGGTGTGGTCTTGCTGTTCCCTTCAATGTACCACGCCGTTCTCGCCGTCAAGGGCTGCGCGTGCCCTGCACGCTGGCGTCCATGCGGCCGTCTGCGACCCCTGACTGCTTGCGCTGCGGCGTGTTCCTCCGGTTCCAGGCAATTCCGCCCGATTCGGACTGGAGCACGATCATGTCGCAACTTACTCATTCTCTCGATTCTTCCCTTCTCGTTCGCGATGTCACGGGCGACTACCGTCCTGCCAACGCCGACGAGGTGTTGCAGGCTGCGCAGCGTGTACTCGCAGGACAAATGCGCGACTGCGAAGTCCTGAACTCGCCGCAGGTGGTGCGCGACTTCCTGCGAGTGAAGCTGGGCGCGCTGGAGCACGAGGTGTTCGCCGTCATCCATCTGGATGCACAGAACCGTGTCATCGAATACGTCGAGATGTTTCGCGGCACGGTGAGCCAGACATCGGTGTATCCGCGCGAGGTGGTCAAGGAGTCCCTGGCCAGAAACAGCGCTGCGTTATTGCTGGTGCATAACCATCCGAGCGGTTCAACCCAACCGTCGCGCGCCGACGAGATGCTCACGCAGGCACTGAAGTCGGCACTGGCGCTGGTGGACGTGCGAGTGCTGGATCACCTGATCGTCGCCGGTGGCGACATCCTGAGTTTTGCCGAACGCGGGCTGTTGTAGCCCGAGGGGGCATTGCCCCCTTTTTGCTGCGTCCTTGACATCCAGTAAAGGCTGCGCGCTGCGCTTGCCTCCAGGGGTCGGCTGACGCCCACCCCGCCGCGCAAGCTTGGCGCCCCACCGCAAGACCGCCGAACAGGCTGCGCCTGATCGGCCAGCACACAACGTCGATTGCGCGCCACGCGCTTTGCCCACTTCCAGTCAGGCGTGCTTGCTGCACGCAGGGGCGCTCGCCGCGCGGCGTTGGTTTCAGCGCATCCCCTGGCCCATCGACCGCTGTTCGTCTTTCCCCAAGTTCATCGCTTTCTCCCGCGACCTTAGCCTGCGGTGCCTGGCCGTCAAGGCGCGCAGGGCCGAGTCCTCGCTGCACTGCGGGCCGCACCAACCCTGCGCTTCTTCCTTGACGGCCAGCCCCTCGCAGGCCCGGTTTTTCGCGGGCGATGAACTCAGGAAAGACGGCGGCAAACAGGAACCGGCCCAGGTCTCTGCGCCGAACCAACCAAAGCCACAACGGGCTCCGAATCTTGGAATCCGGTCAGCTTTGAAACCACAGCTTCAATCACAGGAGAAAGACCATGCAACTCAGTTCCCGTTTCGCTTCCCGCTCCCCCGTGCTGCGCGCCGATCATCCGCTGTCAGATGACCAAATCCGCACCGTGGCCCCGTCCATCTTTGCCGAAGACAAACACGAAAGCCGCTCTGACCGTTACCGCTACATAGCAACCGGCGCGGTGTTGTCCGAATTGCGCAAGGAAGGATTCCAGCCCTTTATGGTGTGCCAGACCCGTGTACGCGACGAAGGCAAGCGCGAGCATACCAAGCACATGGTGCGGCTGCGCCATGCCGACCAGATCAATGGCGCAGAGGCCAACGAAATCATTTTGCTGAACTCGCACGATGGCACCAGCAGCTATCAAATGTTGGCGGGCATGTTCCGCTTCGTCTGCAAAAACGGATTGGTGTGCGGCGACACCGTGGCCGATCTGCGCATTCCGCATAAGGGCGATGTGGTCGGGCAGGTGATCGAAGGCGCGTTTGATGTACTGGACGGTTTCGACCTTGTGCGCGAACGCCGCGACGAGATGCGCGCCGTTACGCTGGACCGTGGCGAGGCCGAAGTGTTTGCCCATGCGGCGCTGTCCCTCAAGTACGACGACCCGACGACACCCGCACCCATCACCGAATCGCAGCTATTGACGCCGCGCCGCCGCGACGACGACCGGCCCGATTTGTGGAGCGCTTATAACCGCGTGCAGGAGAATTTGACGCAAGGCGGGTTGCACGGACGCACCGCCACCGGACGCAGGCACAGCACCCGGCCCATTCAAGGCATTGACCAGAACGTCAAGATCAACCGGGCTTTGTGGATGCTGGCCGAAGGCATGAAGCGGCTCAAGGCTTGACCGGCTGAATCAACGAGGGGGCGCAATGCCCCCTCAACAATGAAGGCACACGGCACGGGGCGGCCAGGCCGGGCCGCCGCGCGCCCATCCGTTCCGTCTGGGCGCACGGCGGCGGTCGCTACGCGACCACTCGATGGCTGTAGGTGTTCGCCATCGCTTACATGGAGAGCCAGCCGAAAGTTGCCAGATGCTTCGCATTTGGGTAGTTCGGCAATCCTGCCTGAATTATCTTTGCGTCTCCCGGCATAGCCGGGCCGCGCTGTCGTGCGTAGCATCGAGCCGCCATAGCGTCTCGCCCCTTTCGGGCTTCCATCGTTCCCTCCCTGTGGTCGGCTGACGCCTGCGCACTGCGCTTGCCCTCCAGGGGATCGGCAATGCAGCCCATCCCCGCCGCACTCTGTTTGGCGCCCCTGCAATGCCGCCGAACAGGTTGCACCTGATCGGCCAACAGCCATACATCCAGGCGTGCCTTCGGCACGCAGGGGCGCTTGCCGCGCGGCGTTGGTTGCAGCGCAGCCCCTGGCCCATCGGCCGCTGTTCGTCTTTCCCCAAGTTCATCGCTTTTTCCCGCGACCGTAGCCCGCAGTGCCTGGCCGTCAAGGCGCGCAGGGCCGAGTCCTCGCTGCGCTGCGGGCCGCACCAACCCTGCGCTTCATCCTTGACAGCCAGTCCCTTGCCGGCCCGGTTTTTCGCGGGCGATGAACTCAGGAAAGACGGCGGCAAACAGGGACCGACCCAGGTCTCTGCGCCGAACCAACCAAAGCCAACACCGGGCTCCGAATCTTGGAATCCGGTCGGTTTTGAAAACCACAGGAGGCAGCGCATGCAGACATCGACACCGTGAAATCGACAACGAATTTTTCTTCATCCATTTTGTTTTCAACGTCCCGCGAGGGATAGGAGCTATCACCATGAACACCATTACCCATCAAGAAACCCAAGCACTGCACGCGGCAGCTTTTACCCCAGCCGCCGCTACCATTGCGGCATACGACCTGCTGTTGATTCCGCTGTCGCAGTTGCGGCCTTCAAGCCGCAACGTGCGCAAGAGCGGCGGCGCGTCGATTCCCGAGCTTGCATCAAGCATTGCCCGCGTCGGCCTGCTGCAAAATCTCACTGTCACCGCATCAAGCGATGGTGAGCATTACGAAGTCGTCGCAGGCAAGCGGCGTCTGGCAGCGTTGAATCTGCTGGCGAAGCGGCGCAAGCTTGCCAAGACCCATGAAGTGCCTTGCCTGCTGGTGCCGGATGCGTCGGCACGTACCGTGAGCCTGACCGAAAACGTGCAGCGCGAAGCCATGCACCCCGGTGAGCAGTTCGAGGCGTTCGCCGCGTTGGTGGCCGAAGGTCGGCCTGTCGAAGATATTGCCGCCGATTTTGGTGTGACACCGCTTGTGGTGCAGCGCCGTTTGAAGTTGGCGAATGTCTCGCCGCGCCTGCTGGCCGACTATCGCGCCGATACTGTCACGCTCGACCAGTTGATGGCGCTCGCCATCACGGACGACCACACCGCACAGGAAGCGGCGTTCTATGACGCGCCGCAGTGGCAGCGTAGCGCGCAGGCGCTGCGCGAACACCTGACCGAACGCGAGATCGACGCCACGCGCGATGCGCTGGCACGCTTCGTCGGCATCGACGCTTACGAGGCCGCAGGCGGTGGTGTGCGGCGCGACCTGTTCTCGGACGACACACGGGGCGTGTTCCTCTCCGATGCGGCATTGCTGGATACCTTGGCGCGAGACAAACTTGCAGCCGCTGCGGACAGTGCCCGTGCGGAGGGTTGGGCATGGGTCGAAACGGTGCCGCGCATCACATCGGCGGAACTGCACGGCTTCCAGCGTGCCCGCCGTGACCGGCGCACGCCGAACAAGAGCGAGGCCAAGCGCATCGCCAAACTGCAATCGCGGCAACAGGCCATCGACGACAAGCTGAATGCCGACGATGCCGAGGACATCGCGGAAGAAGAAGCATCGCCCCTCTACGAGGAAAGCGACAAACTTGGCGTTGAACTCGACAACATCGAACAATCGCTGCTGGTGTTTGCACCCGAGGTGCTGACGATGGCCGGGGCTATCGTGGCTGTCGATCATGCGGGCGAAATCACCATCCATCGCGGCCTGTTGCGTGAGGCCGAGGCCAAGGCATTGCGGGCGCAGGAACGGCAAGGCATGCAGGCTGGTAGTGATAGCGAAGGCGAGGCGCAGCAACCGACCACACCGAACATTTCCGAAAAGCTGGCGCGGCGCTTGAGCGCACACCGCACGGCGGCGCTGCAAGCGGAAGTCGCCCGCCATCCGCAAGTGGCGCTGGTGGCCGTGGTGCATCGCCTCGCGCTGCGCGTGGTGGTCGATGGCTACCGTTCGGACGATTCGCCGATCAACATCAGCGCTTCGCCGCAGGACGGACTGGATACATTTGCGCCAGATGTGGCGCAGTCGCCCGCACTGACCGGCTTGCGGGAAGTGCGGCAGGCGTGGGCGGCACGGCTACCCAGTGACCCGGACGCACTGTTCGCTGAATTGCTGGCGTTGCCACAGCCGGAACTGCTGTCGCTGCTGGCGGTGTGCGTGGCTGCGACGGTGGGCGCGGTCACGCCACGCGAAGACAAATTGCCTGCATTCGCACTGGCGCAGGCGGTAGGCCTTGACATGCACTCGTGGTGGACACCGACCGCCGAAGGCTACTTCGCCCATGTGTCGAAAGCCAAGGCCATCGAGGCGGTGCAGGTGTTCGCGCCGGAGCATGCGGCGCGGCTCGCCAAGCTCAAGAAGAACGATCTGGCCAGCGAAGCGGAACGGCTGGCGTTGGGCAAGGGTTGGCTGCCGGTGATGTTGCGGGCAGCGGTACAGGAAGCACCAGCAGAAACGCTCCCGGATGCTGAGACGGACAAGTTTGCAAGTGAATAAGTAAGCGAATAAGCAAGATACCCCGGCGAGTTTCCGCCGGGGCATTTTTTGCGCGGCGCGCGCGGCAAGTATGCCGCGCGCGTTTTAACAACCGACAACCCCAACCAATTCCCAAAAACGCGCCCCGCCGCACAGGCGGGGCGCCGGAGTGCGACAGCTTTGCTGCGCGCGCTTGTGCAATGACGCACCACCCCCAACGCTGCCGGGCAGCGTCGCCAGAAACGACGGCGGCTCACCGGCAGGCCGTCCACCTTGCCCAAAACCATCCACACCGCAATCGATCAAGCCCGCGCCAGTGCGCGGGAGCGTTCAACCTTGGTGATTCAGAAATGACCTTGTTGATGAATGGGTGCGTGCCGGCGCAGCGCCTATGCTGAGATGGCGGAGCCATGCTGCCTTCCGGTGAGGATCGCACCCAACGGCGGCCTTGACTTGTCGTGAATCCTGGCGAGGTAGCGGCTGCGCCTCGGGCTTCATGGCTGCAACCGTCCGGCGCAACGATTTTCCCCGGCACGGTGTGCCTTCCTCGCGCAACAAAATCGCCGCGCCTCCCGGTCCTCCACTGCATTGCGGCCGCTTTGCGGTGCAGACCGCCCGTACCTCGCCCTTTGGATCACCGACAAGGCCGCGATGGGCGCTACCTTGATTCACCGAAAGGAAATCATCATGGCAAACATCGGCATCTTTACCGCACAGAACGAAAGCTTCACCGGCACGGTTCGCACCCTGACGCTTAACGTCAAGGTCAAATTCGTTCCCAACACCAAGGAAAGCGACAACGCCCCCGACTACCGCATCGTCGCCGGCAACTTCGAGATCGGCGCGGCGTGGAAGAAAGTTAGCAAGGCGGAACGGCCCTACCTGTCGGCAACCCTGGATGACCCGTCGTTCCCGGCGACCATCTATGCCCGCCTGGTCGAAGGCGAGGTCGGCGCGCACAACCTGATCTGGTCGCGCAGCAAGGGCGACTGATCATCGCCCTCGACGCCCCGCCTATCTGGCGGGGCGCTTTTGCGTTCACCGTCAGCGGCCCACGCCTTCACAGCGCGGGCCGACTCATTTCATGCACTGAATCGCTGGTTGACGGAGTACGGAATTGCGTGGAACCACACTTCCGTATTCGTGCTTGAGCACAAAGCCGCTTCTACGGATTGTCGGTTCTGTAGTTTCACGGAGATGCGTAAAAAAGGTTCTACGTTTTGATGAGTTTTGGCATTGAAGTCCTTCGTGCGTCCCCGGCGATGCCGGGCCACGCTGTCGTGCTGCGCATCAAGCCGCCGATGGCGTCTCGCCCCTTCGGCTTCCATCGCTGACGCCTCCGCGCTGAATGGCGCTGCGCGCTATGCTTGCCCTCCAGGGATCGGCTTGATGCCCATCCCCGCCGCGCCATGCTTGGCACCCCTCGCAATTCGCCGAACAGGCTGCACCTGATCGGCATGCAAGACCGCGCGCCATCGACCTCGGTCTGACGCTGACCGCTGCTCACCGCAGCGTCGCGGCGCTTCATGACGACGCCACTCCTGTAGCACATGGCCGCATCCCCGACCGGACAGGCAGCGCAGCTTGGCGCACGCCGCACGCCCGTCAACCCCCGGCCCGCGCCAGCTTCGCCCGTGTAGGGGGTGTGACGGCCGCGCTATGCGCGTGCGCCGGACACGCAGCGCTCCGATCGGGAGCGTCCATACAAGGAGTTGCAATCATGAACCTCATCACCGAAACACTGCGTGCGCAATTGCTGGCCAACGGCCAGCAGTCCCTCGACAACGACGACTTCGACCCACCGCCCGTCGTCAAGCTGTTCACCCCTGACGCGGGTACGACCTGGCTGCTCACCGAAATCGACCCGGACGACCATGACCATGCCTTCGGACTCTGCGACCTTGGGCAAGGCTTCCCGGAACTGGGCTATGTGAGTCTGGCCGAGTTGCAATCGGTGCGCGGCCGTCTTGGTCTTCCGATTGAGCGGGATCTGCACTTCATTGCCACCAAAGCAATCAGTGCCTATGCGCAAGAAGCGCGCCGCGCGGAGCGTATCGTGACGTAGCCGTCACACGGGTGCTGCCACCAGGCAGCGCCCTTTAGTTGCCTATTTTTCCCCTCTGGGCCTGGATTGGCGTTTCATTTATGGTTTTCCTGCTTGAACTTGCGGCGGGCGCGCCTATTCTGAAAGCCGTATCTACTGAAATCATGGTTTCCGTACTGACGCACTCGCCGATGCGTGTATCCACGGGTTCGGTGGAATCCGCTTTGGCAATGTGACGCATAAGCACACTTTCCCCATTCAAGCTTTGACGCATCGGCACGATTGCGCAAAACTAATGTTCCGTTGAACGTACCCACTTGCGCCCAGCGACCATGAAACCACTTATCACCGACGATCACCGCGTCCAATTGCTGGACAACGGCGCTGCCACCGCGCGCGGTGAGAAGCGCGACCCGCTGCCGGTTGTCAAGCTGTTCACCTTGGACGCGCATGCGACCTGGCTCTTGACCGAACTCAGCCCCGACGACGGCGACACCGCTTTCGGCCTGATCGACCTCGGTATCGGTGCGCCGGAACTCGGCCATGTGCGCTTATCCGTACTGGAAGGCATTCGCGGACCACAGAATCTTGCCGTTGTCCGCGATTTGCATTTCACGCCACGGCGGCGGCTCTCCGAATACGCCCGGCTGGCCCAGGCCGACGGATCGATCAACGACTGATCGTCCTTGCTTGCCAGCGCGATGCGGCATCGCTCAGCCAGAAAGACCTGCACTGAGTGCGGCACCGCACAGATTGAAACGCCCAGACGGGCTATTTTGCGGAGACTCCGCAGGCGTGCGGTTTGCGCTGGGTGCCGTGCGAAAGCCCGGCCTGTTGTCGGCCATCTTACCGGCTGCTGCGGAGCGGCACGCTGATCTGCGGACGGGGCACGTCTGCTGACGCAGGCTGACGATGGGACGGCCCCTTGTTCTCATCAATTGACAACCTTGTTGACTCATAGCGGTCGAAGACCGACGTGGTCTTGCCCGCCGTATCCCCGTGGCGGGCGTCTGATTCGCGGCATCCGGCAGCAGATCGTTGACCATGCTCCAAAGAGAACAGTAGAAGCTTTCCAGCCTTTCCGCTTCGACTTGCACCTCCCCAGGAACCTGCTGCGCCATCGCTTGCTCAAGCAGGGTCACCAACCGGTCGAACGTGAGAATTGGCGCGCCCATCTGGTTTATCGCCGTCTGGAACGGTCGCAGATCTTCGGCGACCAACCTTCCACCGACTTCCAGTAGCGTCTTTGCCTGATGGCTTGTCAGTGGACCGCGAGGCAGGAAGACCCCGCTGGGGCGTTGAACACTACCGTCTTGGGCCAGCGCAATGTGTGCCTGGGCTCCAGTCACCTTCAATCGTTCCCAAAATCGTTTGAAGCAAGTCGGGTGGTTCGATGGCTTCGACAGTTCAAACGCCCGCGCCAGGATCTGCCAGAGTTGGACGTCTCCGAGCATCGTCCGCAGGCCCTCAGGGTCTCTGGCAAGTTCGGCAGCAGCGGCATCGATGAGCATCTCGTTCCACGCCTGCTCGTGTTGGTGGCCAGCGAAGATGACCGCCTTTCGATCGGACTCTGGAAAGAAATCCGCATTGATGTGCATCGGCAATCCGGTCGACTGCTCGGTAGGCAAGAACGCGTAAAGCACCCCCTCGGCCAAGGGCTCGGGATCGATTCGCAAACCGATGCTGATCTTGGTGCCGCGACCGAGAGACTCAAGGCGGGGATGCGAGGCATACAACCGCGCAGCAGACTCCGCAACATCGGCCCGCAAGATGTGCCACTGCTCGACCTCGCCACTCGGGCGGAAACTGACGATCAGGTCAGACCCATCACCGCGATCAAGGTCACACGCCAATAGCAACTCGCCATTTCGGCGGACTTCCGCCGTCCGGATATGCCGAAGGAACAACAAGCTCATGCGAAGGACCTTCTGAAAATCCTCGACGAGCTGATCGATGTGAGATGCGCTGACGTGCGACACCCCCAGCGCGAGTCGAGCTTCGGTATTAGGGTCGTCCGCCCAAGGCAAGGAGGGTGTAAATAATTTTGTGTAAACGGTCATTTGGCAGGAGACTGCCGCCATCAAGGAGAAACAATGACCGTAGCAATGCGTAACAAGCGGGC
>NZ_JAXCHT010000040.1:0-15990 GCF_035984655.1 Actimicrobium sp. GrIS 1.19 | reverse complement strand
CCTGCTTAATAATTAAGCAGGTGATTCAATCACGTGGGTCAAATTTGGATGAAATTTATTGCCCGAAGTGGGTCAATTCTGGGCGATCGTCAACAGTGTCGATGCCTGCCAGTGACCACGGTTGCCCACTCGTGAGGTTTCCTGCCACGTCAACGAAGCAAGGCAGGTTATGGCAAGCGGACTTGGCCGCAATGCCGTCGGTAGAAGCGTGACTGAGCTCGCTTGGCTAGGGCACAAGCATTTCGCGTAAGGTATCCGGTGCTCAAGTGCGCTAGCGAACCGAACGGTTGGCGCAATGCCCCTATGATTTTCAAGGAGGCCGTGTGCGGCTTCGCGGGCGGATGCGAAAAGCGTCGCGCAGGGCGCGTTGGCGTTCCCCACGACAACGCGGATCCGGCATTGTCCCTCGCGCGGCCGGCCCAGCCCGCGGCAAGATCAACACCGCCAAGGCCGCTGCACGCGACCAGCCAGCCAGAGGAATTTTATGCCGGCATTACCTGAAGCCCTTCTGCTCGCGCGCATGCAGGGGTCCGCTCACGAAACGGAAAAAATCGTACGTTAGGCGTTGTCGATGTCGATCGAACGGGGGCTGAGGCGCAACAGCGCGGAAAACAGGGTTAAGGGCTGGCTTTGTTCACTGCCTGTCAAAAATTGGTTGAAATGTGTCGACTGGACAGTAGCTCTATCAATCTTCACGGGTATGCCACAGACGCAACACAAAGACGGTTGAATCCTGTATCTCGTAACGGATCTCATAGTGCCCGACAAGGATGCGGCGCACCTCGCGCGGCTCGAACTCGTCGAGGCATTCCCCGATGCGGGGGTTCAATAGCAAATTGGTCGGCGCTGCGGCCAGCGACTGAACGGTACGCGTTGCGACGGCCTTGTTGACGGGTGCCAGGAACTCATGAAGTCGCGCCAAATCGGACAATGCCTTGCTGGTCCACTTCAACTCCATCAGCGTGGTACCAGCAACGGTTTGTCGGTACCCAGGCTGTCTGCCCATGCCTGTACGGACTGGTGATCGGTCACCAGTCCGGCATCGACATCGGCCAGTGCTTCGCGGGTCAAACGACTACGCTCCTCTTCCTGACCAATCCAGGCCGACAGCGCCTGTTTCATGATCCAGCCGCGCGAGCGCTCAAGGCGGGCCGCCAACTGATCGACTTTGTCCGCTAGTGGCAACGGTACGTGTGCAGTAAATACTTTTGTCTCTAGCTGTGCCATCACAGTTTCCTCAATGATCATGTCAGTTTTAACGATTGCTTGTTCGTCAGGCTCGGGGGTGCTGCACTTTTATTTATTAAAAATCATAATGACTAACTTTGATTTTGTCAACGCCACGTCGACTTGGGCCGTACCCTATCCTGATGTCAGGGTGCACACGCCTGGCCGCCTCCAGCTGCGAACCGTGCCGCGGCGTCTCCCTTGTAAAGGTGCCAAACTGATCAGTATCGAAACCTGTGACAAGTTCAATGGAGCAACCCAAGCCGGGCTCAAGCACCGGTGCGATCACACGTTCTTTTCCATGCTGAGTCAGTAAGGCCACGCGGCTTCCGTCGTAGCGAGACTTCTTCGACATCATTCGACCTCCAGGCACAATGGAGACCATGCCCCTTGTTCATAACGCTCGAAGCCCGCAGACTCGAAGCGCCAGAGGTGGAGCCAGCCGTTGTCGAGCAATTGCTTGACGACCGCATGCTTACCAGTCACCGCTTCAATGGCCGCCTGCGGCGCATCGATGACCACGGTCAGTCGCATGGGCTCGTGCACCCAGCGTTCGCCATCATGCAGCGACTGGCGGGACAGCCCGATTCGCAGATCTCCGCCGTTGCCCTCGAAGACGCCGAGGTTGCCACCCACCACGTTGTGCAGCAACTTGTTGCCGCTGCCCAGCCGCAGCGGATCGCAGGTGGACGCGTGGTACTGCCAGTTGATCCAGTGCGTGACAAGCATGGGCGCGGTCATCAACAGTTCCAGCACGCTTCCGTCGCCATCTTGGCTGGCGTCATAGTCGTGCAGGAAACTGCGCCCGGCCAGCACAACGCCACGGCTTCTGTGCCGGGGAGCGATCAAGAAAGCCGCGTTGCCGGCGAGCCCCCATTCTGGTCGTGTCTGCGCGCCGTCGTTGGCACGCCGGCGCAGCTGGCCCAACAGCGCACCGTGCGGCGCACGCGGGTCCAGTTGAAGGCTGGGCGCTCGCTCGCGGCGTACCTGGTCGCAGGCATGGGAAAACACCGCTTGCAGACGCTCCCGGAGAGCGCGGGCATTGTCCGGCAGCAGATCAAGGTCAAACCACTCGATTTCATCGGTGGTGGTGTTATGCAGAACTGCCACGAACACTGTGGATTCTGGGATTGTTAGCGCCCTGGCTTGCAAACCCAGGCGCACCGCTGGTTCATTGAGCAATTGCGCCAGGCTACGCGCATTGACTTCGCCAGTCTGTCCGCAGCAGGCACCACAGTCCAATGCCGCCGCGTGGGCGTTGTTGGCGGACTGACTGCCGTGTCCGACCAGGAGTACCATCGGCGCAACTTGTTGCTCCAAACCCATGGCGTGGAGTACCCCTGCTGCAAGCGCAACTTTTGCTTCAAGGTCCAGCCCTAGCAATTGCGGACGGCAGATCTGGCGGTAACGGGCTGGCAGTCCATCAAGGTCGTCATTGGTACGATCATGCTTACTTGGCAGCAGCCAATTCCCGAGCTTGCCGAGATAGCCCAACCCGGCGGCCTCCACGAAAGAGAACGCTGCGCCAGGCCAGCGGCTGGCAGCCAGCCATTGATCCGCCAAGGCGAACTTGGTCTGACGTGCGCGACTGGCGGCGCTTTGCAACGCTGCATCGGCTCCGCGCTTTGCTGAGTCGGCGCTCATGACGCAATCGCTCACCTCCACGGAAGGGGAGAGCAAGCCCGGCAACTGAGGCCGCCGTGCTTGCGTCGACAGTGGCGTGTAGGCTACTGGCAGACCGAAAAAGCCCGCAAAACCAAGGGTCTGCACGCCCGGCCACACGGCCTCCAAGGCGCGGCGCAAGGGCTCGCTGCGCACGTCGATGCAAAAGGCCGCTTGGACTTCAATCTCTTGCGACACCGGTGCATTGTTGCTTGCCAAGGCCAGCCGCTGCGCCAGGTCACGCTGATAGCCAAGCTCCAGAGCCAACTGCCACGTCTCGTCGATCAAAAGCGCTTGCTCGGCCTGCTTCAGGACTAAGGGGGCCTGGCTCCAGGCCTGCTGGAGTGCGACAAACGCCTGCCTTGCCGTCACGTCATCCTTGCACTCCAACAGCAGCGCGCCCCAAGCTAGGCGGATGGCCAGCAGCTCACGCAGGTGCGAGTCGCTTTTACCCCCCTGCAACCCAGCCTGCCAGCCCAGGTAAGCACACCACGAGGCCCACCCATTGACTGTGAGCAGCACCGACTCGAGGTAGTCAGCCCAAACTGCCTGAGGCAGCCCTAGGCGCTGCATCACCCAGCGCTCTGCTTCAATCGCGGTGGCTGGCAAGGCGTTGACGGCACTGCCGATACGCGGCAAGCCCATCAACAAGCCGATCCCATGGTCGTGCTGCAGGGTGTCTCGCCAAAAGGCGTACAAGCCCTGGGTACGCTCCGGCTGCCAAATCGCCTGATGTTCATCAAAGTAAGCGGCACAGGTTTGGCTCACTTGGTGCGTGATGGCGTCTCGCCACGACAGCCGCGCATGGCGATTGGAATCGCTGTCGAGTACATCAATCAGCAACGGCAATTGCTCCTGCGGCGGGTTCGCTTGCAGCGCGTCGATGCACTGAACAGGGCTAAGGCCTGCCGCGCGCGCCTCAGGTAGCTGTCGCAAAGCTAACGCCAGGTCGGCAGCGCAAATTCGCCCTTCGCGCCACGCGCGCAGTTGCTGATCTCGCGGTGGAAATACCTGGATGCCGCCAAGCACGGCCATCCGTGCGGCCACCCGGCGCACGGGCATGCTGATACGTGACCAATGCGGATTAACAGCGATGGCCCGATCCAGCGGCCATGCGGGTGCAATCGCAAGGCAGGCTTGGCTGCACGCAGCCTCGATCGCAGCATACAGCGCCGCAAGATCAGGAACGGCTTGAGTGGGGTTTGCCGCCCCAGGTTTTGCGTCGGTGGTCCGTATGTCTTTCACGAGGTTCTCCTGTTTGTCAGTTCAGCGCACAGCATCAGAAAGCGGTGATGCGTCGGATTTTGGCTCAACAGGCGTGGAAGCCCTGGACGCCCAGCGAGCCGGACAGATGTGCAGGGCCAGGCGCGTGTAGGCCTCGTCCAGATAAAAGCCCGCATAGCTCCAGCGACGCCAGCGAGCCAGCAGTTGCGGCCGTCCTTGCAGCAGCGCCTGGAAGAAATACAAGGCCGCCAAGCCCGTCAGCGCGATCAGACCGAGTCCGCGGTGAGGCGCATCCTGGAGGCCGAGAGGCAGTGCCTTCCCGGCTATTGCCGCCACCGTGAGGCCGGCAACCATCAAGAGCCCGAAAAAGGCTTGGGTACTGCGCATTCGCCAGTCGGCATTCACGGCGGGAAACCACAGCAAGGGAGCCCAGGCGAAGCCAAGCACTAGGCTCCACCACCAAGGCCAGGAGTCATGACCTGCGATTGTCAGCACCAAGAGCACAGCGGAAATCGTCAGCACCGGTGCTAGCGCCAGGCTGGCGGTACTGGTTGATGAAGCACCGCGCAAAACCTGCAAGCGGGTCTGGCGCACGGCGGTCGATGCCGACAAGAAGGCATGGGCCTTGTAGAGTGAATGGCCAATGAGATGCAGGGCGGCCAAGGTGTAGAGGCCGAGCGCGCATTCAAGCAGCATGAAGCCCATCTGGGCAACGGTTGACCAAGCCAGGCGGACCTTGATGCTGATGCGGGTAAGCATCACCATGCCCGCCAGCACGGCAGTCGCAAGACCGAATATCAATAGCAACAGTCGCGCCGGTGTTGCCTGTTCGAGCAGCGGCGCAAAGCGGATCATCACAAAGCCGCCAAGATTGACCACGCCCGCATGCAACAGCGCAGAGACCGGGGTCGGAGCTTCCATCACCTGGATCAGCCAGCCATGCACCGGCAGCAAGGCTGTGCGGAGGATGACCGCCAACACGAGCAAGACGGCGCTCATTTGCAGGGACAAGGACATGCCCTGGTGGGCAATGTGCACCCACAGCGCCGAGAGCGAGCCGCTGCCGACCTCGAGCCATGCCAGCGCGGTAGCGCCGAGCAGCATCACGTCGGCCAGCCGATCAGCAAGGCGCTTTTTGTGTGCCGCCAGCAGGGCGAAGGGGCGATCTGGGTAGAAGCACAGCAGATGCTGCAGCGCTATACCCACTGATGCCCAGGCCGCGATGAGAAGCAACCAATGATCGGCGATCAAGAGGAGGTGGACGCTGGCCAACACAGCCGCCAGCGCTCCGACATAGCGTCGCTGGCCGACTTCCCCCGCCAGGTAACGAGTAGAAAACGCTGCAATGACCGTGCCGAGCAGTTGTACCAGCAAAGCCAAGACCAGACTCAACGACGTGACGGTCACTGCGCCAGGCCAATGCGCGCCATTTGCTCCCATCAAAAGGGGCGTCGCCATGAATGCCAGCGCGGCAAACGAAACTGCCTGAAACAGGCTCCACAGCCTCGGCGTCGAAACCCAACGCAGTCGCGCCAGTCCCGCCAGCGCCGCTATCAAAACAACCGGCGCCAGGGCACAAGTTAAATACAAAATCTGAAAAATATCCATCCCGTGAACCTAGTTAAAGTTGTTGGGAAGATGATGATTGGGAAAGACGCTTCTGTAAAATAGGTTAATCAGAACAATCTAATAGTTAAAAGAGAATGATTAAACTTGCCCAACTCAATTTCCATCACCTTTTCTATTTCTGGCGCGTGGCCAAACTCGGCCATCTGACTCGCGCTGCAGAGGAGTTACTCACCTCGCAATCAGCGGTTTCGGCTCAGATTCGCCAGCTGGAAGAACGGATTGGCGAGGAGTTGTTTACTCGTGAGGGCCGCCGTCTTATCCTGACCGACACTGGGCATCTTGTGCAGGCTTATGCCGACACCATTTTCGGTCTCGGCCAGGAGATGCTGGGGCGCTTGCAAGGCCGCTCGGCCGGTATTACCCGCCTGCGGGTGGGGAGCGTGGCGACCCTGTCGCGTAATTATCAGGAAAACTGGATTCGACCTGCGCTAACAAACCCAGCCGTTGTGCTGACGCTGGAGTCTGGGCTGTTGGAGGGCCTACTGGTTCGCCTGGTACAGCACCAGTTGGATGTGGTGCTGGCCAATGAGACCGTTCCGGCTGATCCTGATCGTCTGTTGCACTGCCGGTTTTTGGGTAGCCAGTTAATTTCGCTGGTAGGTCCTGCGAGCAATTGGGCATCGCATAGCCTGCGTATTCCGGAAGACTTGGACGGCTTGGACATTGCCTTGCCAGGCCCGCGCCATGCCTTGCGCGCGCAATTCGATGCGCTATGTGCAACTGCAGGTGTTAGCCCCAGACTACGCGCCGAGGTGGATGACATGGCCATGCTTCGCCTGATTGCGCGCGACAGTGGCTGGCTGACATTGTTGCCCGAGGTGGTGGTTCAGGATGAGCTGCGTGCAGGAATTCTCGTGGCCGTGGGTCAGTCAACAGCCCTGCTGGAGCGCTTCTACGCCATCACGACGCCGCGCCGGCAGCGCATCGACGTGCTTGAGCAGTTGCTCACTGGTGCGTCGGAAATCTGATCGCGTGACAAAGCTGCAAGCTAATAGGTGGCAGCTTGTCCAAGGAATATCTTGGTCGGGCAGCAGCAGTGGCGCCGGCTGATGGCAAACAATTGTTTTGCGAGTCCTTAATAACCAGACCTGAACAATTCCGGTCTTAAAAAACTGCTGCGACAAGTACGCATTCTCGCCTTAAAGCGTTCGCAGTCCTGAAATCTCCGTTCAGGTCAGCCGGGAATCACCGTGCTCCGTGCTTTAAGTTCCACGCCACCGCAGACCCCGAATGCAAGATTTTGTCGTCGTCGGAGACGACGACAAAGCGGTTGTTTGAATGCTGGTCAATGCCGCGAAATAACATGTCGACCTCCACGGCAAAATGGGGTTCGCACCACGATTTTTTCGCGTGGCTCCGGCCGAAGGAGGACGGCTAGATGATTTGGCGACCGTCAACAAACTGAAGGTTGAGCGGCTCGAGCTCGACGAAGGGGGATCGTGCTATCTGGACCCCCGCGACCCGGCGTTGCTGAGCAGCTCAGCGCCGGCCGGCCGCGTCGCTTACCGAGTGGTGAGCCGCCAGCCGTGGTACCGAACCCGCTCCACCAGCAGCATGTGCGGCACCGTCAGCGCGGCCAGGCCGACGAACACAATTTGCGTCAACCTGGCCTCAAGCGGCTGCCCTCCTGAAACAACGAGCGCCACGCCACCCGCCAGCGCACACGCCAGCGTGGGGGCCAAGGCGACCTGCAGCAGTAATGTGGTTGGCGTCATCTCAGCCAGCAAGGCGGTGCGAAGGAAATGACGGGGGCTGTGCATGCCGCAAAAAAACAGCGTGAAGGCAACCAGCGGCGTGGCGAAGATCGACAGCAGCACCACGCACAGAACTTCGCCAGCGGCAAGCCAGTCCACCCGTGCTGCAGCGCAGACCACCAGCAGATCCCCCATCAATAGCGGAATCGTCACTGCCTGCAGCAGGTCGACCGCGTCGGCTGCCGCGCCGGCACCAATCAGGTAGCCGAACAGTGCGGCAACCTGATCGGCATGCAGCAGGGTCGGCAACACGATCACGGCACTGCCGTACAGGATGCGTGCGGGCACCGACAACGCGATCACCGGGTCGCCAGAAAAGTGGTATGCCGAGATCAGCAGGAAGGCGGCCAGAAATAACCGTGGCGCCAAATACCACAGCGCGATTACCAGCGCTGCCAGCAGCAGATAGACGCCAATAAACAGCAGCCAATGCCTGCCAGCTCGCACGCGGTACAACCTCTGGGCAAATACGATGTCGAGAGCGCCATGCGGAATACCAAGAAAAAAAATGGCCGCCGCCACCCCGACCAGCAGCGTCGAGGGATTCAGGTCGACCAGCCACGGTGTCGCTGCCAGCCCCAGCACGGCCAACAGACAAAAAGCCATGCCCTGCGCGCGCAGTAACACATTGCCAGCGGTGAGCGGAGAGTCCTTCATGGCGCGTGCAGGAAGTTGCGGCCAAGTTGCCGGATGAACGGCAATGCCGGCAAGGCCGCAATCAAACTCAGGGTGTCACCAAGTGCAGCACGATCACTCATGAAGCGCGCCAGGCTATCCGGCGCGGCGTGCTGAAACATCCTGACAAACAGCGTCGGCGCCAGATCTGGACGGTGACGCAGCAAAGACAGAAACAGCCGATCCATGCCGCGCATGAGCATGCGGTCCGGCGCATGCCCGACCGCTGGTGCGCCGTTTGCGAGCTCGGCTGCGCAGTGGCGCGCCCAGCGTTGAATACGTTGAAACGCATAACCTGTGCTGGCACGGGCGGCACCGTGCATCAGGCCGACCTGCAAGTAATTGGCTCGCCACGTTGTTTTTTCGGGAACCAGTCCCATCGGCAGGATGCCATGCTCCGAGCGCTCGACCTTGAATGGATGTGATCCGACCCGCGCGCGGATTTGCCGCTGCAGTGGCAACGCCAGTTCTGCCGCGGTGACAGGCGCGGCAGAAAATACCGTGAGCTCGATCAGGGCCCGCGTTGCCGACATCGGCAACAGGTACGTAAACACAATGCGGTGCGAGCCGTCGTCAATAAAATCCATCAATGTCGCTGTCGCGGGATCGAATAGCGGTGCCTCGCACGTCACCTCGCTGCCATGAAACGACTGCCATAGCAGCGGCGAGCCGCGTTCTGCACACGGCGCGGCGCCTGGACGGGTATCGATCACTTGGCGCGCGCGGCGCTTCCCGGCCGCAGTCTCGACCTGCCACAAGCCGTTGACAAGCATGGGCTCCGCCACGATGCGCGCACCGGTTTCCAGCCTGATCTGCGGTGCCAGCGCAATGGTCTGCAGCGCCGCGTCATAAAACCGTCTGGCGCTGATCATCTGGTACGGATGCCTGCTGCAGTCGACCGTTACTGCGTGGCCATGCGCACGCAGCGTGACTGCGCGCCATTGGTGTTCAACCGGTTCGGTGCCCGGATCGGCAGCGTCGCCCCAGAAACACCAGGTGCGATCGTTGCCGTAAGCGACGCGCTGCTCGATGATCCCGACCGAGGGACTGGCCCGACCGAATGCGGCCAGTTCGCGCGCCAGGCTCAGTCCGGCGCAGCCACCGCCGAGGATGAGCAGATCGACGTCAGCGGACATGTTCTGGCACAGCGTCAAATACCGTCAGTGGCAGACCGGCCAGAGGCGCGTGCAGCAGCGCATCGTGTTGGGCGCCATGGCCGTTCGCGCTGCGCCCCGCGGCGAGATCGCCCAGCGCCTGCAGCGTCAGTCCGATTTTGCCGGCGGTGGAGACCGTGATTCGACCGCTCCAGTAATCATGGCTGTGGTGTCCGAGGCGGCGGCCGATTGCGCGATACAAGCGCGCAGCAACCAGGATTGCAGCACGTGCTCCGGTCGGCAAATAGTGCAGGCCTTGTTCACCACTGCGGTAATAGCGTTCGGCCGTAGCCAGCAAGACTTTCACGCCGCGTGTGACGACCGGGCGCAGCATCGGGCCCGGGCACAGCAATGCGGCGGGCTCACAATGACCAACCAGCGTGGCCGGCAGGTAGCGCCGCCCCAGTGCGGCGTCGTCAGCCACGTCGCGACAGATATTGGTCAGTTGCATGCCAATTCCCAGGTCGATCGCGTGGCGCAGTGCTGCATCATCCTGCACATCCAGCACGCGACACATCATGATGCCGACGGTGCCGGCCACGCGGTAGCAATAGCGCAGCAAACTGGTTTCGTCGACAAAACGTACCTCACCCAGATCGGACCGCACACCGTGTATGAGTTCCAGCATGATCGCCGGCTCGATGGCGCACTCCTGCATCAGGTCGAGCACATCAGCGACCAACGTATTGGTCGCCTGTTGCCCGGCGATGGCGACACCAAGTGCATCCAGCGCTTGCCATGCCAGTTCCGGCGACGGCGCCTCGTCGGCCAGGTCATCGACGTAGCGGCAGAAACGGTACAAACGGGTCGCGCGCGCCGCATGGCGGCTGCCGAGCAGATGCCGGGCCCAGTAAAAACTGCGGCCACGGGTGGCCAGTACCGTATCGGCATCGTCGGGCATAGCAACCTCCTCGCTGGGACGCGCCTGGCTGGTCATGGCGCGGCCTGCGGAATCATCGAATCGATCACTTTCGCGGAGCACAATACGCCCGGCACGCCGGCGCCGGGATGGGTGCCTGCCCCCACCAGAAACAGGTTGTCGATGCCTTCGGCACGATTATGAAAGCGGAACCAGGCCGACTGGCGAAACAATGGCGCAATCGAGAACCCGGCACCATGCGCGCTGCAATAATCCTGCTTGAAGTTTTCTGGCGTCATGTAAAAATCGGCCGTGATCGTCGTCGGCAGGTCCGGCAGAATGGTCGCCCCCAGCGCCGCAACAATACGATCCCGCAGCAGCGGACCCTGTTTGTCCCAATCGATCTTGCCCTTCAGGTTCGGCACCGGACACAGTACATAAAAACTGTCGCAGCCAGGCGGCGCGAAACTCGGATCGGTTGCCGTCGGTCGATGCAGATACAACGAGAAATCGTCGGCCAGAATGCGCCGGTCAAAAATATCCCGCAGCAGTTCGCGATACCGCTCGCCCATCCAGATGGTGTGATGCGCGACATCCGGGTAAGTCCGCGTGGTACCAAAATACAGGACAAACAATCCCATTGAAAAATGCGCGCTGGCCAATTTCAGGCGGGTGGTCGCCGGCTGCTTTTTGGCGGGAATCATCTCGCCGTAGAGATGGGCCGGATCGGCATTCGACACCACCAGGTCGGCGCCGATGGTGCGGCCATCCGCCAGTCGCACCCCGGTGGCGCGACGGCCATCTAGCATCAGCGCGTTGATGCTGGTGTCGAGCATCACGTCGACCCCCTGCCGCGCCATCAAGGCGCCGAGCGCGTTGGTAATCGCCCCGGTACCGCCCATGGCGAAGTGCACCCCGTAAGCCCGCTCGAGAAAATGAATCAATCCATAAATACTCGTGGTGTCGAATGGATTACCACCAACCAGCAATGGCTGAATCGAAAACGCCTGGCGCAGTTTTGGATGCGACAGATAGTGCGACACCAAACCCCAGACGGTCTTGTAGCTGCGCAGACCGATCAGTCGGGGTATTTGCCGCAGCATGGTCAGGAAGCGATCAAATGGCACCGCCGACAACTCGGTGAAACCCACATCGAAAATACGTTGGGAATGCGCCAGCAACGCGCGGTAGCCATCACAATCCCGCGGCTCGATGCGGGCAATTTCGGCCAGCGTTTCTTCCAGCGTACCGCCGTAGTCGAAGGTGTCGCCATCGGCAAAGCGAAACCGGTACCAGGGCTTCATTGGCACCAGCGCGATGTGATCGGCCAATCGCTCGCCAAACAGCGCAAACAATTCCTCGAACAAAAACGGTGCAGTGATGACGGTCGGCCCGGCATCGTGACGAAAACCGTCTCGCTCAAATATCTGGGCCCGTCCGCCGATCGCGCTGCAACGGTCAATCACGGTGACGCGGTAGTGTTTGGCGCGCAGGCGCAAGGCGGCCGCGATACCACCGAAACCGGCGCCAATGACGATCGCATGTGGCCGCACGGCGGTGCTCACAAACGCCCATTCAATGCGATCGCCAGCTCGGCCAGCAAGCGTCCGCTCTCGTGCGGCAGGGCTGCCGCGCCGGCTGCGGCCACGGTCAGATGATGCTGCGCCAGCGTGACACAGCGCTGCAGCACCGTGCCATCGCCCGCATGTACTGCGTCGCCACTCCGCATCAGCAGGGCGAGGTTCAATGTTTGCCCTACATCCTCGCTGCCGGCATCCTTCTCGAGATCATCCAGATCGTCGGCAATCTGGTAGCCAATCGCAAAAGCTTCGGCGGCTTCACACGCCTTGTCGGCCCACTGTCCCTGACCGGCTGCGATCAGGGCCAATTCGAGCGGCAAGCTCAGCAGCGCTCCGGATTTACCCGCGACGATTTGCAAGTAGGTCGACACGTCGAGGATTGGTCGGATACGGTGCGAGACGTCCGCCGCCTGCCCCCGAATGGCGGCCGCGGTTCGGGCATGCACCAGAGACAGCATCTGCTGCAGGCAGGTCGACCGATCCATATCCGCCAGTGCCGCATAGGCAGCCGACAGCAGCAAGTCGCCGGTACAAATCGCGGTGGCTTCACCGTAGATTTTCCAGACGGCATCGGCACCGCGCCGTTGGACATCGCGATCCTGCAAATCGTCGTGCACCAGCGACGCGTTGTGCAGTAATTCACAGGCGCTGGCAATGGCGACTGCGTCACGCGCAGACAACCCTAAATGGAACGCGGCGTCGAGCGCCAATCTGGCGCGAATACGGCTGCCACCGGCATGCAGGTGATAGGTTGCGGCGCCTGCCGCGGTATTGAAAATGTCAGCGTCGGGAGCGGGTTTCCGCTGGATCAGATCCCGGCAACGCTGTTCCACAGAATGAAGGCCATCAATCGTGTTCCACGTAGGAGCCGTTGATGCCATGACCAATCGAGCAGACATGGAGGTACTCCAGAGGGCATTTCAGTCGAAGGGACAGTGCCGCCAGAGCAAAGCGCACTGGCGGCACTGACGGACGCAGAAAATTACACGTGTCCTTCCGCCTCTGACTTGCGTGCGGCGATCAAAAAGATCAGCACGCCGAAGCCCGCCTTGGCCACGATGTCGGCGACGGTATAGCCGACTTGAACGGCAGTGGTGGCGCTACCGCCGGTGAGGCCGATCATCGGAAACACGAACACGACCGGATAGAAGCACCAGGAAATGATGGTGACCCAACGCGCACTGCTGATCAGACCGCGTGCCGCAGCCGGTTGCGAGCTGATGGATGCACTCAGGCCAACGAACAGGTCGTAGACGATGAGAATGAACGGGACCATCGCCAACGCCCACCAGATCCAGCGTGTACTTGGATCGGCCGAGACCTCGCCGGGATAACCGAGCACCACCATTAGCGCGGCGAGCAAGCCGAGCTTGGTGGCCTTGGCCACGGTTTCGGCGCGGGGCAAACGCATCACCAGAATCAGCTCAATCAACAGCAGCGGCACCGTCAGCAACCAGTCGACATAGCGGTATGCATCATTGAATTTGACGCCGGAAGCTGCGACTTGACCACCGGAGACGGTGAACGATGCCTCCCACGAGTTGAAAATGCGCAGGTAGTGGTACGCCGCAATCAAGGTGACCAGACCCGTAATGGTCAGAGCCGTTCGGTAAGCCGAGGCAACCTGCGATCGCCCGAGAAAGAAAAATATCGTTGCGGCCCCCATGACGGCGATGGCAAACGAAAATGCGTTGTAGACGAGTTCGTACTGACTGACGGTAATAGCTTCCACTGGTCGCTCTCCTTATTTAGACGCGATTATTTTTGTGAATAACCCGCTGACAAAGACCGGACATGATCTCTGTTTACCAACGGGCAATAACAGCGCTACGGAGCGAGGCTACTTGTCGCTTTTTTCGTCGGCAATCCGCTTGCGTTCAGCCTCAGCGATAAACTGCATGATGCCGGCGGTATAGCGTTTGTCAGGACAAGGATTGCCCTGGATTGCGTCCTTGACGAATTGAACCGCCATCAATGACTCCATCAATCCGGGATTAGCTCCCAGTTCAAGCATTGCTGCATTGAATGTGATGGCGTCAGTACTCTCTTCAAGTAGCGTCGCCACGATGGCAATACCCTCGAGATTCGGTGTCGGCTTCAAATAAAACTACCTCGCAGAAATAGCTCTGTCTAATAAAGGACGTATATCGGTGGCGATAGTTGCACGGGCCCTGAAAATTAGTGAACGAACCGTGTTTAAAGGAATATGCAAGGTATCTGCAATCTCGGCATAGCTGCAGTGATCCATTTCACGCATCGTGATGGAGCTGCGCATTTGCGGTGAGAGCCGGTCGATCGATTGCTCAATGGCAAACAGCAATTGCTGTCCACAGAGACTGTCTTCCGGACTTGGCGCGAAGTTTTCAGCGCCGGGGGCATAAATCGGATTACTGGTTTCGGCCAGCACATCGATCGATACGGCATTGTCTGCGTGCATATGACCCTCCCGATAGTAGGACGTCGAGATGTTGCGCGCAATCCTGTACAGCCAGGTCGAAAAAGCGCTTTCAAAGCGAAAATTCACCAGCCCGCGATAGGCCCGCAAAAAGACCTCCTGGGTCAATTCCTCTGCCACACTCGCGTTGTGCACATTCATATTAATGAGTGATGCCACGCGGCGCTGGTATTTGATCACCAACACTTCAAATGCGCGAATGTCACCTGCATTAAAGCGCTGGATCAGCAGGTGGTCCAGCGACCGCTGTCCACCGGGCTGATTCTGGCACGGCGCATTGATCGCCTCGGAAGCATGCTTCTCGGCGCAGTCCACTGCCTCGTTGTTTTCCATCAATTGATCTTTTGGTAGCGCCATTCATCGAGTATAGCGAGCACCGGAATTGTTTGCCGGCGACGCGCATATGACCTGCGCAGACAGCTGCAGGCGAGAACGGATGCTACTTGCAGGCAGATCAAATCGGACGGACCGGAAGGCGACCAACCTGAAGGTAATTGGTCGCCATTTCATGGACGAGCGCAAATAGCCAGCTCGAGAACGGGCTTTCACACTCGAAATTATCGAGCGCACGAAAAGCGCGCAAAAAGACATGTTGCGTCAATTCCTCCGCCACGTCCGGATCGCGCACATGCAGGTCAATCAGCGATGCGACACGGTATCGGTATCTGATCAAAAGCACTTCGAATGCCAGGAGATCGCCAGCGTTGAAGCGCTCGATCAGCAAGTGGTCAACCGAGCGCTGCGCGCAGGCACAGTTTGAGGTTGAAACAACTTTCGCAGGCAAGGCGTGCGTACGAATCGCACCGGATGCAACCCGGCTTCCCGATATTTTTTGTTTTGACATCGCCATCTCCCCCAGTCCAGTGAGTAACAGGCGTCGAACATGCAGTTACTCGTCGGCTATCTTTGTATTTTGTCAACAAACTCGGCGGTTACTAACGGGGGAATGCCTTGTGGAGGTTTTCCCTCCAAATCAATTTTTCAGGCGGTCAAATCAGCGCTCTCTCGTCAGTTATCTTAAGATACTCGTGAGTGCGTTTATTTACCAAGAGTTTTTTAAGCGAATAACCAGTCATCAAACGTCTGCCAGCACAATATATTTTTTTGGCAACTGATCACGGCCGAACGCAGACACTACTCCGATCCCTTTTTCTTCCGGAGGAGATAAACAAGTGAAGAATTTGACTTAGTGGGTTGTTTCCCGTCCTGCCATCCGTCACCGGTATTCCGGCAGCCTCGACCCAATGGTCGGGTTACTGCGCTTGCGGCGATTGGTGGTCTCAATACAGCACGGGCTGCGTGAACCGGCGGACAATCGTTCCCATAGGTCATGTTGGCAATCGTTAGCGCTGTGAACCGGCTCATGGGGGTTGGAATGAATCTACTGGAACGAAGGCTTTTTATCTCCTTTTTTTCGTGCATCTTGTGTGCCGCTTGCGCACAAACTCCTGCCGAATGGGATCCGTCCACCAGCGTGATGGGCAACCCTGTCGCGGTTGAGTCCGCCAGCAGGGTAATTATCCTTGGGCCAGCGACCGAGCAAGTCGACGTCACCGGCGGCGAAAGCGTCGCGTTCGCGGTCGGCGAGAAGGCGTTCGCATGGAAATTCGATGGCTCACCTGGCGTCACCCGTGTTGACTTGATGCGCGTCGCACCCGCCGGGCTGTTGAACCATTCGTAAGCGCCTCACGAGCGACGTCTTGACCAATTTCACTTCGTAGCGAATACGGTATTTAGCGCGAACCAGCGCCAAGCTGGCCGGCCACATTCC